>JAYUVP010000316.1:0-7655 GCA_043753995.1 Fibrobacterota bacterium
GGCGCGTTTGTGGCCCTTGGCGACAGCCCGAGCATACGCTTGCCGGCTTCTTCGGATCCCGACTTTCGGATCATCCTGCGCGTTACCGATGACGACGGCCAAGTGGGCCTCGACACCGCGCAGGTGCACGTCCTCCCCGATCTCCCCGTGGCTTTGCTTTCGGGTGAGGTCACCCAAAAAGTGTTCCCGGGGGACACCTTGCGCCTTTCCGGAGCCAGAAGCTCAGATGCATTCGGGAAAATCGTAACCTTCGCGTGGAACTTCGGTTTAGGCGGGCCCTTCGTGCCCTCTCTGGGTTCGGATACCTTTTACGTGGTCCCCGATGCGCCAGGGGTGGAACGTACCGTATCCCTTCAGGTGAGCGATGACGATGGCGGTAAAGCGACGGATAGTGTGACCTTCATCATCCTGCAAAGAGGCGGAAAGCAATGGGTGACTCAGAATCCGGGGATTCCAGGGTTCGCCCGCTATGAAGCTAATGCTTTCGCATGGCATGACAAGTTATGGATGATGGGAGGGTATGGTCCGACAATTAGTTTCGGGGATTTGGCGGAATCCTGGAGTTCAGGCGACGGCCAGGTCTGGACGAAGGCCCAGCATTTGCTCCCCTTCGATAATATGACCCCGGTAGTGGTGTTCAATGGGGACTTGTGGGCATACGGGATTGGTAGCCCGCGGAAAATCTGGAGGTCATCGAATGGGGTGGATTGGACCTTCATGGGGAGCGTTAACGTGCCCGCGAAGTTCGGCGAAGCTTATCTTCAGTTCGCGGGAAAACTTTGGATGCTCGGGGGGGTCGGAACCGGATCCGATCAGTACGAGGTCCACTTGAGTTCGGCTTGGTCCTCTGTCGATGGCTGGAATTGGATTGAGGAAGCTTTGGACGGCGGATTCCCAGGCCGATATTCCCATTGTGCCCTCGCCTTGGGCGGGAAAATGATTGTCACAGGCGGTTTCCACTCCGAAGGACATGGCGCCCCAACTGAAGCCTTAAACGATCTCTGGACCTCGAATGATGGAAAAAGCTGGACGAAAGCCGTTGATCCATTTGGAGCCATAGGTCGCGTTGAGCAGGCTGCCGTCGTGTTTGAAGGAAATGGTTACTTGATCGGCGGACGCGGAATGGATAAGTATCCTTTGGACGATGTTTGGGTGAGCCAGAACTCCACCAGCTGGACACGGACCGCGGAACATGGGGTGACCGGCGCGGCGGGCGCGGCTGCCGTCGTTTTCCGGAATCGGATCTGGTTAATCGGGGGGCGTTCCTTCGCCGGCGGCTTTGACAGCTACAACTTTGAGACTGTTCGGTACATGCGCTGAAATGCGTTTGGCTTCTCCGTCCAAGCCCCCTTAGGTAGACGGAACGCACGCATAGGCCTGCGCCACAGGCCCTCCTGGCAGACATGCGTTTTCGGCCGGTCCGCCAGCAAGCGGACCGTTTTGACATGTTGAGTAGCGGATGCGCAAACCCTAGTGCTAATCGTTGTGATCGAAGCTTCTGAAAAAAAAGGCTTGGGTCAGGATCGGCCAGCGGGCTTATTGCGTGGGGGGATGGAGAGGCCGACCGTGCTTGCAGCGAAGCTTCAGGGAAATCCTTCCGAGCTTCGACAGGCCGAACCTGGGGGGCGCGAAGATCTCTCGCGGAGGCCCGCAAAGAATCCCAAGTCGCTTGGCTGAGCCCCCGAAAAATGCGGTGAAAAGATCCCCGAAAAACTTACCGAAATACTTGTCGAAAAGGGCCTCCTCGGACTGCACTAAAAGGCTTGATTTTCCTAGCTTTCCCTCACTTCCGCAAGGCTAGGAGCCGACTTGGAAAACAGCGATCAAAATTCCGTCAATCCCATCGACCCATCCGCTCTCAGCGCTGCTCACATGACCTCGGGCGCAGCCCAGAGTGAACTTGGAGCCGCCGAGCATCGGGAGTCCGATCAGGGCTATGACGCCAGCAGCATCAAGGTGCTGGAAGGCCTGGAGGCGGTGCGCAAGCGGCCCGCCATGTATATCGGCTCCACCGATGGACGCGGCCTGCATCACTTGGTTTGGGAAGTGGTCGATAATGCGGTGGACGAGGCTTTGGCGGGGCAGTGCACGCGCATCGACGTGATCATCACCAAGAGCAATGCCATTTCCGTTTCTGACAATGGTCGCGGTATTCCTACCGATTTGCATCCCACCGAAGGCGTCGGCACGGTGGAAGTGGTCATGACCAAGCTGCATGCGGGCGGTAAGTTCGGCGAAGGCGGCTATAAGGTTTCAGCGGGCTTGCACGGTGTCGGCGTGTCTTGCGTGAATGCCCTGAGCTCGCGACTCGAAGTCACGGTATGGCGCAATGGTAAGGAATTCTTTCAGGTTTTCGAGCAGGGCGCGCCCGTCGCTCCGGGAACCTATCGCGCCGAAGCGAAGGATGGCCAGCGCGGAACGCGCGTGCTATTCCAGCCTGATGACACGATTTTCACCGAAACGGTTTTCAACTTCGACATTCTGAGTTCACGCTTGCGCGAATTGGCCTTCTTGAATAAAGGCCTCACGATTTCCATTGTCGACGAACGCGTCGCCGAAGGCGAAACGGCGCGCGATCATGAGTTTTGCTTTCCCGGAGGCATAGTCGCCTTCGTGGAATACATGGACGTGCACAAAAAGCCTATCACGGACAAGCCGGTTTTCTTCGAGAAAGAAGCCCAGGGCATGCCCCTGGCGATAGCCTTTCGCTATAACGAAAGCTATACCGAAAATCTTTATTCTTTCGTGAACAATGTGAATACCGTGGACGGCGGTACTCACGTGATTGGCTTCAAGAGCGCCATCACGCGCGCCATCAATCAAAAAGCCAAGGATTTGTTCGGCAAGAACAAAAAGGCCAATGATTTGGAATTGACGGGCGACGACGTGCGCGAAGGTCTCACGGCCGTGATCTCGATCAAATTGCGCGAGCCGCAATTCGAAGGACAAACCAAGCACAAGCTGGGCAATGGCGAAGTGAAGGGCATCGTCGAGACGGCGGCATTCGAAATGCTGTCGACCTTTCTCGAAGAGAATCCCAATGTCGCCCGCAAAATCATCGACAAGGTTTACAATGCGGCCATTGCGCGTGAGGCCGCCCGCAAGGCGCGCCAACTCGCCCGCCGCAAGAGCGTGCTCGAAGGCGGAGGCTTGCCCGGCAAGCTGGCCGATTGCAGCTCGCGCAAGCCCGAAGAATGCGAATTGTATCTGGTCGAGGGCGATTCGGCCGGTGGTAGCGCCAAGCAAGGCCGCGAGCGTTATTTCCAGGCGATTTTGCCGCTCAAGGGCAAGATTCTCAATGTCGAAAAAGCACGCATGGATAAGATTCTCGCCAATGAGGAAATCGCGACCATGGTGCAAGCCATCGGTTGCGGTCTCGGCGAAGAGAATTTTCACTTCGAGAAATTGCGCTATCACAAAATCATCATCATGACCGATGCTGACGTCGACGGCTCGCATATTCAAACCTTGTTACTCACCTTTTTCTGCCGCTACATGAAAGAGTTGATTCACAATGGCGTGCTGTATTTGGCGCAGCCACCGCTTTACAAGGTGAAGGCCGGCAAGGTCGAGCAATACGCCTTTTCCGACGGCGAAAAAGACCGCATCGTGGCCGGCCTCGCCGACAGACGCGGGCTTTATATCCAACGCTATAAAGGTCTTGGTGAAATGAATCCGGAGCAATTGGCGGTGACCACCATGCAGCCCGCCAATCGCGTGCTCAAGCGCGTGACCATGGAAGACGTGGTCGAAGCCGATCGCGTTTTCACCATGCTCATGGGCGAAGAAGTCGAACCCCGTCGCAAATTCATCGAAGAGAACGCGCATCTGGTGAAAGAGCTGGACGTGTAACCTGCGGGATACGGGGGCGGGATTCGCCTCCTCTAAGGTTCCCGATTGGAGTCACATCATGGTTGATAAAAATCTCTCCGGCGAGCAGCCCTCTGGCATGCCTAAAAACGAGAGTGCCGCCGACAAAGCCGACAGTAAGAAGGCGAATCAGAAAAAGGCCTCCGTCGCCCCCACTCCTCACAGCAAGGGTGCATTTGAACGTTCCCAATGGAAGGGGAAATCGGTGATTGGTCGGCCCATGAAGAGATCAGGCCGATAAGGAATGGGTGCGTAACCTGTACGATACGGGGGCGGCTTCCGCCTCCCCTCCGGTGAGTCCCTGCAGGCATTCGTGGTTTCAATTACAATGTTCTCATGTGGAATCATCGCACAAGCTATTGGATCAGCTCTCTTGTCTTTTTCATTGGGTTTGTGTGGGCTTTTCCTGTAGAATCGGCGACACCCTCACCGACTTTTCACCGACCGCCTCCAAACCGTGCAGTCACTTTAGGTCGTATATCGGTTGATTCTTCCGGCCCTATTTTTCGTGTTCGACTCCTCCTTTCGATGCATTTCCAGGTATCGCGCAGATTCGACGGGATATAACGGGGCCTTTGAATTGACCAATCGAAGCCGGATAATATTGGCTTCGGTTTGGAAAAGACTCATTGCGAAATCCGAAAAAAAGATGTCCTTATCAGTAAATCTCGAACGAATAAAGACACGAACCATGTAGTCCTTTTTTTACAAATGGGAAACAGAAATCGGAGTGGGTGCAAATTCTTGGAAAGACCTGGGACAGGAGCTTGTCTTATACAAATGAATGGGATTCTACAGGTATTGCGAGAGTCTTGCATGAATTGCAAACGGATGGATATTTGCGGCGGCAACGGTTTTATCCGAACGGACAATTGATGACGGAAATGTTTTTGCTAGCCGGTAAAATGGATGGCGCGTATCGAAGCTTCACGGAAAGCGGTCATTTGGATTCACGTGGAGAATATCGCAATGGCAAGGAAATTCGCTACGAGATCTTAGATACCGCCTTATCGAAACCAGGGGCGCCCTAAGCCGTCGAGGTTTGCGGTGTTGTTTAGGGATTGCCGTCCTGACCCTCGTTGAACAAAGCGATATACGGAGAATAACGAAAGCGGCGGTTGCGCGCATTTCCCGTCACTTCCGTCAATATTCCAAGTTCGACAAATCGCGCGACCAATTGATTGGCGGCGGCCCAGGTTGTGCCGGTCTGGCTGACCACGTCATTCACTCCCACAATGGGACGATTGAAAAGCGATTCCAGAACTTTATGCCCATTGCCAGCGGCCCGACCCAACCTTTCGGTGATGGCGGTGCGATGCGATTCCCGAAGCATGAGCACGGCGCGCGCGGTTTCCGCCGCTTCCTTGGAAACCTCCACCACACCGCGCAGGAAAAAAGTCAGCCAGGACTCCCAGTCCCCTTTTTCCCTCACCGCCTGCAAGTGGTCGTAATAGGCTTGCCGATTGCGTTTGAAGTAGTGTGACAGGTACAACACAGGCTTATGCAAAATGTCCTGTTCGGTGAGCAAAAAGGTGATGAGCAGGCGACCCACACGACCATTGCCGTCCAGGAACGGGTGAATGGTTTCGAATTGCACATGGGCCAAGGCGACCTTCACCAAGGGCGGCAAGCCGCCCACCCTGTGCAAATAGGTCTCCAAATCCGATAAGGCTTGCGGCACCAACGCATGCGGCGGAGGCACGAAGCTGGCAGTGGCCAAGGTCGAGCCCTGCGGTCCTATCCAATTCTGGCTGGTGCGCAATTCCCCAGGTTGAAGTTTGCCTCCTCTTACACCTTGCATCAGCTTTTCATGAATTTCTCGGATCAGCGGGACCGATACCGGCAATTCGAGCAATCGTGACAGGCCGTGGTTCATGGCCCGCACATAGTTCACCACCTCATCCACATCACGGGGTAATGCGGGGGCGAACAATTGTGCCTCCGCCGCCAAAAGGTCTTGCAGGGAACTTTGCGTACCTTCGATTTGGCTGGAGAGGACAGCCTCCTTACGCACATACATGAATACGAAAAGGTCGGGGTTGGGCAAGGTCAATACCGAGCCGTCCAATCGGCCCAGGGCCCGGTCAGCTGTGGACAAAAGCTCGGTTAATTCCGGATCCAGGGTAATAGGAGGAGCGGGGGGTAAAGGTGCCGGAATAAAGGCACGGTAACCCGTGGGCTGGGGGAGGTATTGGCCGGCGCGGTTAGGAAAGATTGGGGCCATATATTGTCGAAACTATCATAAGGATGTTTAATTGACAACATATTATAGTCATGCTTTAATATGGAACCACTTTCGAGCCTTATACAAGCGAAAAAGATATAAGGAAGCCCGCCCCAGGGTGAGGGTCGGGAGTGGGTGCACCGGCACCTTGGGTCGCGATGCTGGTGCTAGTTCGGTCGTATCGCCACTTAAATTGACCCCCATGTCCTCCCTCTATGAACTCATTGGCGGCCAACCCGTCGTCGACAACCTGGTCGAAGCCTTTTATCGCCGCATGGACACCTTGCCGGAAGCGGCCACGATACGCGCCATGCACGCCCCTGATTTGGCCCACGTGAAATCCGTGCTCAAGAAATACCTCGGAGAATGGCTCGGAGGCCCCAATCATTATTCGAGCGAACGGGGGCATCCGAGATTGCGCGCGCGGCATATGCCTTTTCGCATCGGCGCGGCTGAGCGCGATGCCTGGCTTTTGTGCATGCAAGGTGCGCTAGAAGAGGCGATTTCCGCCGAAGGATTGCGGGAGCAGGTCTATGAACCCATGGCTCGCCTGGCCGATTGGATGCGCAATCAACAGGAGTGAGAGTGAAGGTCTTAGACTCCCAAAGACAATTCAGGGAATTTTACGTCCCAAACCATCGGTGAAATCTTCATCGCGCCGACTCGGGTTCCGATATTGCGCTTGGAATGAGCCATGGCCTCGCAATGCATTCTCGTTGGCATTTCTAGCGCGATGGGGAGAGGTCCTTTGCGCAAGGTTCACCGGCCGCTCTGGCGGGTTAGTCCCGAAATAGATCAGTGGCAGAGACATGGAATAGGAGATCCCGAGCGGGGTATCGGTGGTTAAGCCAATGAGTCCGACACTGTCTTTATAAACCGCCGATACGAAATCGGAATTCGAAAATTGCCAATAGACATAATAGGGGGGCTTAATTGTATTCACCATGGTGGTAAACCTCGAACTGGGCTTTTCTGATATGATCGCGGGAAGCTTGCAATGGTTAAGGAAAAGAGGTGGCGTTCTTTGACCCGTCTTGTAGGCCTGCGGTAAGAAGTCATCGAAGTACATTCCCGAATCAATCGAACCATTGACGGAGACATTAGTGTCGGTCCAGGAATTATTCGATTCAGATGACAACTCTGGGGGTATCAAACGGGCACTACTACTCCGACTAGACAGGCTTACCGACCAAGTTGAAGAAAATTGCGGGCCGGTTTCTCGATACGCTTTCAGTGTCAACCATAGTGTGGCCAAGGTAGAGCTTGAAAACATCCGATCATTCACATATCGCGTGTACTCATAAACCCAAGTCCATCCCAGTTTTTGTGCAAAGTGATTCGGAGTCGCGACAGGCGGCGCTTGAATGGCGGTATTCTTGTATTTCGCAAGGCCTGGCACCACCATCTTATGAGCTGACGTCACCCATGTCCCGCCATTCACATTGACGAAGTAAGGCGCATCGAAATGATAACCTGATGGGTTGGTGGCCTTTGGGGCCCAATCCTCTCCGCTTTTTACAATTCTCAAGCTTGTCATGGAAAGCATGGAGCTCTTTTTTGC
>JAYUVP010000317.1:0-45549 GCA_043753995.1 Fibrobacterota bacterium
TGCCCGCCTTCGCAGTGGTCTTGTCATTCGCCGTCAGGGTTATGCTGGCCAGGCTATCGCCGAAAGGAATTTGCAGGGGCATGACATAGTCGAGGCGAAAACGTCCTTGATGATAGTCAACGCCACCCGAAAAAAGCGGACGCCCGGGCAATTCGGCAGTTTCTTGTTTGTCGCCGACAATCCAGGTTTTGATGATAGGGGAACCCGCCACCGTCACTTGCACGTGACCTTCGCCCGAACCACCTTCCACCGTTCCTTCCCAGCTGCCGCATTGCAAGGCGCTCAAAGTGTCGCTTATTCCTAACAGTGAAGGCGAGAGCCCATCCCTGGAGGGCTTAAGCACGGGCTCGCCCATCAGCACATAAGCCATGGAATTCGTCCAACTGAAATTGGCCGTCGCGTGGCCTGGCCGAACCGAATTTTTTGCGGCGCGCGAAGCCTCTCCCAAGGTCATAGCGCCCCCATTTGAATCAGGCCGAAGCAGGCGGGAATAGATGGCGATGGCCAAGGCTTGGTTTCCGCCTGGATTCGTTTCTCTCGTCGCGGAAATACCGGCTATGGCCCCCGCTTCGCTTTGCCTCACCAAGCGTTCGGTCCAAACATCGTTGGCGCCATTGTCGAAGCGCCCGACTGTGCAGGAGAAACTGTTCACGATGGAGAGGCGCCCGGCATTGCGCAGACGCGAAATCGTTTCATTGGTATAAACCAAAACTTCGTCTGCCCATTGATTGAAAGCGCCATGCCCGAAATAGGTGAGCATTAAGGCGCCTTGATTGAGCCTGTCCACCAAGTCTTGAGAAGCCTCGGGCTTCCGAAATGCCGGATTCATGGCATAATTCAGCAGCAGAATTTTGGAATGTTGCCATCCCTTTTGCGTCTCGTTCACGCTTCGATAGACGCCCTCCAAATCATCGGTGTGATGAATGTTGGTTTCGATATCCCCACCGGCATGACCGTGCTGGATTTGATCGTCGGCCGCCCAGAGAAGACGACCACGCCAAGCCCCGGCATTGGCAGGATTTTCATAATCCCGAATCTTGGCGATATAGGCATCGATTTCCGAGGCGGTGGCGAAAGGAAGGCGACCCAAATTGAAAAGGAGACTGTCGCCATCGTAGGCATATAAATCGTCACTGGCGAAATTGGGATAGGCCTCGATGAAGGGAGGGATGGGATTACTGCCATCGATGGCCGCCGGCTTTGACACACCACGAACATCGTAATGACCATCTCCAATGAGAAGCACATTGCGAAGATTTCGGGAAGGGTCACCGAGATGCCATTGATGATGAGCCCATCGCAAAGCGTCGCGCAAGGCCGCAGGTTCGCGGCGCCCACCCGCAAAAAGATCGAAAGCATCTTCTACGCGCAATAAGGCCACGCGATGCTTTCCACCCGCCGGGCTGCGACGATAGTCGGCTAGGCGTTTGGCAGACTCCATCATGGCGCCAGGGGCGACAAGGAGATAATCGGGCCGCGAAGTGTCGCCGGAAGCAAAGTCTCGCATCGCACCCCCAGGTGGTGTTGCCACAGCTTGCAACTGGGTTGCCGACAAAACCCGTGGGCCTGCCACCACGGAAAGCACCGCATCGTCCCCAAGCATTAAGGTATCGCTCAAGTTACCCTGGGGATCGAGGCGAAGGAGGCGATTGCCTAGCCCCTTAACCACGCGCACGGCATATTTGCCGCCTGCACCGGGCAAACGCCAACGGAATACGCGAGGCGAAGCCATCGCGATCTCGCTATCCGGAAAGGCAGAAAGGGTATCGCCTGCAAATGGGAATAAAGTCAGGGCGGAGCCACGCCAAGCATAACTTCGCGAATACCTGACGGTATAGCCAGAAAGCCGCTCGCCACCGCCAGTCCAGCGCAGCGACAAATCCCAAGGGCGCAGCGGCGAAGGCGCCTGCCCGGCATCTTCCGCTCCCGCTTCTCCGCTTCGCAACTCTCCCGCATAGCCCTGCCAGGATGCACTCGCAAAGGGATCGGAGCTCAAGGCCGACAGGACGCGACCGAATAAGGTCGGCGACAAATCCTGGCTTGAAGTAGGGCCACCGCCGCTTCGATATGGCAAATCAAAACGCAATGCCAGCAAGCCAGGCAAAGCACCCGGCAATTGGCGTAAATGGGGACGAGACATTTGCTCGGAAGACAAATCCCTTTTGGCACGATAGGAATCGCAAGGACAACGCCAATACCAATGCCAAACGACACCGCCCGCGGAATCGAGACGGCCAGAGAGATCGCAAAAAGCAGAACCTATATCACGTTGCGCTCTTATAAATACAAAGCCAGCTGTGTCGGCCGGTGCATTCGATGTTGCGACGTCATCCAAATTCAAGCGCAAAGGAGGCTCGTCGCCGCGCGCATCGAAATCGAGCAAATAGCCGCGGCTCAGCGAAAAGGGATTGGAAACAAATACATAGCCATCCATGAGGCTGGTTGGAAATTTTCCCGCCAAGCCTGGGATGGAAGTCCGATTCGAGCGTTTCCAGCGACTGCTACCCTGGCCCCAAAAAAGCAAGGTGTCCCCTGCATCGAAAATTTGATTGCCATTATCACGCACCCAGACCGGAACCTCTCGTAAGCGATTCGGAACCGGAGCGCCTATGGCTAGCTGGTCCAAGGTATCAGCGGGACCGGTGTAAACGCGCAGGTTACGCCACGGCACGGCCACGGCCGCAGGCATTACCGCTCGAAACTGCTCAAAGGTCAAGGCATATAAGCCATCCTCTTCGAAAGTATCGAGTTCGGCATCTCCGATGGATATCCGCAATAGTGAGTTCGACAAGGACCAACTTGGGGTGGCCGTCATGACAAATAAACCGACCCATACCACGGCCCCTAACTTCATTCCCATTTTTTTCCCTACGATTGCGCTGGCCGCCAAATTACGCGGCGCCTTCAGGGCGGGCCATCTTTCTTCTGAGAATTCAGGAAATGGGGCCAAGTCATGCAAAGGGATGACACGAACATGACATAGTTGAATTACACCAGTAATATTATACTTATACTATGAAAACGAAGTCCACCGCAGCCGCCATGCCCAAGGCGGCCTCGAAGTCCAAGGCCCAACGGCATGCTGATTCGCATGGCCGCATTCTTACTTCGGCTGCCGCAGAATTGCGCCGATCGGGCTTACAAGGCGCCAGCGTCGCCCAAGTGATGCATGCGGCTGGCCTTACGGTGGGCGGGTTTTATGCTCATTTCGATTCCAAGCAAGGCTTAGTGCAGGCCGCATTCGCCGCCATGGTGAATCAAGCCTCCGGCGCCGTCGATCGCTTTCCCGGAAAAACACGATCGGAAAAAGCAGGAGCCTTTCTCGACTTCTATCTCAGCCCGGCACATCGCGACGCCGAAGATCAGGGCTGCCCCATTGCAGCACTGGCAGGGGAAATTGCACGCTCCAATCCCGATTTGCGCCAGACTTTTGCCGAGGGGCTGAATGCTTTGTCCAAAGCCCGCGCCGAAGCCTTATTAGGCCAGAGCGACAAGGCCGCGATCGACGAAGCGCTATTCATTATTTCCAGCTATGTAGGCGCCCTGGTACTTGCACGGGCTACCCAAGGAACCCCCATTTCCGATCGCTTGCTCACCACGGTCAAAAAGCGCTTGCAGGAGAGATTGCCGTGAATGCTACATCCCCCATCCCCGCCTGGATTTTCATTGGCTTTGCAGTTTTAGCACCTGCTGTTTGGGTAGCCATCGGCTGGCTTTTTCGGCATTCCCCCTTTGGACGCAAGGTGACATATTTCGCCCTGGCCTGGCTGATTTTAACCGGTAGCTTGGCTGCTACGGGTTTCTTTTCTGATTTCTCGTCTATGCCCCCACGCCTCCCGATTTTCGCCCTATCGCAGTTTCTGTTGATAGCCTTCGCCGTATTCAAGGGCTTGACCTTGGACGATATACGCGCCGTTCCGCAAGCAGCCTTGATTGGCTTGCAGGCCTTTCGCATTCCCACCGAATGGCTTATGGTGGGCCTCGCCGATCATCGCCTATTGCCCATGGAAATGACCTTTCATGGCCGCAACTTCGATGCGGTGACCGGCTTGCTCGGCCTGGCGCTCGGACTTTATTTGTTCGCCAAAAAGGATAAGGTCCCGCGCGGACTGCTCTTCGCTTTTCATATCCTCGGTTTGCTGCTGGTTACGGCCGTTGTGATTCAAGGCATGCTGTCCGTGCCTTCGCCGATGCAAAGGTTGCATCTCTCCATCGAAAACATTCATTTGGCGCGCTTTCCAATAGGTTGGCTGCCTTTCGGCTTGGTGCCTGCCGCTTATTTCCTGCATTTCGTCTCTCTGCGCAAATTGTGGCGACAAAGCTGAAACCAGATAAGGTTCACCTGTGCGTTACGGGTAGCTCAAGGCGTTGAGCCTAGCACTAGCACCTATTTTCCGTTGATATCCTGCTCTGCGCTCCGGAGCGCTCTTTTGCTTGGAGAGGCTTCTCTCCTCCGCTTTGCCTTGATATTGTCTGACCGCGCTTCACCGTCATTTCATTCAGCACCGGAAATTTTTCCGCTGCCAACCAGGAGTTGATATGCGTTGTCAAACTGTTTTGGCCACTATGGCCGCCATCACCTTAGGAGCAGCCTTTTTCGGCTGCATGGAATCCGGCACCGTCGCCCCAGGCCCGGTACCCAACCAGGAAATAACCGGCAGTGCCCGCATTGTTCTGCCGCCTATTGACGTTTCTGCTTTGCCCAAGGTAGGAGCAACCTCTCAAGCCCCGGCTTGGTTTGTGCTTAGCATTTCCAATACCGGAGAGGACTCCACCTATTCTTTCCCTCTGAGCTCTTCAGACACCAATATTCTTGTCATCCCCTCCATTCCCATTGGCTGGCATTATTTTCACGGCGAAATTCTGGACAGTGCCAGGAAGCGCACCCATGTGGGTGATGCTTATGGCGTGATAGCTGGCAATACCGTCAATTCGATCAGCATGAAATTATTCTATGCCTCTGGTTCCGTGAGCATTTGCGTCGCCATTGAAGGGCAGCCGACGCCGCCTTGCTATATCGACAGCTTACCCGACAGCACCTTTATAGACACCACCCATCCAGATACCATGCCACTCCCACCGGCATCCCGTTTCCCCAATCCAATTGTTTTCGATTCCTCCAGGGTCACCACCTGCTGGCAATTTTTCCCCAATGTCATCGACTCGGGAACCAGGAGTCACGACCCCTGTTATCCGGATAGCGGATATGTACAGATCGTCACCACTCAAGGAAGAATATCCGGTCAAGCTCGGGCCTTTACCGGACAATCTTTTCAAATCACCGGCAGCTATGATACTGCCTCGATGAGGTTGGATGCCATTCAAAAGGCCAAGGGAAAATTACCCGCGGACACCTTGCGTTTTAATGGCCGTTGGAGCCCAAACAACTTTGAAACTGTTTTTGGGCAAACCACTCAATACCCTGCCGGTCGTCGAGGGAATGGGTTCCTATATCAAGTCGAATGCACGGACCCTGTGAATTTACCCTCGCCGCCGGCTACTTGCCGCGAAAGGTGAACCGAATTCGCTGACATCGAGGCCATGGCAGGACAAGAGCAACTATTAAATTTATGCCATGGCTCTTTTTGGAAATATATCCGACCTCGCCCACCAATTGATCGGCGACGCGCGCTTCGGTCCCGCTTTCGAGTATTTGCTTCGCTGCCAAGACCCGCAGTCACCCGATGCCAAGCGCATCGGCGATTTGATTGCCGGCCCGGCTCATCGACAGGATTTGGGGGAAGGCTCGGTCGCTTTCGAAGAAACGTATCTCACACGAGATCGGGAAAATTGCTTTTATGAATCGCATCGTAAATACATCGATGTGCAATGCATTCTTGTCGGTGAAGAAAGGCTGGACGTCCTACCCTTAGCGGATTTATCAGTTAATAAGCCCTATCGCGAAGAAAAAGATTTAATCAAGTATGCGGATGCGGGTCCGGGTTCGCAAATACTATTACGCCCCGGTCAGGCTGCCATTTTCTTTCCCGAAGATGGGCACATGCCAGGCCAGCATGTGCTTTCCACTACCTTAGTGCGAAAAACCGTGGTTAAGGTGCCGGTATAACCCAGAGGGCATAGCTAAATCCCGGCTCCGGCCACGATTGAATTCATTTTGCGGGATGCTTAGCCATTTCCTGTTGAATCAAAACATTGACCTTACGAACGATTTTTCGCCAGTCACGCCCAGATGCCACCGAGTGATCCGTTTCAAACAAAAGGGCCGTGCCCTCTTTATAGGTGCTATGGGTGTTCAAGGTGGCTGCACCTGCACCAAGGCCGACCAGCATACGCGCCGCAGCGCTTCCGGGATTGTAATTCGTCACCTTGATATTCAGCAAACGGGCTTTGGATTCCAGCGAATAGGGATGGGCAGAGTCCACCAAGGTGGCCGCATAGCCAGCTGATTTCAGCAGCTTCACCGTTTCCACATTCATATAGTTGACCAGTTGCTTGCGTTGCGACACCTGGTTGGGATTGGAGGTGTCGATCTGATCCCATCCCCCGTCTATTTGTACGGCGACGGCCATTTTACCACCGTCTGCGGATTTCGGCGCAGGAGGCAGCGACGCACATCCAATGAGTAGGCCGACGGAAGCGCACAATGCGAGTATTTGTTTCTTCATTTTTTATGTCCTTGAATGGGTGATTGTTAAAACTGATATGCCAAACCGATTTGGCGCTTGGCCGGATTCATGAATATCGAACAATTCAATCCTGATTTTTCGTCTTCATAAAAGCGGATTTTTTTGGACGCAATGCCGGTGAATACGCCACCTGCTACGGTCATGGGTATGCCGGCGGCGATGAAAATGGCGCCGAAAGCGCCGCCAATATCTCCAGACTCCTCACCATTGATGTTTTGGTATTGAGTTTCTCCACCAGCACTTGCGACCATGGCGATTCCGCCAACGATAGCTAAGGCTCCTCCGACAAGGAGAATAATGCCGCCGGTTTTCATTTTTTGAAACTTTTGAATGCGGGCGTCACAATTGTCGCACGTCAATTCAACCTCTCGGCCCCATGATTGAACACAAAGCAATAAGCAAAGTGCAATGGCCCATTTTTTCATGGCAAAAAAACTCCAAGCCCAGACGTATTTTTTGGGTTCAGGCCTTAAAACGCGGCGCAAAGCTTAGCAAGGGCAAATACAACCGGCAAATTTCCAGCCTTTTTTCCCCCCAGAATTGCCGGTTTGGCCCATTCTGCGCTCGGATTTTTCGCATCTTCGGACCGGATTGGAGTAGGAAGGTGGTTGAGTCCAGAATTTTTAACTTTGGCCTCCCAATGCCCAAAGAAAAAGTCGATGTTCTCGTGATTGGCGCCGGTCCCGCGGGCTGCATAGCCGCCGCCACCGTGCATAGGCTAGGCTTCAAGGTGCGTGTCGTCGAAAAGCTGCGCTTTCCCCGCTTCGTGATCGGCGAAAGCCTTTTGCCCCGGGTCATGGATCATTTGCAGGAAACCGGCTTATTGCCCATCATTGAAGCCGCGGGATTTCAAAAAAAATTCGGCGCTAAATTCCACTTGGGCGACCGGGTTTGTGATTTCAATTTCGCCGAAAGCTTCACTCCGGGCTGGACTTGGACTTGGCAGGTTCCGCGCGCGCAATTCGACCATTTGTTGACTCAAGGCCTGCACGAACAAGGCGTGAAAGTCGATTTCGGTATGGCCGTCAGCCATATCGATTTTCGCGAAGACGAAAGCTCCGTGACCACCCTCACGGATGAAGGTGGCAATACGAGTAAAATCGAAGCCAGATTCATAATAGATGCCAGCGGTTATGGGCGAGTCATTCCTAATTTACTCGGCCTCAACAAAGCTTCGGGATTCGATACGCGCAAAACGCATTTCGCCCATTTCGAAGATCCCTTGCGCCCAGAAGGCGTCGAAGGCAATCGCATCACCGTGGTAGTGCATGGCGAACGCGTGTGGATTTGGATTATCCCCTTTTCCAATGGATTGACTTCGGTGGGCTATGTCGGCGATCCCGAGTTCTTCCGGAATTTGCCTGAAGACAATGCCGCACGCATGCAGGCCTTGGTAGCCGCATCGCCCTTTTTATGCGAGCGCTTCAAGCACAGCTCCATGAAACTCGATCCGCAAACCATTGAAGGTTATGCCATCACCGCCACCCGCTTTTTCGGAAATGGCTACGTGACTGTGGGCAATGCCACCGAATTTCTCGATCCCGTTTTCTCTTCGGGAGTGACCTTTGCCATGGAGTCAGGCGCTGCCGCAGCCAAGCGCGTCGCTGCCAAATTGCGGGGCGAGGCCGTCGATTTTCAAACCGAATACGTCGATTATATGATGCGCGGTATCAATACCTTTCGCTCCTATGTCACCGCTTGGTATAACGGGGACCTGCATCAAATCTTTTTCTCCAGCAATCAGCAAGGCGATTTCAAGCGACAGATTTGCTCGGTGCTTGCCGGTTATGTTTGGGACGAAAGCAATCCCTTTGTGCAGCGCCATCAAAAAGCCGTGAGAAACCTGGCGAATGTGATTCGCCTCGACGAAGACCGCATTTCTTATCAAAAGCCTGAGGAATTCCATTCAACATGAATGAACTCATCGAAAAAATCAAACGCGAAATCATCGAAGAGCTATCCCTGGAGGATATTACTCCCGCCGATATCGACGAGAATCAACCCCTTTTCGTCGAAGGTCTTGGCCTAGACTCCATCGACTCCTTGGAGCTTTTGGTTTGGCTGCGGAAGAAATACGATTTGAAAGTGCCCTCCGCCGACGAAGGCCGGGTGATTTTCAAATCGGTGCGTTCCATCGCCGAATTCATCACGGCGAATGGCAAAGGCTGAACTCTTCCGCCGACCCTAATTACTTTGCCAATTCATAGCCTAGGCCCACGAAGCCCATGATGAGGGCGGTGCCAATGGCGAGCGAAACGACGGGGGCATGGTAACTGGAGTGGAACGGTAACGCAAAGGTTTTCCACGCCGTATCGCTTTGCCCGGATAGGCGATAAGGCATCATCAAAGTATCCACCTGCCCCCAATGCACGGGATATTCGCGGCAAACCACGGTATAGGCCAAGCCATAACGTGGCTTAGGAGACAGGGCTATCACTTCGGTCGTCGTGTCAGGACCGAAACGCCAACTTCCATGGTGATAAGTGGGTTGTGCGGTGTCGGCAAAGCAATTCGATTTTGAACCTGCATTTTTGGCTACGGTGTCGGTTTGGGAGTTACGCCCAACGTATCGCGCAATGATTATACCCTGCTTGCGCAAGGTCACAGCCTCGCCCCGACTGTGATTGGGGCTCAAGTTCAAGGTGAAAAGCAAACTGTCGCCGCCGCGATGAGCGATGAATTCCGTTTGTCGCAAGAATACCGGATCATCACCATAGACATAATCGCGATCGATATGCAATCGGTCCCCGCAAAAGGCCTGGCCGAAAGTGCCTCGGCCACAAGTAGGTGAGGGTCCAGCACAACCGAGCCATGCCAACAGTAGGGCGGTAAGAAAGAAAAACAAAAAGCATTGCCGTGCCATCATCGATCCACCAGCCATCGTAAGGCTCGATCGAGAGCGGTGTAAATGGGGCCTCCCGGATCGAGATCGGCATAGAGCCGCGTGCCGAAAGTCGGGCCGAAATCGGTGTCATTGATCAGATCGTTGAAAGTCTCGATATGAAAGGAATCGATTTCGATGCCCAAAGTCAAAAATAATGTGCGCATGGCCTGTCCGCGCGTGTCGAGGAATATCCCCGAATGCGAAGTCACCGAGACGTGAAAGGCAATGGGATAGACGCGCTTGGCAACCAGAAAATCCATTCCGCCTTGCTCCAAGTCATAGCCTTTGGCCAAGCTGGGGAATTCAGGTCGCTTATAGGCATTAAAAAAACCTTGATGCAAAAGTCCACCGAAACGCGCCATGCTATACAAACGCAAATCCACTAGGCCGCGAATAAGCCGCCAAGAAGGCATGCGCGCCACGCCGAATTGCACATAGCCTTCCGAATACGGAGTGGCGAGAGCGGCGCCACTGCCAATGAAAAAATCGGTATTGGTGAAGCGCGCGCGATCTTCGAAATCAATGCCTGAAAAGCGATAGAGAATCTCGCCATTAAAGGAAAAGTCACTGCAAGAACCGAAACTGAACTCGGCGCAGCGCACCTTTTCGCGCGCCACCGGCGTCATTTTGCGATAGCCCTGGTGCACCACACCATTTTGCAAAAAGGTGATGGAACCGTCGTTTAGAACCCCAAAGGAAAGCCCATAGCGATAAGCCATATTGGTGATATGCGAGGCGTCCGCTTTATACGGATCAATGAATTCCACCGTCACCAAGTTATAGCCTAAGGTTTCAGGATAAGGACCGGTGACACCAGGGAGGCCGGTGTCGGCCGCCGCCACACCATAGGGTTGCCGCGCGCCATTCATGGAAGTGAAAGACAATAAGGTGGCGCCAACCTTGAGCCCAGGCTTAAAGTTGGGATAGACCGGCGCACCCCATGCCCCCGCCAGCGACAAAGACGTTTGTCCCAAAACGGGCAAAACTCCTAGAACCGTCAAAAGGCCAAAGGCCCAGCCCAGCTGCCGCTTTGAAATTGATTTGCATGCCGGCCTTGCGAAATTTTCGCCGATATGCGGTTTTTTCTGCATTACTGCCGCAAAGTAGAAGAGGCCCGCTGATAACGCCAGGCCCTCACTAAACCTCGGGAACCGGTTTCAACTACCAAAGCCACCGAGGAGAAATCATGAAATCATCCTGGATACGCCGGCTAGCTTGTTTTGGGCTTATCGGCTTGGCCGCCCACGAAGCACAGGCCAATATGTCGCAGTGCCGTTTTCATTTCGGCCGCCCTTTCGCCGGAGGCATACCGGCCAATCTCGTCTCTCAACTCGATTATGTCTCGCAATGGGCGGGCTCCTCCGAGAACTACAACTTATCGGGCATGCTGAAGGCATGTAAGCCCGGTGGCACTCTCGCGGGTTTGACGCCCGTGGTCTATGACTATATCATCGCCTTTACCTTGCGTCGCGATCGCGGTTTGCAGGACTGCAATGTGGGCACGCCCAGCCTCTGCCAAGAGGGCGCGAAGTATTTGCGCAGCGCCACGGACAAAGCCAAAATCCTCTCCGTGCTCGCCGCCTATGCGCGCGGGGCCGCGAACGACTGGGGCAAAACCGATCCCATCATTTGGTTAATGGAGCCGGATTATTATCAATATGCCCAGCCCGGCAGCCAAAACGGAAATCCCCTCAGCTTCGCTGAAGCGGCCGCCTTCATGAAGGAAATGATGAACACCGTTCGGGAGCATTTACCCAATGCACAATTCTCGCTCGATATTTCGCCATGGACCACGGATCAAGGCCAAACTCGCAACTATTACACCGCTTTCGATCTTAGCCGCTTCACCTATGTCAGCACTTCGGGAGGGCATGCGAATGCCTCTGGAACCGCGGTCAGCACCAACAATAAAATGACTTATAAAGAAATCTTCGACCTCACCGGCAAGCCCATCATCGCCGATTGCGGCTATGGTGTCGGCGGCGCCTCGGAAGGTCACAATGCCGCCTGGGACGATGTGAATAATCTCAATAACCGCATTAACGACGGCGTGGTGGCCATCAGCCAAGCCAATCCCAATAATGCCGAATGGGGCAATACCTTAGCCAATAATCGCTCCAAGCTAGGTCAACCCAAGGTTTGCCCCGCTGTTTCTGGCATCGCCGCGAAGACTTGGGTTTCGCCGTTTTCGCTTCCGATTTTGAATGCCACCGATATGCTGGGGCGTCGTAAGCCTTCGCAATCGCAGGTGTGGAAGGATTATATTCCTAAAGGATTTATTCCCCTATAAGGAGTGTGCATGCGATTGATGCCTATGGTTTTGAGTTCGGCTTTGACTTTCACCTTGGGCATCGCCTCGGCAGCGGATTTGTCCTGGAATTTCGATACCCAAATCGGGACAAAGCCCGACTCCATCGAAGCCTTTATTTACCCCAATGCCGCCGATCCCGGTTCGGCGAAAACCGCCAAGCATGTCGCCAAACTCACCCGTCCTGCGGCAACCACCTTGGGCACCGGATTTGTCGCGCATCTCGATTTCACTCTCGACGGTGCGAGCTATCCTTCGGCCGGCATCGGCATTCTTATGCCATCCGGTTTGCCCAAGGACGCCTCGACTCTCACTTCGATTTCACTGAAGGTGCGCACCGACAAATCCCGCACGGTGACTTTGGCCTTGGTGAGCAGTAAGAATGCGGCCTACACGGCTCTCGCAAATAATGGCAAGGCTTATGGCTATGCTGCCGACGTTGGCCCCGCTGGCGCCACCTGGAACATCGCCAAGGACTCCATCAATTGGCCGGGCTGGTGCCTCACCGCCGCCGGTGCGGTGGCTGCCACGCAAACCGATATCACCACTTATTTGGCCGGTGGTACCGCCAAGAGCAAGGTGAGCGATGTGCTTAAAGGCCTCACCGCCGTACAAATCGGCACGGCCTGCGGGGGAACCGGCACCTGCGCCTCTGATGTTGGCGTGCTTGAAATCGATGAATTGATCTTGACTGGGGTTTCCAGCGCGGGTATTCGCCGCGAATGGCGTGTCAAGGCTTCGCAACATCGCCTTTCCAATGGACAAAGCGTCACGGTGTGGCTGGGAGATGCCTACGGTTTAAAGCCGACGGAAACCTCCTTCTTAGTCGGACGTATCCAACCGTAACCGGCCAGTAACATGGGTCGCGTCGGTATTGCCCAAACCGACGCGGCTGCGAAGTGCGCCAAAACCAAGGTATTGGTGTGATTGGTTTTACCTTTGGGAAAATGCCCGGCAAGCCCACTACCGCCTATTCGCATAAGAAGCCAGGCCTCCTGCTCACGACCCTGCGGCTTACCTTTTTGTCGGCCAAGGCCTTACCGTATCTTGGAGGTTACCTAGCCTTGAAATGCTATTTGACTCCAAACTTGGGCTTTCGCAAACCTCGCCCCTTTCCCCTGCTGGACCAAGCCACCGAGCGCTGGACCCTTCTCATTCACGGCAAGCGAGTGCAGGCTTTTCGGTGGGGCCAGGGGCCGTCCGTGCTTTTGGTGCATGGCTGGGAATCGAGTAGCTCGCGCTTCGCCCCCATGATTCAAGCCTTGACGGGCGCGGGCTTCAGCGCGGTGGCCATGGACGCGCCAGGGCATGGGCTTTCGGGCGGACGCAGCACCAATATCCTGGAAATGACCGATTTGATTCATGACCTAGCTGATAAGACCGGAGGATTTTATGCCCTCGTGGGCCATTCTTTCGGAGGAGCGGCTGCGCTTTTCGCTGCTGCTCATGGCGTCACGGCAGAGCGCCTCATTACCCTGAATACGCCCGCGACCTTCACGGGTTTATTCGACAAGTTCTGCCTCACCCTGCGTATCGAGAGTCGGGTCAAAATATCGTTTCGTCACCAATTGGACGCCATGTTTCATCGTCATGGACGTGATATATGGATCGATTTCTCGGCAGAAGAAAACATGAAGCAAATGAATCGGCCCGTCCTGGTGATACACGATCAGGACGACGCCGTGATTCCCTACCTGGAGGGTGACATGCTCGCGAGGGCCGGAAAAGAGGCCGAATTTTGGCAGACTCAGGGTTTCGGTCACAATGGAATATTGTCTCAAACCGCCGTTTTAGCCCGCTGCCTTGAATTTTTGCAAAGTGGCAACTTACCAGGGAATACAGGAAACTAAAAGCCTATGAAAATCCATCACGCTTTTTTCGTTTTGGTCTTGGCCCTTGCCCTGTGGCCTTGGTCTCCGCAAGCCCGGCCTTTGGAAGAAGAACCCACCTTGAGGCAATTGGCCGATGCCAAGGGCATAGTCTTCGGCACCGCCGTGGGTGATTCCTTTTGGGGAATCGATAAGCGTTATCAAGCCACGGTGAAGCGTGACTTCAATACTATCGTCGCCGAATATCACATGAAATTCGGCAAGCTGCATCCACGGCCCATCGAATTCGAATGGCGCTTCGCCGACAGCATTATGCGTTTCGCGGACGAGCAGGGCATGAAGGTGCGCGGTCATTGCCTATTGTGGCACAAAGAAGCGGGATGGCTCGAAAAAGTCAATTACTCTCGCGACTCCCTGATGTTTTTAATTCACCGGGCCATCGACAGCATCGTGGGACGCTACCGTGGTAAAATCCCGCAATGGGATGTGGTGAACGAGGCCATTTCCAATAAAACCGACAGTCTTTATCGCGACACTTTTTTGTTTCGCAAACTCGGCATAGACTATATCGATTCAGCATTCCGGTGGGCTCGCGCCGCCGACAGTTCGGTGAAGCTCTATTACAATGAATACGGCAATGAAGCCCTCGGTCTCAAGTCGCAAAAAACCTATGACTTTCTCAAGGGCTTGAAAGAAAGAGGCGTACCGGTCGACGGCATTGGTCTGCAATGCCATTTCGATAATGACAGCGTTCCGGACCTTGATTCGATCGCGGCCAATATGAAGCGTCTTGCCGAACTCGATCTCGACATCGCTTTAACCGAAGTTGATTACCGACTTTCCTTCCCCGTCGATTCGGCCAAGCTCGCCAAGCAAAAAGAAAATTATCGGGATTTGATGAAGGTCTGTCTAGAAAACTCGCGCTGTAAAACCTTCTTGGTTTGGGGTGTCAATGACAGCACATCGTGGGTGCGGCCCTATTTCAAGAATCGAGGCGCGCCTCTTCTGTTCAATAATGACTATGCCGCGAAGCCCGCCTACTATGGCATTTGGGAAGCCCTGGCTGGAAGGCCGAATGCCATTGGCCAAGGCCTGCGAATTCGGCGAGTGCAAGGGAAGCCCACGGCGAAGGCATTGAACCAGCGCAAAATCAATGGGGCTTTGGAATTGGCTCCGCCTAGCCGAACGAGAATCCATGTCCCAACGCGATGACGAACTCAAAACCGTGCGCGTGGCCTGTCCCTATTGCGGGGAGAGAATTGCCTGCGCTATCGATTGCAGCGTGACCGCGCAAGAATATATCGAGGATTGCCATGTTTGCTGCCGCCCCATTGCCCTGTCGGTATTTGTGAATGAGCAGGGCCAACCGCGCGTCCAGGCGCGGACGGAAGAGGAATGAGCTTGGAGCCGGGATTAGAGCGACTCTACCGCCAATTCTTTTTGAAAAAGGCTGCGGTCTTACCCATGCAATCGGCATTGTTCGTGCTGTTAAACCCATGGCCGTCGAGAAAATATTCCGTGTATTCATAGGGCACCGACGCATTCTTCAAGCGGCCCGTTAGCCATTGGCTTTGATAGAGGGGCACAACCAAATCGATGGTGCCATGAAAGACAATGGTCGGCGGAGAGGACGCGCGAACGCGTAGCATGGGACTGGCGCTTTGATACAAAGCCGTGTCTTGAGCCCAAGGGACGCCGAGAAAGTTTTCAATCAAGGGCTTGATGGCAGCGGACGAATACCATTCCCAATCGTAAAGATTTGCGGGCCCATAAAGATCACCCACGGCGTGAATCACCTGCTTGTCGTCAAAGGCATAAGCATACAGCATGCTTAAATGCGCGCCAGCGCTGGCTCCAATCAGGGCATAACTCGGCGCGATACCGTATTCTCGGCGATGCGCATTCAAATAATCAATCACCGATTGTATGTCCTGAATTTGCGCAGGGTGTTTGTATTGAGTCGCCATGGCCAGCCGATAGTTCATATTCACTAGGGCGACTTCGGGCCACTCCCTGCGCATGGAGGAAATCAAAGATTGCATTTCGCTTTTATCGCCTTCGGCCCAAGCTCCGCCATGAATGAAAATCAAAACCTTGGTCGAGTCGGCGCTACGATGGGCCGGCAAATCGATGTCGAATTTTTGTTGGGCATGCGCACCATAGGCCACGTCACGCAAGGTCAAAGCCGAATGGAATGCGGTTGTATCAGGCGGTGGACTCACGGCGGAATGGGTGCGATCGCCGCTACAGGCAAAGAGAAAGGGAATAAAGCCCAAGGCCAGGAGAGAATGACCAGCGCTACCGGTTGCAGCGTGACCACGTAGGAATACATCGAAGATTGTCATGCCTATTGCCGCTCCATCGCTTTATCGGTTTTTATCAATGAATGGGAATTTACATCGATTTGAAAATCTGCCCATAAATACCACCGATACTTATCGTGTATTTCATTTGTTTGCTGGACGAATCATAGGACATACTTGGATTAATAAATAAAAATTCATTTCCTGAATACGGATTGACTTCCAGATAAATACCTAAACTTTGAAAGTCGACGGATTTGTAATATTCTCCGCGTCCACCACCCATTATGCTATTAAAACAAAAGCAAAGTTCATCCCTATAAATCATGTATGAGATACTTAAAAATGGGAGTACTCGAACATTGGCTTGGATGCCTGGAGTGAATTCTTTGGCATAAAATGAATATGTCGGGTGAATGACGACATTTGCAAGATTTCCAAATTTATAACCAAGCGAAAGCGCTGGAGTATACCCTAGAAGACTAAGCCCGTAGATAAAGTTGTTTTTGTTTAAATAAAAATTCAAATACCCGAGATCATACACTGAATACCTGGATTCAGTGTATCCTGTACGCTCCAAATTTTGCGCGCTACTGTCCGTCACTCCGAATTCCATATCCGGAACTATAAAATGCATTGCCCCACCGAATCCAAACCCGTCTCCATTTTGCAATGCAGTGTGATCAAAACTTGGTGGATGAACCGAGCACCCCAAAATTGGAAATAGGAAAAAGCACACCAGGAGCTTTGGGATCAGAAAATTTTGTTTCATTTTACGTTTTAATAGAATTCAAAAATTGGGTTTTGGCATTGCCAACTCACGCCACCCACAAAAAAGCCGGCCCCTCGCGGAGCCGGCGCCTCAACTCAAGGTCACCTTTTCGTTACATCCCCAATTCAATCGTCTGATGCCGCTTGGGGCCTAAGCTGAGCAAGCCCATAGGCACGCCCACCAAGTCCGACAAGCGCGCCAGATAATGCTGCGCATTGCGCGGCAATTCTTCCCAGCGACGCACACCCGTGGTATTGGTTTTCCAACCGGGCAAGGTCTCATAGACAGGCACGCACTTTTCCAAGTCGGCCACCGAATTCGGGAAATAGGAAACCGTCTTGCCTTCGCAGCGATAACCCGTGCACACTTCAATAGTGTCCCAAGAGTCGAGCACGTCGAGCTTGGTGATGGCCAAATGCGTGAGGCCATTGACCAAGGCCGCACGCCGCACCACCACCGCATCGAACCAACCGCAACGACGCTTACGTCCCGTGGTCGCCCCGTATTCGCCGCCGATTTCGCGCAGCTTCTCGCCGATTTCGCCTTCGAGCTCGGTGGGGAAAGGCCCATTGCCCACCCGTGTCGTATAGGCTTTCACCACGCCGATCACTTGTTGTATTGCCGTGGGTCCCACGCCCGAACCCGTGCAGGCCGCAGCCGCCACGGTATTGCTGGAAGTCACGAAGGGATAGGTGCCATGATCGACGTCAAGTATGGTGCCTTGCGCGCCTTCGAATAAGAGTCTTTGCCTGGCGCGCAGTGCCTCATTGAGTAACACTGCCGTGTCGGTCACCAGGGGCTTCACCCTGCGGCCCAGGGCAATATATTCCTCGTATATGGCGTCGGCGTCCAGCACCTTTCCCTCGGCGATGGCGGCGAACATGTGCGAAACCAAATTGTTATGCGCGTCACATTGGCGCTTCACTTTTTCCCGCAAACTCTTCTCGTCCAGCAAATCCAGCACGCGTATGCCCTGCCGGCTCACCTTGTCATTGTAGCAGGGGCCGATGCCACGTCCGGTGGTGCCGATGGCATCCTTGCCCGCGGCTTTTTCCTTGAGCTGATCCAGGTGCTTGTGCCAGGGGAAAACCACTTGCGCATTCTCCGCGAGAAAAAGCCGGTCCGTCGTGTCAATGCCACGGGCACGCACTTCGTCGAGCTCTTTCAAGAGCTGCGCGGGATCGAGCACCACGCCATTGCCGATAACGCAAACCTTGCCGGGATGCATGAGGCCGCTGGGAATGAGATGAAACACGTATTTCTCATTGCCCACTTCGACGGTATGGCCCGCATTGGCGCCGCCCTGAAAGCGAATCACATAATCCGCCTCCTCGGTGAGAAAATCCACCACCTTGGCCTTGCCTTCGTCGCCCCACTGGGAGCCCACCACCACGCGATTCGCCATGCCTCTATCCTGCCATTCCTAACATCTTTGTGTATGTGCTTGCCGGGTAACACCGGAGTGACCCTTGGGTCGCGACGCAAAGCCCATGGCCTCGTCGCAATCGCCAAAAAGCAAGCGGGGAACTTCCGGTCCATCCGAAAGTTCCCCGCAAACCAAGTCTTCGAAAAGCCGCCGCCATGCGACCATGCTTTCCGGGTTTGCAGGGGAAATCTAGGAAGCCGCGCCGTTACGGCAAGGCCTATTCCGGGTCAAAAAACGAAAGTGGGTACCGAATACCGTCAAAAACAGGCTGATTCCACAGATTTTTCCTGGTTTTCCGGGGCGAGGCTCCGCCTCCCCCGACTTCGGCCCACCACTCCCTGGAGCCTTGTCGGCCTCAGTCTCCCCACCGGCGTCACTTCGCGAGGCCAAACCATGTCAACCACTTCATTATTTAATTCAACCAAGTCGCTTGATTTCAACGGCAGGTTAATGAAGTCGGCATTAGGTTGAATGCGAACCGAAAAATCGTAGCGACACGACTCATGCGGCAGATTCCCGGATGCATGTCGATGCGTGCGGCGATGGATCGTTTTCCCGTATCCGAAACGTCATCGGACAACAATTTCCCACCACAGCCATTTTGGAGAACCCCAACATGGGACCTCGTCAGCGTCGCCTATTCCCCGCGCTCCTCGTGGTGCTCCTGTGTACCATCGCTGGCCATTCTCAGTCCCAAATCCGCATCACCTTGACCGATGCTATACCGACTTCGGTGGATAATAGCACCGGTCAATATTTGCGTCCCTTCTTTGAACAAGACGGCGAGAGCTGCGGCAACGCGAACGGGATCGGCTTCACTTTCACTTATGAAATGGATTGGGCGCGGAACCTGCCAGCGAACGCGGCGGACAACCAATACGCTTACCTGTATACCTATAACTTTCTCAATGACGCCAACTCCTTCAACGGCACCAGCCACATGTACGTGGATGCTTTGAACATCGCGAAGGAAAACGGGATACCGAACCTTACGACCTGGGGAGGCCTCGATGCGGGTTACGACAATTACAATTGGATGACCGGGTATGACAAATATTACAAAGCAATGCAAAACCGAGTCGACGTCATCGATTCGTTCAGCATCGCCGATAGCCTCGGGCTCAGGAAACTGAAGCAATGGATTTATGATCATGGGAACGGCTCCAAGGTCGGCGGGATCGCGAATTTCGCGGTAAGCGTATGGGCCTCGTTCGGGGTTCCCGGCTGGCAATTCGGCAAAATCGCTTCCGGACCGAAAAGCGGCCAAAGCATCAGTCTGATCTACGGCCTCGACCCCGGTGGCGATCATGCCCAGACCGCGATCGGCTACAACGACAGCGTCCGGTTCGACTTCAACAAGGACGGGAAATTCACGAACAATATCGACCAGAACGGCGATGGTAAGGTCACCATGGCGGATTGGGAAGTCGGCGCCTTGCACGTGGCGAACACCTGGAGCACCAGCGCTTCCGACGCCGGTACCGACTACTGGTGCCCTTATCGGCTCCTCGCCATACCAGAGGAAAAGGGAGGGCTTCGCAGCGGCAACCGGGTGACGATCACCACCGCCAAAAAGCAGTATACGCCGAAAATGGCCCTGAAAATCTCGCTCACCCATTCCCACCGGAAGGAAATTGCCTTGTCCGTTGGCGTCGCGCCCTCGCGGGATGCCGCTCAGCCGACCAAGGTGAGGTCTTTCCAGAAGCAATTCACCTATGCCGGGGGCGATTTGCCGATGTGCGGGCAAAACGCATCCGCGACAATTGAAATCGGCGTAGACGTGAGTGACTTGATCGACTCGCTGGCCGGGGCGCCAGAGGCTTCTTTTTTCCTCGTCGTGCAATCCAAGGGTTCGAACTCCGGGACGGTCAATTCGATGTCCCTCATGAACTACACCTTAGGAGTGGCCAATGAGATCAAATCGACGCAAACCGGCGTAACAATCAATGGCAATGCCAAGACCTACGTGAAGGTGGCGACGACAGTCGCGACCGCGATTCGGAACGAGGCCTTTGGTCCTCAAACCGGCCGCTTCAAATTCCGTCGCGGCGGAGACGGGTTTCAAATCCGGGGACATTGGACCGGGACGAAAAAGATTGGGGTGCTAACCCCGGACGGCAAGCAAAGGAGAATGGAATGATTAAGAGAGAATGGGGATGGATCCTAGTGCCGGCCGGCATCGCGGCGATGATGTTCTGGGCCTGCGACCCAAGCGCAACCGCGCCCGGAAACGGAGTCGCCTTCGGCAATGTTTCCGCTCCAGACTCCGTCTATGCCGCCTACACGCGCTTGTACGATCCGCCCTGCACGCTTACCGTCTCCTTCAATTACGATGCCGCCAAGTCGGGAAGCATCGAGGTCGCCGCGACACTCGATTCTGGAAAATCTTGGATCCAGGTCATGACGGTGGCGCCCACGGGTCCGAATCCCGCCAAGGTCGTCTGGCCGCTGGAGCGCGATGCCGATACCAGCCACTTTAATTTCTTCGGCTATAAGGAAGCCTACCTAAAGCTCACCGACAAGGTTTCCGGGCAATCGCTACAATCCGGAAAATTCAACATTATCGGCAATATGCCCTTCATCCTGTCCTCGCCCAAAGGCGGGGAATCCTTTGCCGTCAAGGACAGCATTCCCTTGCAGTACTCGGTCAACACCCATCTGACCGCCCAAATCAAGCCATGCATAAGACCCAACGATTCCGCCATCCAGTGGAAGGCCCTGGAGAAGTTCACGAGCTCGACGACCTTGACCTATCAACGTGGCCCAGTCCGATCGTTCGTCCAGAAGTTCACGCTGGCCTATTTCGATTCTGCCCTCGTTTGGTCGGATAAATGGGCGACCCAACCCTTGCAGATCATGCTCAAGGATTACGGGTCCGGAGGAAAAATCAAGTTGTCCGGATTGATCGCGATCACCCCGAATTAAACATGTGGAAACTTAGCGCCCCTAACTCCATGGGGATTCGGCTGCGGCCTGTAGTGCCGGCGATGATTATTCTCATTTCCTGTTGTGATTTTCCGTATCGCCCGGAACCGCAACCGCAACCGTACTTCGAACAGAAATCCAACGGCTTCGTCTTTTCCGTCAACACGAACCAGCAGGTTTGCAATCCGTCCATAGCCGAAAGCGATGCCTATCCGGCGTCCATGCTCTGGCTCGGTTTCGATCAGCTTTCCCTAAAGGTGCCGGACGGCGTCACGAACTATTCCCTCACCCGGGTCGAGGAGCATGACCGGATCACCGTCACGGATACCTCCAATACCGTGCGCTGGTTCTTGATGGCCCGCGAGGCCGCGCCTACGGGGGAAATGCAATGTCCCCGTTGGTCCGCACATCCCGATTACATCTCCTTTACGGTTGGAATCCCGGCGCAATCGTATAGCGGTTACGCGGTGAGGGTTTCCGATCGCAAAATGCTGAAAATCTGCAATGCCCACCTGGAGGAGTTCAGCACTCCTCATGCTTGGATACCCGACAGCCTCGCGTCCACTGCGGTCGTCGAAAATCCGACTTATGCAGCGGATGGTTTCGTGGCAAGAGAAGATGTCCAAAAGTTTTTCGGTACGACTCGATTCAAATTCGTCTACGCAATGCCCGAGACCCAGGCCGGGGCTTTGTTCTTTATCGATTACTCGGCGACAGGAGCTCCTGCTCCCGTGCGTTTGACGAAGCCCGCAGGCAAGGAATCGTGGCATTGCGAAAGCCCCCAGGTTTCGCGCGACGGCGGCTGGGTCGCCTACCATTGCTTCCAAAACGCGGTTCCGGGTTACGGCTATGCGACCTATATGCAGAAGCTCGAGACGGGAGCGCTGCCCATCTTGGTTGCCGACCGAGCCTCCGATCCGCATTGGTGGGTTGACCCGGCGAGCGGCACTTACCATTTGGTATATGCGGTAACCAAGGGGGATTACTTCACGGACGCGGAGTTTACCGATAAGACGTTGGAGAGCAGCGGTAGCGTGGGAGCGACGGTCAGGCAGAGGCTTGCGGGAAGCTCCGCGAACGGGCTTTCCTTGGACGCCAGCGCCAAACCGGATACCCTCGTGCGCTTGCCTTTCAAAGGCGGGCTTTCCCGCGACGGAAAATTCCTGTGCACCGCGTACAAGTACGCCTATCTCATGCGGATCAAATGAAACGAACGCGAATACTCCGTATCGGCTCGGTGGGCGCGATTGTCACGACTGTAACTATTGTTACGATAGTCTCGGCCATAGTTCTTGGCCTGATTCCCATGCTCCGGAAATCCATCCCGGCATTCCGGGCCGATGCCCGAGGGCTCGGCGCCTATGTCCTGCCGATTATGCCGTGGCGGAATATCGGCGGATGCGGCGCCGGCGGCTCTGGCGGCGGATCAAGCGGCGTTCGGTGGATAGGCAGGGGCGTGAGCGGCGCCCTGTTGGACGTCGAATTCATGCCCAAGATCAATTTCGGGCAAACCTTCCTCATTACCATGGCCGATCCCCGCCTGGCCTACCATCCCCGTTGGTCGACGGAGCTGGGCCTTTCGATGCCTATCGGCATGAAAGAGATGGAGGTCCAATACCAAACCAACCTGGAGCCGCAATTGATCCGCAATGGCAGCCGGGGCGATCTCACGGCCGATGCCCGGCAATTGTTCGGGGATCACAGCCAGTACGCCGCCCAGCTCTCGCTCACCTTCCCTACGGGGCAATACGACGCGCAACGCGGAACCGATCGCTCTAAGAACGTGCTACCGCAGGGGCTACAGATGGGCCGGGGCATTTATTCCGGGACTATGGGGCTATCGTACACGCGCGATAGCGACCAGGGGATGATGCTATTCGACGGCTATTTCAGTTATCCGTTTATGATTCGCTTCGACGAGAAAAACGAATACCTCGAAACCGATTACCGCGCCTACGCGAATACCACCGGAGAAACGCGTTCACGCTTCCACTACGGATCCTGGCTGAAGCCCTATGGCGAAAGCGACCGGGGCGACTATTACCCGCCTTCGGCGAGCTTCGACGCCATCTTCGTGCGTCGGGCAGAGCGAACCGTCCAGTCGTTCCAGCTCACGTTTTCGGCGCCCATGGGCGTCCGGTGGATCCATTCCCCGGATCCTGCGCTCTACGATCCCATGCCAGATCCGGACAACCGCGCCTGGGATCTCGCGCTCGGTTATGGATTGGAATCCTCAAGCGAAACCATGCCTTTGTTTTTCGGAGTGGGAATGCCGGTGCATGCGAAAAGGAGTGTTGCCGGGGACTGGACCTCTCCGGATTGGGGTAATGTGGGGCAGGAATGGATACTCGCGCTTGGATTTAAGGCGTTGTTGTACTAATTGTCACGACATCAGTCTTTTCTGTCCTTTCCACCTATTTGCGATAGGAACAAGCCCAAATAGCCCGCCGCCTCATCCCTTAGGCCCGGATGGCTTATCCACCTCGCACGGATGTCGTGATTCAGGGAATCCAACACCCTCTCATCGCCCAGATCGAGACCGGCGTTCCCGGCCTTGTCGGATTTATAGAACAACGCTTCAGTCCCGTCCGCATACACCAGCCGCCAATCCGGATCGTTCAGCAACCCAGCCGCCATGGGCAGATATGCCGTCACGAAAGCCGTGGGAAAAATCGCATACGTGATCCCGTATCGATTGCAGGCTGTCCGGAACCGCTCCGGATCTTCGAGTAGCGAACGATACTCCGCCAGAAAGGAATCGGGCCGCATCGCGTAACGCGTATCGATGAATACCTGGTGCGGCGGATACCGGTTCCACAGGAGATAGCCGCCGTAACGGTCAGCGTTGAAACCGTTTCCCTCAATCGGATGCGATGCCAGATAGGCGACGCTTCCATCGGGAAAGGAGAACGGCGAAACCGGTCCGTTACCCCCTATCCGGGATAAGACCAAGGTATGCAGGGTGATGGCGATGCCGGCGAGTGAAACTGCCGCGATCAGAACCGGAAGCTTCGCGCGCTGAAGGAGAACGGGCCATCGTTCCGCAAGGGAGGCATAGGCGGCGCGAAGCTGGGCGCTGATGAGCGGCAGCGCCGAAAAAAAGAAAAGAATGATATTCCGCTCGGCCCGGAAGGCCAGGTAGCCCATGCCCGCGACGACGAAGGCCAAAGGGAGCCGGACGGCCCTGGGCCGGATAGCTATCAGGGCGCAGGCGAACGCGGCCAGGGCCAAAGCCGTCCAAGCATAGTGCGCGTCGGGCGTGCCGAACAGCGCGGGAAGCGGCCGGTTTTCCTCGATAAGCACGGAAAACAGGTTGTCGTTGGAGGGCATCGTCCGGTGGAAAAGCAGGAATGCGAGCCCGAATGCCTTAAGGCCATAAGGATTCGCCAGACACGCGAAGCACGTCAGTAGGAGCGCACCGGCCACAGGAACCACCCGACGTTTTGCCACTTGCCGTTCCGAGCCCACGAAGAGTTGGGCCTGCGCGAGTTCCGCCGCCAGCCAGGCAAGCACGGTGGCTGGGCCCAGCAGGAACAAAGGCTGGGAATTCGTCCACAGGATTTGCAGCGGCAAAAGGCATGCGAGATAGCGCAGCCGGTTCCGCCTTTCGAACAGCTCCAGACAGCAGAGGAATGCGGCCAACAGGAACAGCGATGCCATGATCGGCCGGTGGGGCGCTAGATATCGGATTTCGAACAAAGCAGCGATCCACAGGGATGCGCCGAAAAGGATCCCTCGCGCGGGAGCAAAGAGGAAAAACAAAATCCCCGCGGCCAGCCCTAGGCAAAGGCTGTTGACGATGAGGATACCCTGCAAGCCAAATAGGGCCTGAATGCCAAACATGCCTACTTGAAAAAACCAATGAAGATCGATCCAAGGGAGTTCCCGGGAAGTGAAGGCGAAGGGATCCACATGAGGAACCGCATGCGTATGAACGATTTCACGGCCGGCCGCCAAGTGCCAGAAGATGTCGCCGTCGCTGATGGGATACCAAAAAAAGAACGCAGCGGCACAACCAACCAGAAGCGCAGCGGTAAGTTTTGGTTTTTCCATGGCCTCAATGCCAAAGGTAATTTTGGCGATTTCCACCGTCGCGGAAATTCGGCCGCGCATAGCTTTCATCCAATCCAACGGAATACCGTCAAAAGCCGATGCCGCTTTTTCCAGGGCAGAAATCAACTAAATAAGTGGGGCAATCCATTGAATTCAATCGTTTAATCTGCGGGAGACAAGACCATGCGCTTTTTTCAATTGGGTTTATGGCTTAAATGTTCAGGCTTAGCCCTATTCACTCTTCTTCCCATCGGCTGCATGAACGGTGGGGATACAGAATCGGACACCGGACCGGAACCCCAGGTTATTTACGACTCCCTGATGAAGGCAAATGAAATTCCTACCGGCAATTATATGTTGCGTCACGATTCTGCATCCATCGATAGCAATGGCTTCGTGGTCGCGCCGAAATATGGCACGGACATCAAACCCTCGGTGGCCGTGGTCTATTGGGAAAAGCGATGGAATAACGAAGAGGGAGACAATCAATTCATGCTCTCCATGATTGACAGCTGCAATTACAGTGTATTCCGCTGCCCGGTTCCATGGGCTGATTCTAGGTCGAATGTGGGTGAAACCCGGCAAGTCATGCCCGGTGGATCGTTTATCCAATATTTTGTGGGTTGGACGGGAACAAAAACCATCCTGTGGAATGACAGCGATGCGACCAAGTCGTTTTTATTTCCCATCGATTCCGAAGGCGATGCCGTGTATTGGGCGGGTGAGCTGTCTTATTGGAGCACAAAAAGCCTGATTCGAAAAACCGATTCAGGCTACATACTCATTACCGAGCGCACAGATTCCATGTGCCACCCCTACCGAAGGGTAAAGGTCATGATTGCCATGGATGCCAAGGGGAATACAAAAGAAATCGCGCGAAAGACCGTGGAGGACTATCCGGATCGATGCATGGTGATTTGACATCCTGATCAAGTAATGCCTGAACTCACTTCTCGAATAGATAATGCGAGACCAGCCATTCTTCGCCATCGGAAAAATTCCAAAGCTCTTCGCAGGCCATGAAAAAAAGTCTCCAATAGACAAGCCATTTCACACCCTGGCCTTGCCCATAAGTTTTTTCCAGGAGGGGCAACGCCTGGGCGCGATGCAGGTCGAGATTGTCGAGCCAAGCCCGCGAGGTTTTGCCGTAATGGCGGCCATTGACTCGCCAATGATTTAAGATGTGCAAATCCTTCTGGAAGTAAAGCAGTAAATCGTCCGAGGGCATATTACCGCCCGTGAAGAAATACTTGCCCATGAAATCGTCTTCGCCCGTGGTCTCGAAGGGATAAGCGAATTCCTTGTGGGTGAAGATGTGTACGAATAGTTTGCCACCGGGCCGCAGCCAAGAAGCGACCCTGGCCATGAGGCTTTCGTAATTACGCATATGCTCGAACATTTCCACCGACACCACGCGATCAAAGGATCGATCCGTGGCAAAGACATTCATGTCGGCGGTGATGATTTCCAAATTGCGAATGCCGCGCTTCAGGCATTCTTCCAGGATGTATTGTCTTTGAGTCCTGGAATTCGAAACCCCGACAATGCGGCTTTTGGGAAAATGCTCGGCCATCCACAGCGAAAGCGAACCCCAGCCGCAGCCTAGCTCCAGTACGTCCATGCCGTCGGCAAGGCCGGCGCGCTCGCAGGTGAGAGCAAGCATGGCGGCTTCGGAGGCATCCAGGGTATTCACGCCTTGCGGCCAATAGCCACCACTATACTTCATGTGCTTGCCGAGCACCATGCGATAGAATTCGGTGGGCACTTCATAGTGCTGCTCATTGGCTGCTTGGGTATGCACGGCGATGGGGCTTTGCCGTAATTCACCCAAGAAGTTTTGCAAGGCCTGGTTTTGCGCCTCGATATTGCCGCGATCTTGTTCACGCAATCGATCCTTGAGCAAATCGCGTATGCCTCTCCGAAGCAGAAAATCCGGGACTATGTCTTTTTCGACCCATTTCATGGTTTGCATTCTGTGACCTTTCCAATTTTGACTTCGGCGCGGGGAAACCAAGGAAAAAAGACACTGGTTCGCGCTTGATAGCGCCGATAGGCCTCTCCCCGACTGCGTAGACTTTGCTTTTCCGTGGGAGGAATGCCGCTGAACTTAAATAGCAGCAATAAAATGACTGCGGGGCTGACCCAGGCGACAAAGCCATAAGGCGCCGACCAAGCGAGCAAGGCATAGGCGCACCAAATCAACCACTCGCAGAAATAATTGGGATGACGCGAATAGCGCCACAGGCCCAAATCACACACCTTGCCCTTATTCTCGGGCTTGGCTTTGAATGCCTTCAACTGGGCGTCAGACAAAGCCTCACCGAGTATGGCGAAAAGCCAAAGACCGGCACCTACGATTTCCGTGATGTGGAAAACATCACCTTGGTTTTCCGCCACCCACAAAAAGGGAATGCCCAACAAAATATTGAGAGCGCCTTGACCAAGGAAAAAATACAGGAAATAATGTCCGGCTTTTTCTCCCCAATATTCGCGCAAGGCCACATAACGCCCCTCTTCTGGCGTACCGTCCGCAACGCGATCGCGATACAAATGCCAGGCTAGACGAAAGGACCAAGTACCGACCAGCATGAGCAGCAATAACCGCCTTTCCCACGGCGCCGACCCGAGGCCCGCATAGAGCAAGACGAGGAGACCAAGGCCGGCCGCCCAACCGACGTCGACGACGGCCGCATTGCGCAGGCGGAAATGCATGCGCCACAGCCAAGTCATCAAGGCAAGCAAAATCAGCATGCCCAGTGTAGGTAAAGCCCACATCGGCAATGGTCCCAAAGAAAGCGGATTCATCCTTGCTCCCAACCCGGCTTCATGCCGCTATGTGGCCTGAAGACCACAGGGATTTTTTTCCACCACAATTTCAAGGCCTGCCAGTGTATCCAAGCGATGATCCAAAGACTCATGAAGGGAATACGCATAAAAGACTTGAGCAAGTTCCAGTCGGTGAGCGGAGCCCAGTCGCCTAGGATATGGGTTCTGAGGACCACCAGATTGGGAGCCGCTGCCGAGTAGTCGTCGATGTAAACACCTAGGTGACTCCCCAAGGGTTGGAAGCGGTATTCGTAAACCACATCCATTTCGACGAAGGGCGACACGTAGAAGATTTTATCGGTGCGAAAGGCCTTCTTCCCCTCCGCCTCTACGGGAAAGACATAACTGTAGCGCTGATGAAAGGTGTTATTGACTTCGGCCACATAAGCGACAACCTGGCCTTGGGCATAGCAGTAATAAAAGGTGACGGGATTGAAGAGATAACCCAGAGCGCGAAACTGCGTAATCATGAAGACTTTGTCGACGGGGCCCGGATAGCCGCGCTCGCGCAAAAGGAAAATCAGATTCTCCTTGATAGCCAAAGGTGATTTCCCAGCTTGATGGAGGCGGCCATGATCCTTATCATGCAGGCTGTAAAGCGAAAAGCGATTGAGTGAAAAGAGACGGAGCTTGCGATGCAATTCGCCGACTTCATCCAAGTCTACGGAAAACATAAAGACCGGATAGGTGAAATAGTGGCGTTTGGGGCTGAGGCGATGATGCATGATGCGGCCCAGATAAATGCCGCTGCGTGGCGTCTCCATCAGAACTCCACTCCGAAATGCCGGGCCACGTCGACAGCCGATCGCAATCCATCTTCGTGAAAGCCATAGCCACAATAGGCGCCGCAGAAATAAAGCTTGTTCTTCCCATTAAGCAAATCGATTTCTTTTTGCCTGCGCATGCCTTCCATGCTGAAAAGAGGATGATCGTATTCCGCCGAATAGTGCGTCTCCGCGATGGTTCCCGAGCCAGGATTCAAGGTCACCACATATTCCTTTTCGCCAGGAATGCCCTGCAGGCGATTCATGTGATAATGCAAGCAGGGGCTGGGATTGGGAGCGGCTTCGTCGACCTCATAATTCCATGCCGCCCAGGCCTCTTTGCGTTTGGGTAAAACACGCGTGTCTGAGTGCAAGACGGCGAGATTGGGTTGATAGGCATAAAGGGAAAGCAAATCCCTTTCCTCTGGGGTCGCGTCCGCCAGCAATCGCAAGGTGATGTCGGCATGGGTGGCCAGCACGGCCTGATCGAAAACCTTTTCCTGCCCATCTTCGGTGACAACGCTGACGCCATCCTCCAAACGCCTCACACTTTTCACTCCACTTCGATATTGGATCCGATCCTGATAGGACGACGTGATTTTCTTCACATATTCGCGACTCCCTCCAGTGATGGTGCGCCATTGAAAATGGGTGGTCACGCCAAGCATTCCGTGATTGGCAAGAAAAAGCAAAAAAGAATAGAGCGGAAAGTCGAGCATTTTCGAGTCGGGGGTCGACCAAATGGCCGCGCCCATGGGCAAGACATAATAGGTCTTGAACTTTTCTGAGTATTTCCCTTCCTGGAGAAATCGCCCCAGGGAGTAGTCCCCATGGCTGCGCGCAGCCAAGATGGCATTGCCTTCGCGGTTGAAGCGCATGATTTCCAACAGCATGCGATAAAACCAGGGCTTTAAGAAATTCCGCTTTTGAGCAAAAATCGTGCGAAAGCTGGTGCCGCAATATTCCAGCCCGGAGATTTTCCCCTTAACCGAAAAGGACATATTGCTGTCCTGGGTGGCGACACCCAATTCTTCAAGCAACTTGCAAAAGTAGGGGTATGTGTGACGGTTATAAACAATGAATCCTGTATCCACGGGCATCTTTCTGTCGCCCTCTTCGACGTCCACGGTATTGGCATGCCCCCCGGGTCGGTCTTCTTTCTCGAAAACCGTGATGTCGGCCACCCGATTGAGGAAATAGGCCGACGCCATTCCGGAAATGCCGCTGCCGATAATGGCGACCTTGGGCCGCTTGGTTGTAAAAGAATTCGGGATCATGCTTTTGACCCTAGATAAACGGGACCTAAAAAGTTCGCCCCACGAAAGTCGACATTATTGGGAAAGGACAATGTCAATTGCAGGAGCCCGATATTACGAGTGCGAAACGCGGCCTCGCAATAAGCCAGATAATAGTCCCAGGTGCGAATGAAAAATTCGTCAAATCCCAGTGCCTGGGCTTCGTCATGCTTTCGCAAGAAAGTTTTTCTCCATTCCGCAAGAGTACGGGCGTAGTGCAAATCGAAATTTTCGAGATGCTGTATCATGAGGCCGCCGGAATTGCGTATGGCCCGGCTCAATTCATAAACCGAAGGAAGCAAGCACCCGGGGAAGATATGCTTTTGTATCCAATCACAGCTCTGACGATAAGCATCGAAGCGGGAGTCGGGCATGGAAATGACTTGCATGGCCATGAGGCCATTGGGTTTCAGCACTTCTCGGCATTTGGCGAAAAAGACGTCGAAGAATTCATAACCCACGGCTTCGAACATTTCAATGGAGCAGATCTTGTCGAAGGTCCCCGTAATTTCGCGATAGTCCTGCAACCTCACATCGATGCTCGATTCAAAACCTGCCGCGAGAATGCGCTCTTCGGCCAGGTTTTTCTGCTCTTGCGACAAAGTCAGGGTGGTCACGCGACAGCCGTAATGACGCGCGGCATGCATGGCAAAACCTCCCCACCCCGATCCGATTTCGAGTACATGGTCTCCAGCTTTGAGCTCTAGCTTGCGGCAGAGCATGTCGAATTTCCGGATTTGCGCCGACTCCAGGCTTTCTTCGTCGTCACGAAAGACCGCGCTCGAATACGCCATGGTTTTGTCTAGAAATAAAGCATACAGGGCATTGCTCAAGTCATAGTGAAAGGAAATGTTTTGGCGACTGCCATTCAAAGTGTTACTTCGATGCTTATGCAAGGCGATATTGTCGCTTGCTTCGCGATTCACTTCGGCTTCGCCGGGCAATGCCTGTTCCAGGGATGATCCGCTGATACCCGGCAAATAGGGGATATTGAGAATGATGATGCTGATGAAAGCCACCAAGTCATCCACTTCATAGTCACCCGCCTGATACCCTTCGCCGAGGCCGACATCCCAATAGCGCACGATTTTCTTAAACATGTCGCCATTGCGGACCTTGATGGTGCAACGAGGAATTTGATTTGGATCCCCTAATACCCAATGGCCGGAATCGGGGCTTTCGACTTCGATGCAGCCCACTTTTATGCGGCTCATGACTTGTCGAACCACCTTTTCTGGAAATAGCAGGGCTGCTGTTTTTAAGGAAAGGCTTTGCAAGGTTTGGCTAAGGCCATTCATCCAGGCCTTGCCGCCCAGGGTAGGAGTATTCATAAAGTTTTCCTCGAACTGGATTCGAAACGTCTTCGTTGCGAATCGACTTTTGGGTGGCGCAAGGAGGAATTGAGAATCCAACCTTTGCGCTTTATCCTTTGTATATGCCAATTCCAATGACATCGCAGTATCGCATACCCAGCCTAATCGCTTTTTCAGCCTCAATAGTCTTTTCCCAAAATTTGGACTTGACGGAAGTCGCCTATCGAGGTGATGTCTATGCAGGGAAGGACAGCATTCCCCTTTATACGGAACGGGGCGTCGAAAAACATGACAAAGGCAAACTCATGACGGCGATCACGCGCTTTATCAATCCCCAAGGTGAGTTGATGGCGGAAAGAAGCCTCGACTTCAATCGCTTTCCATTTCAACCGGACTATTCCTTGCGCGATTATCGTCTGGGCTATGAAGAGGGGGTAGTGCAACAAGCCCAAGGCTTGCGAGTTTACTTTCGCGAGAAATCTGGAGAAAGGTTACAAGAGAAATATTTGAAAGTCCCCGATCCCTGCGTGGTCGACGCTGGCTTCAACGCTTACTTGAAGGCCCATTGGCCGCAACTGCGCCAAGGCAAGCGCGTTGGCTTTCATCTCGTGATCCCCGCTCGCCTTGATTATTTCCGCTTTGCCGCCTATATCGACTCGGCGCGTAGCCACCGCGAAAGCCTCGCCTTGAAGCGATCGGTTTCCGCCGTGGTGATTGAGCCGGAGAGTCGTGTTTTGCGAGTTCTTTTGCCACCGCTTGTCGCCTATTATGCCGAAGACTACGGATTACGCATGGTGTATTACACCGGCATAGCCAGCCTTAACGACGACAAGGGAAAAGCCCTCAAGGTACGCATTCGCTATCACGGAAACGGTCCATGAAAAACACCTCTTTTTGCAGCCGTATTGGCGCAGTCGTTTTTTCCGTATTTGCTGTCCACCTGGCGCAGGCAGGCGACACTCGTGACCATCTTGACCAAAAGCTCGGTGTCGAAGTGAATGTGCTGTGGCCCTTTCCACCCTTCAAGACTTATGAGGTCAAATTGCGCGGCAAGCTCGGCCATGGCGTCGAAGCCGTGGTGGGTTATGGCCGGCAAGCCTGGACCTATACCGGCAAACGTCACAATCAAGGCACCATCCATTCCCATGCCTTGCTGCTTGGATCGCGCGTCACACTTTTCAATACAAATGCATCCATCGAATACACCGCATGGCTTTGCAAAGACCTATTCCAACACGTGAACGGCCAAACCTACCGCGGTTTCTCTTATGCCAATGAATTCTATCTCGGTTACGCCTATTATTTCCCGAACACCAATGCCTATATCTTGCCGCAATGGAATGCCGGTTTCTATTCCTACAAATCTTATGCGATGCCTTTAAACGACAACTATGTTTTCGACTTCCTACCCAAGGTTTCTTTGGGTCTGGAGTTTTAAACTTCGCCGGGAGTTCGTATGAAAGGCATCGCCCTGATCGGAATGATTTTGGCCCTTTTGTTGGTGCTGTATTTGACTTTGGCCAATCTCAAAAGCAAACCCGCCTCGCAAATCCCTGGCGCCGAAGCGGCCGGGCTTAATGGCCAAATGACCGAGCTTCCCGGCCAAGTCAAATCCAAGCTCGAAACCATTCAAAAGCAATCCGAGGATCAATTGAAAGCGGCCGAAGAAGCGATGAAATAAGACAGGATTAATCCTCGTTATCACTCGACCTTGCTGGTTCTACTTTTCCTCCCGTGTTTCTCAGCCGCCTCACCCTGCACCGCTTTCGCAATCTTGCCGAGAGTTCGCTGGATTTCAGCCCCGGCCTCAATCTTCTGGTTGGCCGCAATGGCCAAGGCAAAACCAATCTTCTCGAAGCCGTGCATTTATTGGCCCTGGCGCATTCGCCCCGGGCCCGCAGCGAGCGCGACTGCGTGGCCTGGGGCCAAAAAACCTTTGTGCTTCGCGCCGAAGGCCAATCGCTTTCCGGTGTGGCTCATGCCCAGTCGGTCGAATATGGTGAAGAAGGTGCGCGCGTCAAGGTGCAAGGCGTGGAAAGCCGGCGCCTTTCCGCTCTCTTGGGATCTTTCGCCTTGGTCTCGTTCAGCCCAGAAGATCTCGAATTGGTGCGCGGCGGTCCCCTGGCGCGGCGACGTTTTCTGGATGTATTGCTTTGCCAAATCGAGCCCGATTATATCGATCTATTGAGGCGATATCAGGCGGCCATCAAGCAACGCAATGCCGCTTTGAAAGCCGATGGGCCATCGGCTTTGGCCGACGCTGCGAATGTGCTGGACGCTTTTGAACTCGGCATCGCCGAGGCGGGATCGCGCATCGTGCTACGTCGAGAATCCTTGCTGGCCGCATTGAAGCCCTGGGCCCAAACCGATTATGCTCAATTGTCCGGAGGCAGCGAAGCCCTGGGCTTGCGGCTCACCCGCAGCGTGGGCTCGTCTCATGAGTCGCGTGCCCAAGCCGGAGCCGAAACGGAAATCGGCCTCTCAGAAAATGCCGATCGCCTGCGCGATCAAATGCGCGAGGCCTTGCTGCGCCTTCGTACCCGCGATCGCGAAGAGGGCGGTACCTCGGTAGGACCGCATCGGGATGACATGATGATTTTTTTAGCGGGCAAAGGCGCTCGCGATTTTGGTTCCCAAGGACAAAAACGATCGGTGGCTCTCAGCTTGCGCATGGCCGCCGCCCAACTCTTGCGCGATCGCCTGGGCATGCCACCCATCCTTTTGCTGGACGACGTTTTTGCCGAACTCGACGGGGGACGCCAAACCGCTCTCGGGGAATTATTACGCGAGCGGGGGCAAGCCTTGGTGGCCACGCCGCGCCAAGGGGAAATGCCTTTCATCGCCGATGCCGTTTTCAATGTCGATGGAGGCAAGGTGATCCGCGAATCAAACCCTCGCAGCTGAAATTCGCCCCTCACTACAGTTAACTTTGGGGCATGGCCCGCAAATCCCACCCCATCGGCATTCGCCAAGCCCTGCAAGGCTTGCTCGACACCGAAGGCCTCTCGCATCTCTTGGGCGAACAGGCCCTGCGCAAAGGTTGGACGGCCCTGCTGGGCACCAAGGCGGCACCGCTTTGCGAATTGATTTCCTTAAAAGACGGAATCTTGCGGGTGCGCGTGAAAGACGCCGTGTGGCGCCAGGAATTGCATTTTCAGCGCACCGCGATTCTGGCCAAGGCCAATGCCTTGCTTGGCGGATCGGTGGTTAAAGATTTCGTGGTAAGCTGAGGCCCTAAAATCCCTGCCACATTTGCGATAGTACCTGGTTTTCTCCTATTTGAAGTTTGAAAACCAAGGGGCCCTTCAAGTCACTTCCATTTGTAATAGCAGTGACGCGATGCTCTCCCTTTTCCTTAGCACCTTGAAAAAGGGTGGCCACCCAAGTGCCAGTGGCGTCATAGGCTTTTAGCGAAACATTCTGGGCTTGGTCAAGGCGGAAGCGAATATCCAATTTTCCATTCTCGGCAAGCAAATCCAGGCCTGATTCGTGATTTGGAATCTGATTGTCCGGGGTAATGTCGGTCCCAGCTGCCGTGATGGTGAAGTTCGCGGGGCTCTCCATCGTATAGACCCCGGGCTGCACGCAATGGCCACCCGATAATTGGCAAATGCGAATGCGGCCTTGAGCCGTCACGGCATCCGTGGGGATTTTCCACAAGTAAGTATTTTTGCCGCCATCGGTTTTCGAACCTTGCCATGGGCCGGCCATTTCCAAGGGATAGGTTTTCCCCCCATCCTTCGAGAAATAAATATCATATCGCCCATCATGCGCTTGCGTGGCCACCCATTCAATAGTCATAGTATTGTTGACCTGAAAGGATTCGGTTCCCGAAGGCTTCAGTGACCCTTCCTTTAGGTGAGCCGTGGCGGGAAGGGCTGCCATAAAAAAGGCCAGGCCGGAAAGGATTTGAGTTTTCATGGAGAGGACCTCTAGAAAATTGAGACTTAAACTCTATCGAAACCTATTATACCGACCCGATCCGGACTTCGCACCTAAAGTCGGTTATTTCCTATTCTTCGTCCCTCACTTATGAAATTCTGGGTATTCCTTCATTCCTGTATCGGCTTTGCAGCGGCCATAGCTCCCCTCCTCCTCTTCGTTTTAGGCTGCCAAGAGGATAAAGCCGCACTCACCGCCACCACGACATCAGCGCAAATGGGGCCGAATTGCGCGAGCTGTCATGCCTATCCGCCCCGCGACACGAATCACACCTATCACCTTTTCGAGGTCGAAGGATCCATCACCAATAACCGCCCCATCACCTGCCTGCATTGCCACAACAAGGCCATGCTTGGGCGCGACGTGGCCTTTGTGGATTCGATTTTTCTCGATCCCAATGGCAATGAAAGCCATGCCGTCGATTTTCCCGGTCTATCTGAAATCCGATCGTACCCGCTGGTACGCGTCGATACCTTGGTACAAAATCGACCCGTCGCCCAACCCTATCGCCCTGGTTCCCTGCCCGAGATTGAAGAGTGGATGACCGGCCTGGCCCATATGAATGGCCTTGTCGATGTCGACTTCGACAAAACCTCTATTGACACCGCACGATTCGGTGGGCAGACCGCCGTCTTCAATCCTAAGGAATTGACTTGTTCCGCCATGGCCTGTCACCCCGTTCCCGGCCTTTATCGCTGGGCCATGCCTTCGCGCGGTCTTCCCATACTCAAAGGCGATGCGGCTCATGTTCCCTAAATCCCATCCCTTTAAATTAGGGTCCTTCTTTCGCATGAGCTTGATCCTTGGCACCGTCGGTTTTTTATTCGCGGGCTGCGCCAGAGTTCATCAGCGCGAACGCGACTTTCTTGCCGATCCCATTATGCAACGCGTCCCCGATGCCATGGAAAGCAACTTGGAAAGCCATAACCTTCCCCGTCGCGAAGGATCGGCTGGCGGCAATTCCGGTTCAGGCGGCGGTTGCGGTTGCTGATTCCGTATTGCATGCGCGTCCCCGCTCAGACCTTGCAGAGAATGCTTCTCGCCCTGAAAAGGTGCGGGGTTTTCGCCCTTGTCCTCTTTTTAGTTTCGCCCTCGCTCACCAAGGCCGAAGGCGAGGATAAGCTCGATTTCAAGTACATGTATTATGCCGATAAGAACGAGGTCTGGAACCATACGCCGGCATTCAGCTTTTTCAAATCCTTTTCCCACTACTGGCGATTTCAGTGGGATCAGGAAGTCGACGCGGTATCGGGCGCCTCGCGTCGTCTAGGTTGGAGGAATGTCGGACGTCAAGGCGATCACGACTTGATTATCGATGGCATGAGCGGAGCATCGAAAGTCGAAATCCGGCATTCCGAACAAGCTTCGCTGGGCTTTTCCGACAAAGGCCGGCAGGGCTCGGCGTCCTTTTATTTCAGCGATGAAAGCGATTATACCTCGTATTCGCCCGCCGTCGCAGGTTCCTGGGATTTCAATGAACGCAATACCACCTTGGGCGGGGTCCTCTCATTTTTCTTCGACAACCTGCACCCTCAGGGCGCATTTGCAGGTCTGGGCGGCAATCGCCAATTGATTTCAAGCACGCTCAGCCTATCGCAAATTCTATCGCGTAGCACTTTATGGTCTATTACGGCGAATACCATTCGAAGTTCAGGCGCCCTGGGACATCCCTATAACCCCGTCATTCTTGCCGATGGAAGCATGCTCATCGAAAGCCTGCCGGAAAAGAAAGTCAGCTATGCCCTCTCCAGCCAAATCATACAGGGCTTTCAATTGAGTGAAAGGCGTGGCTCGGTACACTTCGATGCCCGCTATTATCGCGACTCTTGGCAATTGGCTTCGCAAACCGCCGAGTTGCAGCTCTACCAATATCTTTCCGAGGAAATTTATTGTCGCCTGCGTACCCGCCTCTATCACCAAGGCTCGGCCGCTTTCTCGAAACAAGTCTACTTGGGAAATGAAGTCTATCGCACTTCCGACATTCGCTATTTCGCTTTCTCGACGATTTCACTCGGCGCTAAATTGGCGGGATATTTCCCCGAAGGTTGGGCCGGAACCGCCCTGCTCCCTGATCGCTGGGACATCAGCTATGATCATGGGCTGCGAAATACCCGCGGAGAAGAAGGAGGGACCGAACCATTCCGGCATACTCAAACTTTTCCACGAGACGAATATTATAGGCAACATGTTTTCATGGCGGGTCTTGGCTTCGATTTGTAGTTGCGCCCCCGCAACAATTCGTTATCTTATTTCTAACCAGTAGGCGCCCATTAGCCTATCCAATTTTCCCTATTTATGCCAATAAATGGCATTACTTCCGGATTTTACGTTATCGCTTCTAATAAATGCGTTGGCCGAGACCCCGTTTCGGAATATCCTTTGCCCATACCTAGATAGTCAGGGATATGACCCATGCGCCTCCTCCGCTCCCAAGCCTATCCGAGCATCGTCACTCTGGCGCTACTCTCGGCCCTACCCTCCGCAGCCTATGACTTCTCCGCCGTCGATAAACTCCTGGAGGATTCCCTCGTCGCCTACGGGGATAGCGTATCCGTGGTGATACGCCAGGAAGACAAGGTTATTTATCATAAATCCCTGGGGAAGCTGGATACTACGGTCAAGATTGGCATCGCCTCGGCAAGCAAATGGATCAGTGGGGCTATCATACTCCGCCTGGCTGAGAAAAAATTGTTTAAGCTCGACGACACCCTCGGGGCCTACTTGCCCGCCTTCACCGCCCATGGCAAGGGTTCTATCACCATCCGCCAATGCTTCTCCATGACCTCGGGCCTTTATGGCGGACGGAATTACGACCTCCTCCCTCTCTATACCTTGCAACGTTCGGTGGATAGCATCGCCGAATATACCCCGCTGGATTTTATACCAGGCACAGCCTTCGCCTATTCTGGCAGTGGTATGCAAAGCGTGGCGCGTATCGCGGAAATAGTGACGAATAAGCCCTGGAGCCAGGTGGCCAAGGAGGAAATCCTCGATCCCTGCGGAATGACAAATACCACCTATGACAACTTCGGCTCACTCAACCCCGCCGTGGCGGGAGGGATTCAAACTTCGACCAGCGATTATATGCGCTTCCTGGGCATGGTCATGGCCGGAGGTCGTTCTGGAGGCGTCCAAGTTCTCTCTCAAGCCTCTCTCGCCGAGATGTTTGTGGATCAGACGGGAGGCGTTCCTATCCTCTCCTCCCCTTGGCCTGGCTCTCCGGAATCTTACCCGGATGGGAAACCTCCCGGTTACGGCTTTGGCTGCTGGGCGATGTCCACGAATCCCGCCACCGGCAAGGAAGACGAGATATCCTCGCCCGGAGCCTATGGCTCCTTTCCTTGGGCCGATCGCTGCCGCAACCTATACGGCATGGTCCTCGTCCACAATCTCCTGGAGGCGAAGCGTTCTCATACCGTGACGCTTCAGCTTATCGCCCTGGTGCGCAAAGAAGTCGGAGGATGCGCGACGGTCGGTATGAATCCCATTTCCCCTCAGCAGGGAATTCGCGCAACTCGAAGTCAGGGATTCCGCTTGGAAGGTTCGAGCGTCCCGTCCTTTTTTGGAAAGATGAACTCCCATGACAAGAGCCTGAGAAGTGCGGATGGGCGCTTGTTATTTCGTTCTCAGCAGGTCGATGACTGAGACCTCATTTCGGTGACGAAGATCCAATGACGGAAACCAGGCCCACCAAGGCAAGGCCAACGAAGCCAATCAAAAAAGGCAGGAGTGCCTCCCTATCCTTGCTTGCACCTTCACGACATTCCTCTTCCGTCCCAAAAATATCGGTTATACCATCGCATTCATCGGTGATCGAGGTATAGACCATGGTGGTTAGCAAGGTTCCCGTGCCGCCAATACCCAAGGCAACCCAGGGTAGTGCGCTGCGGCGTTTCCGCTTGGGCGGAGAACTCTTTTTCAAATTTTGGAGAGTGTCAGGTATAGAAGGACTGAGGGTACCGGGCTCGACCTGCTGGGGAACTACGACTGCCGAATCAGATGCGATCGAAGAGGCGGTATCTACCGGGGGATGAAGCCGATACTCCTTGCATTCCGCGACAAGCGCTTGATACCGAGCGAATTGCCGATTGCTCATGGTGCGAGGCCGCTCGTTTTGCACCTCGACTAAAAGTGGATCCAAACAGGGATTCGCTTCGGCAAAAACGGAGTTGAACACGAATAAGATGAGCAATGAAAGCAAGGGTATTGTGCGCATCACGGACCTGTTTAGGAAGGGGTCACTTTCAGCCTGCAACTAAAGCCCACCTCCTGTTGAAGGTTGTCGATGGGTAAGACGCCATCCGAGCGGAGCCGAGTAACTGCGCTCTAGGTCAATTTTGGCAGGGACGCGATTTTTAAGCGTCTAGCTAAGCCGACAAAACCACCGCAGCCAAGGCTAGGGCGGCAGGTAAACCTTGTATCAGCAATATGGATTTCTTAGCGGTACAGCCTCCATAAATCGCCGCAGCCAAGATGCAAGCCAAGAAAAAAACTTGCAATTGAAAGGCGAAGGTCGCATTCGAATGCAGTAAACTCCAAAACAAACCGGCGGCCAAAAAGCCATTGTAAAGCCCTTGATTTGCGGCCAAGGCGCGACTGGCCTGAGCGAATTCCGCAGTGGTGCCGAAGGCCTTTCGCCCACGGGGGCTGGTCCAGAGGAACATTTCTAAAACCAGGATATAGAGATGCTCAAGGGCCACCAAAGCGACGAGTAGAATCGAAATAATATGCATAGGAGCAGAGATAGGAAAACCTTTGCGGATCCACTTAAAAAGAAAGCGAATCCATCAGAAATCAGACCCTCACATCCACGACATCCGGCGGCTGAAATTCCCCTGACGCATATTCACCTGGATTTGGTACATGCCTAGCGGCAATTTCCATTCAGCGCGCAGCTTTGCAAAGTCATATTGCGCGCCTCGGCTACCGACCACAGCAATTCGATTGCGACCCTTCAAATCAAATACGCGAAAAACATGTTCGCCCTCCTCCGCGACGGTCAAACCTCTTGGCGTCAGGGCTATGTCAAGGTTTTTCCTTTCCACCCTCTGCGAAACGGGCACCGCATTCAAGCGGCACGTGCCTGTATAGTCGATGCGGGCGATGCTTGGATTGTCCGTGCTATAGTCGCCTGCGGCACCGGCGCTATAATTCAGAATATACAGCGAACCTTCCGGCCCATACTTGGCTTGGACCGGACTGCGCAAGGGCAAGGGAATGAGGCCATTGTCCAGGCGCAAGGGAGTGCTTTTCACCGCGGCGGTGAGAGAATCCAAAAAAACGACATACATCGAATTTGCTTTCTCACTCATGAGCAGCCAACTATGATCCATATGCGGCGGGAATTTCACCTTGCTCCTCAAATTACGGGAGTAGGTGTATATCGGCCCACCCATAGCCACATTGGTCGGCAAGGTGGTGGCGGTGACATTATTTCCCCACCATAAAACCGGAGCGGTTGCTGGCGGTAAGGTCTTCACCCCACTATTGAAAATCGAATTGTTGGTCGGCGCGGTTTTGCTTTGGGCACTGGGAGAACCCGGCACCACTTGTTGATTCGCGTGAAAATAAGGGAAGCCGGTAAAGGCGGGATGAGTCACCAAATTGAATTCATCGGATTGATTACCAAAATTCACTTCGCCCCAGGCCAGCCACCTTTTAGTGGGATGCACGGCAATAGAATAATTGCTGCGCGTCCCCTTCACATAGACCTCGGGGGCCACCTTGTTGGTGTCACCATAGTCGGTAGCCAAATCCGATTTGCCTTCGCTAGCGAATTGCTTGGACCAATAGTCCCCAAAATTTCCACTCGGTATTCGATATCCCTTTTCCGAGCTGTCCGGATGAATGCGAAGGACACCGCCGCGCAAGCTACGTGTATTTGACGACCCCCATTCGGCGCTATTGCTGCTATCTCGCGTGGAAATTTGCGATCCCGTATTGAGGGTGACACTATTGCCGCTTGCATCGCGATAGCTTTCCGTGGCCGAAACGTCATTGCTGTTATTCCCAACGGTTACCCATAGGTCGCCGTGGGCATCGAAGGTCATAGGACCGCCACAATGCCATTGATCGGTTTTGCTTCCGAAAACCGTGATCAATATTTTTTCCTCGACCAAGGCATTATTCGCCACCACAAACCGCGATAGCTTCATGATTCGATTGGCCCGGTTATTCGTGATTGGCGGCGTATGCCACAAATAAAGCCAGTGGTTCTTCGCAAAATCGGGATGCAGGGCAAGGCCCATGAGGCCATTGTCATTGAGCATAGAGCCATCCTGCGCCGTCGTGCCAGCCCAGGTCGGAAGTTTTGCGAGTGTGACGATTTTCTGCCCGTCGAACATTTTCACCGCCCCCAAGCGCTCGACGAAGTAAATGCGAACCGAAACCACACTATCGCCCTGATAAACGGGCTCCAAATCCATTTGCACGGGCTCACTCAGGGTATTGTCTCGAATGGCCGCAACCTTGCCGGCACGGTCGAAAAGTTGGGTCACCGTGAAATCGCCCGCCACTAGAGGAGTACACTCCGGATAGGTGATTTGGGCAATCGAAGGCATGGCCGACAAGGCGCAGCAAAGGGGAATAAATTTCCACATCCTATTTCACTCCGACTGTTAAAGCGCGATTTCAAAACGGCACAAGACTCAAATCCATTCAGCCAGGTCAGGCGACTCTCCTAGAGCCGGTCCCTAAATACTACCCCGGTTCGATTTTGGTGAGTTCGCTTGCGAAACAAATACCGTTCGCCTCGGGTGAACGTAAATTGGATCCATGCCTATCACTCCCACGCCGATACACGCCTTTTTCGATTTCGACGATACCTTGGCGGCCGGCGATAGCATTCTCTACTGGATGCGCTTTTATTATGCCCGCAGGCCGAAGCGCCGCGTTTTCATGATCGCGAACTGGTTCGGCATTTTACTTTTCCTATTTCGCCTCCTCGACAGCCATGCCCTGAAGCGTTTATTCCTCTGGCCCATCGCCTTTGAAAAGGCGGAGGAACTCGATAAACTGGCCCAGGCCTTTGTCTTCGAAGACCTGGCCCATCGCTTTCATCGCCCTATCCTCGAAAGGCTTTGGAGCCATCATTTGCTCGGCCATCGCGTGGTGGTGATTTCCGCCAGCGCCACCTTTTATCTCCAGCATTTGAAATGCCTGCTGCCACCCGTTGACTTGCTCGGCACGGCCTTGACCTTGCCGACAACGGGGCTTCGCATTCCCCGCTATCGCGATGGCAATTTGCGCGGCGCGCGCAAAATCGATCGCTTACGAATTTTTGGCTATGGCGATGCGGGGCCGCTGGGCTTTGCCTATTCTGATCATCATCACGATATGCCTCTCCTATCGTTTGTCGAATTTCCCACTTGTGTTTTCCCCACGCCTCGACTCAAGCGCCGCGCCCAATCGCTCGCTTGGCCCATTTGGGAATGGCAAGGACGTCCTCCGCGTTGGAAGCGCCGACTGCATAAACTCGGACTTTTGCTTTTCGGATTGGAATTTTTCAGCGAAAGCACGGTCGGTATGCAGGTTCCGCCTTTGCCCGGCCAACCCTCCAATAGCGGCGAGGCCCTGTTTTTAAAGGATCATGCCATCGCACTGCGCGATCGCGTTTTGACGCGACACCCTGGCGATGAAGGCGCCCTCCTTTGCAGCCGCGTCCTGGGGCCTACCGGCCGAACTTTGAATTTGTAGCACGGCCTCAACCCTGCGCTAATAAACCTTGACTTTCTCATCCCCAACCCCTACATTAGTTGTTGGGACAAATAATGGAACTGGAAAAGGAATTACAGCAAAAACGATTTGAGAGTGAAAGGCAAAAACTCACTCTCAATGTGATTTTTACCGCGGGCTGGCTGGGTTGTTTGGCCATCCGCAATCTCAAGCCGCATGGCCTTTCGCCGCAGCAATTCAATGTCTTGCGCATACTGCGTGGCCAGCATCCCGGCGCGGCCTCCGCCAATCTTATCGCCGCACGCATGGTCGACCGTAGCTCCAATGTTTCCCGTCTCATCGAAAAGCTCCGCCAAAAAAGCCTTTTAACGCGCGCTGAAAACCCCGAAGATCGCCGCGGCATTCACGTGGCCATCACCGCTAAAGGCCTGCAATTATTGGCCCGCATCGACAAGGAAATGCCCGCCTGGGATGTAGCCCAAACCATCACCGAAGCCGAGGCCAAAACCGCTAACGCCATTCTCGACAAATTACGCGATTGAATTTTTCCGGGGGAAGGGTCGCGGCTCACCGGCGCCCCCTCCCCCCGCCTCGGCCCGACTGACCCTGCCCGCTGCGCTGGGTTCGGTCCGCCTCGGCATCCCCACCCCGCCTTTATGGCATTGCCCCTGCGTAACGTTTCCGTTACTCCACTGATTTCAAGACTTGCCTTTAGCGCGGTTTTAATTTTATTTGCCTCGGTACTTTTAACCCAGGTGAAAACATGATTTGCAAAACTCGATCCCTCGCATGGATCTCTTTAGGCATGACTCTTAGCTTCTCGACAGCCATGGCGGCAGCGGATTCGGCAAAAGCCGCAACCCCGGTTGCCGCACCTGCCGCGGTAGCCGCCACGGCATCCACGCCCGCACCCGTTGCCGCGGCACCGGTGGCCGAAAAATCCAAAGGCCGCTCCTGCGACGAGGTTCAGGCCGAAATTCAGGCTAAGCTCGAAAAGAAGGGCGTGAAAAACTTCACCCTTTCCGCCGTGACGCCTGAGGCGGCAGCGGGCGGTAAAATCATTGGTAGCTGCGAAGGCGGCTCCAAACGCATTCTCTATACCCGCAAATAATTCTCACTTCCCTGGGTAGCACGGCTGTTACTCAGGGGTGGGCCGCATTCCGACGGAATGGTCCTGTTTTTTTGCGCCGGCTCCCTTTATATTCTGTATTTTTACCGCTTTCGCCTGTTTTCGCAATTTCCTCGATTTTTAGCGAATTTCTGGTCACATCCATAGGGACAGGCCTTCTCACCCCCCCCTTTAACCGAGATTTTAAGCCAATTAACTCGTATATAATCGAGTTATTTAGTAATATAACTCGTATATAATCGAGAAAATTGAAAGCCGGGCTATGATTCCACGCCTCCTCGAAAACCGCATTCGTCAAAGCCTAAACTGGAAAAAGGCGATCGTGGTACTCGGATCAAGGCAAGTGGGCAAAACCACTTTGATGCGCAACTTGTTCGATCCAGCCAATCCGAAAGTGAAATGGTTTAACGGGGAAATGTCGGCGCATCGGGCACTCTTTACAGATCCCTCCGATCAAACCCTCAAAGTCGTGATTGGCGATGCCACCACCGTGGTCATCGATGAAGCCCAATGGATTCCCAGTATTGGCGTGGTTGTGAAAATCCTCGTGGACTATAACCCTGATGTCCAATTCGTGGTCACAGGCTCTTCGGCATTGGAATTGGCCAGCGGTATAAATGAGCCCATGACAGGCAGGAAATACGAATTCGTATTGCACCCGATTTCCTTCGAAGAAATGACGCGCCATACGGATTTGCTTTCTGAATTCCAGCTGATTCCGCATCGGATGATTTATGGATATTTCCCGCAGGTAGTGACCCAGCTCGGCCGCGAAGAAGAAAATGTCAATGAATTACGCAACGGTTACCTCTATAAGGATTTGCTAGCCTATCAACAAATCCGCAAGCCCGCGCTCTTGGAAAATTTAGTGAAGGCACTAGCGCTGCAAATGGGCAATGAGGTTTCGTATCACGAACTTGCGCAGCATTTGGGCCTCGACAAGGAATCCGTGGAACGCTATGTCGATTTATTGGAAAAATCCTACGTACTTTTCCGGTTACCTGCTTTAAGCCGCAATATGCGCAATGAAATCAAGCGCGGTCGCAAAATTTATTTCCATGATGTCGGTATCCGCAATGCCGTGATCAGCAACTTCAATCGTATGGATATCCGAAACGATGTCGGAGCACTCTGGGAAAACTTCTGCATTGTGGAGCGGATGAAGACGCTTGCCTATCACCGAAAATCAGTCAATCGCTTTTTTTGGAGAACGCATACTCAGCTGGAAATCGATTATGTGGAAGAGTATGGCGGCAAGCTTTATGGCTACGAATTCAAATGGAACCCGAAGGCAAAGGCGAAAATACCCAAAGCCTTTTTGGAAGCTTATCCTGGTAGCGAAGTGAAGGTGATAACACCCAAGAACTTCCATGAGTTCGCCATGCTTCCCGATCTCTGACTTCTGCCCCCTGACGTCTAGGCACTCCCCGCCCCTCTCCGCTTTGACATTTTGACAGGC
>JAYUVP010000318.1:0-10327 GCA_043753995.1 Fibrobacterota bacterium
TCCAAAGCAAAACAATGGAGCGTGCGCAATCTCACGCCTGGTATGAGCGAGGCGGAACGCAAACAACTCATTGCCATGATTGCCGCCGAAGAAGAAGCCAAGGCTGCAAGTAAAGGCACCACAACCAAAAACACGGCGGAAACTCCAGAAGAGAGTAAAACCGTGGCAAATTATACTTCGGAAGGGCGATCTACCCACCGACGAAATTCCAGCTCAACCACGACAATCACAACACCCGAAACGACTCCGACGCCGACACCCACCGGCACCGAAGAAACGGAAGAGGAAAGCGGAGGTGGATCCGATTCTGGCAGCGGCTCAAGCGGTGTCGAAGAAGGCAGCAGCGATGGCGGCTCGGACTCTGGCAGCAGCTCAGGCGGCACATCGGATTCGGAAAGCGGCAGCGGTGGCTCCAGCGATTCCGGAAGCTCGGGTGAATCGGACTCTGGCTCGGGTAGTAGCTCCGAGGGATCCGATTCTGGCAGCAGCTCCAGCGGCACATCGGATTCCGGAAGCGGTAGCGGTGGTTCCAGCGATTCCGGAAGCTCGGGTGAATCGGACTCTGGCTCGGGTAGTAGTTCAGGCGATTCCGATTCTGGCTCATCTTCGGGTGGCTCGGGCGGTTCCGATTCGGGAAGCGGCTCCAGCGGTTCGGAGGGGTCCGGAAGTGGCAGCGGTGACGACGACCCGCCGACCTAGGGCCTGGCTGAATTAAAAAGGCGGCAAGGCCGCCTGGGTAGGCCAAGACCGTGGGTAGCTTTGACGCTACCAGTGGAAAAATGTTCGACGCTTTTTTAACCGGCTAGCGGTCATAAACGGGACAACTTTTAAATACAAGCATGCTATTGCCTGTCATTTCTGTTAAAATTATGTCGTGGTCTTTATCGAACCTTTGGCGCCAGTCAATACCTATACCCGAGGTAAATTCGTGATGCTCGATCACGATGGTGATTTGCATGTGATTTTAGGACCGGTCAATTTGTTTCCCTATCACGCCAACTTGGTTTATGAATATCTCGAAAGCCAGGGCCGTGCCCGCGCTGAGATGACGGACGGTGCGCATTGTCGCGTTCTCACTCCCAATTGGCGAATACTCGGCGGTGGGCAATATCGGATGGATGACTTAACCCATACCTTGCTCTTCGACGAGAAGTCCACGGCCTATGGCAAATTCCCTGGGGAACGCCTGGTCGACGCCGACCAAGCCCTGACAGAATCCCTGGGGCTTAACGGTTGGGCGGTGGAAGTCGCCTGAAGGCACTTCACCTCCCGCGCCCCGAACCCTCCACCCCCTTCCTTTTCGAAACCATGACGACAAGCTATCCCGAGTTGCGCGGAGCCCGCGTGCATTTGCTTCCGCTACGCCGTGAACATGCCTCTGAGCTTTATCAGGTCGGTCGCGATCCCGCGATTTGGACCTATATGCCGCAGCGCATGCAAAGCGAGGAAGATTTTCAAATCTGGATCGAACAAAGCCTAGCCCGGCGAGATAGCCTTGGCGATCGTCCCTATGCTTTAGCCCTGGCCGACACCGGAGCCTTGATCGGCTCGACGCGCTTTTACGATCTCAGCCTTGCCCATCGCCACACCGAAATTGGCTGGACATGGATTGCGCGGCCTTGGCAACGCAGCTTCGTCAATACTGAAGCGAAGCTCCTATTGCTGCGTGAGGCCTTCGAAACCTTGGGCCTGCAGCGCGTCGCTTTGCGCACGGATGGGCGCAATTTGCAATCGCAAGCCGCCATCGAAAGGCTTGGCGCCAAGCGCGAAGGTATTTGGCGCAAGCATTTGATCTTGCCCGACGGATTCACCCGCGACACCGTTTATTACTCCATTCTCGACAGCGAATGGCCCGAGGTAAAGGCGAATCTGTCGAAACGACTATCCTAGGGTTCCGATGATTTAACCCTGGCAAGTTACCTTTGGGCCAACCCAAAGCAAGAGGCAAGTATGCTAGGTCGAATTGGAACTCTCCTGAAAGGGTTTCTCAGCCTTTTCATTTCAGGAATTGAGAAATCGAATCCCCGGGCACTTATTGAAGCGGAAAAGGAGAATTTGCGCAATCAAATCGCCCGCTTTAATGACAATCTCGCCACCCATGCTGGATTTGTGGAGCGCTTGCTTCGCCAAGTCAAGACCTTAGAAACCCGCGAGAAGGAAATTACCGCGCGAGTGGCGGCCAATTTAAAAGTCGGCAACCGTGCCTTAGCTGGCCAACTTGTAATGGAATTGCAATCCATCAAGGCCCAATTGGAAGAGAACCGGGGTCAAATGGTGGCCGCCGAAGAGACTTATAAGAAATTGGTGAAGACTCGGGATGTGAGCATTAAAGAAGCGCATTCCAAGATTGAATCCCTGAAGCGTCTCTTGACTGAAACCGAAATGATGGAAGCCCAGGCCGAATTGCAGGAAATGGCCAAGGGCATGATTACCCAAATCGGCGGTTCGGGCGACACCATCAATCGGGTGGAGGAATATCTCACCGAAAGACGGGATAAAGCGGCGGGCCGTTCTCGCGTCGCGGGCTCAACACTCGACACCAGCAATATCGAATTGAAAGAAGCGGAACAGTCGGCCTTGGCCGAGCAGGCGCTCGCCGATTTTGAAATGGCCTATGGCTTTAAGACCGCGGAATCAAGCGCGGCACCTACCGAATCCAATTCAGCCACCGCTCCCAATCGCGAGCTCGGCCCTCAACAGTCTAATTAATCAACCCTGGAGCAAGAATCACCATGAGTGAACCCAAAGTCGGAGCCACTGGTTTAGGCAAGTTCGTCATTTTCCTTTTTATCGCCGGTTGCATCGCCGCTGGCCTTTATTTATACCGCGGAACCTTGTTCCCTGGCGCCGGCACCAAAACCGCCGTGGACTTGGATAAGTTCAACCAGGAAAACCAAGTCGAGGCAGCAGATTCCAAGGGCATCACCACGGTGGCCGAATACAAATATGTGCCTGGTGACAAATTGCCCGCCGTGAAGGGCACCTCGGGATACAAGTGGGACGCGAAAGAAAAAATCGTCCAATTCCCTATCAATGTTTGGATAGGATGGCTGCCCATTGTTGCGGCCAATGGCGGCTTTGCGCCTAATGAAAACAGCGTATTTTTCAAAAAATATGGCTTCAAAGTGAATTTGAAACTCATCGACGATCCCGTGACGGCACGCGATGTTTATGCCTCCGGTGAAAGTTCGATTTTGTGGGGCACAGTCGATATGATGGCCCTGTTCGCGCCCGAGCTCATGAGAGATTCTCGTACCGCCCCGCGCATTTTCCAGCAAATCGATTGGTCCAGCGGTGGTGATGGCATTGTGGTGCGCAGCAGCATTGCCTCCGTCAAAGATTTAAGAGGCAAGACCATAGTCTATGCCCAGAACAGCCCTTCGCAATATTTCATCAATAGCTTATTACTCAATGCCGGCATACAGCCCGGTGAAGTGAAACACAAATTCACGGCAACCGCCTTTGAAGCCGCCGCCGCCTTCGTCTCCGATAAAACAATTGATGCCTGCGTCTCCTGGGCGCCGGATATCTATAACATTCCAGAAAAAGTGAAAAATACCCGAATTCTCACTACCACCGCCGAAGCCAATAAGATGATTGCCGATGTCTGGGCCGTGCGTGCGGATTTCGCCAAAGACCATCCCGAAATCGTCGAAGGTTTGGTGGCCGGAATTTTTGATGGCATGCGCATACTCAAGGACGAAACCGCCAAGGTTCAAGCCATGACTCATTTGGCCGAAGGCTTCGGCATGCCCCTCGAAGATGTCAAATCCATGGGCGCCGATGCCCATATCACCAATTTTGCTGAAAACAAAGAGTTCTTCTTGAACGCCAATGGCGCCGCCAACTTTGAACGAACCTGGAAAAGCGTGACCTTCGTTTACAAGGAGTTGGGCTTAATCAATACTCCCACGCGTTTTGATGAAGTCATGGATTTCTCCATCCTGAAAAAGCTGGATGCCTCGGGCAAGTTCGCAGACATGAAGGACGAGAATATTTCCTCATTCGCGCCGCCGTCCTATTCCAAGCTGAATGCCGAAAAGCCGATTCTCACCCAAACCATTCACATTAATTTTTTCCCCAACTCGTCCAATCTTTTTGAACCCCAGCATGATGAATCGGGCATGGTCCTGAAAAACAGCTTATACGATCCCAATGTCAATGCCACCATGGAAAGAGTGGCTCGTCTGGTGGGTCAATTCGATCGCGCGGTCATTGTGATCCATGGTCACACCGATGCCTCGATGAAGGGCCGAATCACGCGGGATGCGGTTTATTCGCTTTCGAAAGAACGCGCCCAAAGCGTCAAGGACGCTCTAGTGAAGAAATACAAGTTCGACCCAGCCAAATTCGTTGTCGAAGGCAAGGCTTGGGATGAACCGGCCGACCCCACCCAGCCAGACAATTCCGCTTTGAATCGCCGAGTGGAAATAGCGGTTTATCCTCCCGAAGGATAATCCATGGCCTGGCTTCAATCCTTGTTCGCCATTCGGGGCAAGGTTCCACACCTGGAAAGGCTGGCCTTAGGCATAGTCCTTCCGGCCATGGTATTGGCCCTTTGGTTTATCCTCACCTTGGGCGCTCCCGAAGCGAGGATTTTAAGTCCCGTCATTTTGCCGTCGCCTTTTGAAATCCTGGGGCAAATCAAATCGCTCTGGTTTGAAGCTGAACTTTCCCGCAGTGCCGTGATGAGTTTTATTCGGGTGATGGAAGGCTTTTGGATTGGCTGGGCCATTGCTTTACCCGTTGGCATCAGCATGGGGACATTCGGAAGGGCCAAGGCTCTCTTCGAACCCTCCTCCATTTTCCTGTCCTATCTACCCATTCCGGCCTTGGTGCCTTTGACCATGAGCATGTTCGGAATCGGAGAATTGCAAAAGGTCGCCTTCTTGGCCTTGGCCTTCGCTATTTACCTGATTCCGCTTATCGCCAAAGCCGTGGAAGAAGTGGATACGGTTTTCTTGCAAACCGCTTATACCCTGGGAGCCAATCGATTTGCCACCTTATATAAGGTCATTGTGCCGATTGCGGCGCCGGGAATCGTGCATGCCATGCGTTTGGGCTTCGGTGTGGGATGGACCTATATCATTCTCGCGGAAATGGTCGCCGCCGAACGCGGGCTTGGCCAAATCATCATCATCGCCCAAAGGCGCGGACCACGTGAGCATATTTATTTGACCTTGATCGCCATTATTTTGATTGCCTGGGTGACCGACAGGGCCTGGGCTTGGATTTATAAATCCCTATTCCCCTATAAGATTTCTCGATGAGCGAAACGCCCTTACCTCCGGTTATCGAATTTCGGAATGTCAGCAAGGTTTGGAATCCGGGCACGCCAAGAGCCTTTACGGCTTTATCCGACTTAAACATTCATGTTCCGGATATTCATGGACGCGGTGAAATCCGGGCCATTTTAGGACCCTCGGGCTGCGGTAAATCCACCGCCTTGAATATGCTGGCCGGCTTTCACGAATTCGGTGGGCCGACAACCGGGGAAATTTTGGTGCGCGGAAAACCCGTATCCGGCCCAGGCCTGGATCGCGGCATGGTCTTTCAGAAATACAGCAGCTTTCCGCATTTGACCGTGCTGAAAAACGTTTGCTTTGGTTTGGAATTGAACCGAGAAACCTTGGGAATAGATCAAGTCGAAATTGAAAAGCAAGCCCGGGACTGGATCGATCGCGTCGGCCTCGGTCCTCACATCCAAAAACACCCGCATCAACTTTCGGGCGGCCAGCAACAACGCGTGGCCTTGGCTAGATCCATGGCGCTGAAGCCGCGGATTTTGCTGATGGACGAGCCGTTTTCAGCTCTGGACGAGCCCACACGTTTGGAAATGCAAAAGCTACTGGTCGAGTTGTGGGCGGAAGTCGAAGCCACCGTTTTCATGGTCACCCATTCCATCACCGAGGCGATTTACCTGGGCGACACGGTATGGATATTCAGCCAAGCTCCAGGGAAAATCGTCGCCGAATTTAAGGATTTGCCTTTGGCCATTCCGGGCGTCCATCCCCTGGAAGTACAGAGAACGAAAGGCTTTTTGGATCAAGTCGAGACCGTCTCCGAGGCCTTTCGAAAGGTGGAGATCGCGACGCGCACCAAGCCAGCGGAGCAAAAGCAAGCATGAGCACTCCAGCGCTTTCTTATTGGGACTATATCAAGTCGGCTTTCTTTTTGCGGACGCCGGTTGCAGGACTAGGCCAACTTCCCGTGAACTTATTGGCCTTTGGCGGGCTTTGCTTGGTCGGGCTTGGCTTTCCGCCTTTGCTTTTTTTCGCCCTGGCCGCCGAAACAACTTATTTGACGGTCCTAGCCGGTAATGAGCGCTTTCAAAACTTTATCCGCGGCAAAAACCTAAGCGCCGAGTCGGAAGCCTGGAATCAAAAACGCGAGCAAATGTTACAGTCCTTAAAAGAAAAATCGAGGCAACGGTATTTACATACCCTGAAGCAAAGCCATGCCATCTTATCGATGGATAGAGGTGCCGGTGACGAAGTGATGCAGCGCCAGCTTTCAGGTTTGCTGTGGACGCATTTGCGCATGCTTGTCGCCCAGGAAAGGGTGAACTCCATCCGCGACACGGTCGCGCATGCCGACGTCAGCAATGAGGTGCTGGAGCTGGAAAAGCAAGTGAAGGAAGCCCAACCCGAAAGCCCGCTCTATCGTTCCTATGAAGCGTCCCTGACCCTGGCGCGCAAACGCTTGGCGAATCTCGAAAGGGCCGAAGAAAGCGCCAAGGTTTTAGGGGCGGAACTCGATCGCATTGAGCGGCAAGTGAATTTATTGCGCGAGGAAAGCGCGGTCGGCCATAGCCCCAATGTCATGACCGATCAATTGGATATGGTTTCCCGCTCGCTGGAAGAAACCGGCAAATGGTTGAATGACAATGCTGATCTCCTGGGAGAAATCCAAATGCCCACTGAGGCCTCCTTGCCCGATCCCAATCAGGTTTTTAAAGGCAAGTCCGACTCCTCGAGGTTAAGCCAGTGACGCCGGTGAAGCCTTCGCCATTCCCGCCCTGGGCCGAGGAAATGCGCGAAATTTTTCGTGCGGGATCGGCGGGTGGTTTTCTCGTTTCAGGCAATGTCGCCGACGTCGTGCCGCAAGACTTTGTCGATTCGGGAATGCCGTATTTGCCTTTGCAGCGCTATTTGACCGAGGTCTTATTCGCGCCTTTCGAAGTGGTGCTGACCTACGATCGCGGATCCGGCTTAAAGGCCGTGCGCGGCCAAGAACTTTTCGGCCGCTTCCTCAAAGCTGTCGACACCCACCTCGGCACGCAATTCTCCGGGGCCGCGCGTGGCCTGGAGGCCCTGGAAAAACCCGGTGCCTTGCCACGGCAGCCCGGCGCCGTCATCGAATTGTTGGATCGGTTTATTTATGGAACCGTGGCCTCCAATAAAAACAAAAACCAAGACCCACCCACCCGCATCGCCTTGATTTTGGATCGCGCCCAATTCATCGTCCCGCAAGGGGAAGCCCTGCAAATACCCGCCGAATCCGCCGCGGTTTTATTGCGGGTTTTGGGCTGGCTGGAAGACGCTGAATTGGCTGAGGCGGGCATGGCCATTTGCTTGATAGCGCCGCAAATGGGCGAACTCAATCAAATGCTGGTGGAATGCGCTCATGCCGCCAAAATCCATATCCCGCTTCCTTCTCTCGAGGAAATGACTCATTTCGTGCAATGCATTGCCGAACAAGAGCCGACTTTAGCGAGCCTATGTCCGCTGCCCTTGCCTGAATTAGCCATGCGACTCGTTGGCATGAATCGCATCGGAGCCCGCTCGGTTTTGCTGCGCGCCATTCGCAATCAATTGCCGCTCACCGATAAATTTTTGGCCAAGCTGCGCAAAGAAAACATCGAAAAAGAAGCTTCCGGCCGCCTGGAATTTTTGGATTCCCGCCGCACTCTGGACGATGTCAGCGGCCATGATGCCGCGAAGGCCTGGCTACGCGAAGACGCGCAATTGATGCGGCGAGGCATGAATCATGCCTTGCCCATGGGCTATTTGCTGGCAGGCCGCATCGGTACGGGAAAAACCTATTTGGTGCAATGCTTTGCGGGTGAATGCGGCATACCCTTCGTCGAATTGAAAAATTTCCGCGATCGCTGGGTGGGTTCCACCGAAACCAATTTGGAAAAAGTCTTCGCGATTTTGCGGGCACTCGGCCGCGTGGTTGTCTTTGTGGATGAGGCCGATCAAGCCACCGGAAAACGCGATTCAGGCACGGGTGATTCCGGTCTCTCGGGCCGCGTCTATGCCATGCTCGCCAAGGAAATGTCGGAGACGCGCAACCGAGGAAAAATCCTCTGGATATTCGCTTCCAGCCGACCGGATTTGATTGAGGTCGACCTCAAACGCCAAGGCCGTTTGGATGTGCATATACCGCTTTTCCCACCCGATACCGCCGATGGGCGCCGTCATTTGCTCTTCGCCTTGGCCAAAAAACTGGGTCTTGCGATTTCGCTGGAACAAATCCCCGAACTGAAAATCCCGGATGGCATAGGCGGCAATGAATTCGAGGGATTACTCATTCGCGCCTCCCGGCAATTCGCGCTCAAGCCTCCGGACTCCACGGTCACCTTCACCGAGTTTTTGGTTCAGGAAGCCGAAATATTCCGGCCTTCGGCCCATTTGGAGCGCCTGGAATTCATGGATTTATTGGCGGTAAAAGAATGTACGGATGAAAAGTTTTTGCCCCAAAAATTCAGGGAAATGCAAGCGGGCGCCGTCGAAAAACGCCTCGCGGAACTCTCCCATCGATATTCCTAAGTCGGTAAACTTGGCCAAATCCCCAGCCTAGAGGTAAAGTTGGGTCGGGCTTGCTCTGCTAACCATAGCGGCCTGAACGGAATCCAGGTGTTCTTCGTCTTCACCGCTTTTCTCCTGCTTCTTTCCACCCTCGGCATGGTGCATGCCGAAAAATCTTCCCATGTCATTCCGCCAATCAAGCTGAATACGGCCAAGACGGCCATCTTGCCGCCTGCAACCTGGAGTTACGACTCCCTGCATGTGACTCCGGGCTTGCTTTATGTTCGCCGCCCCCGTGCCGAAACCCTTTATACTACCCTGGATCTTTATGGTCCCCGTCACCAGCCCGCGCAGAAATGGCCGGTGGTGATTTATGTGCATGGTGGTTGGTGGCGTAGCGGTAGCAAGGGCGATGTGCGCTTCAAACCGCAATGGTTTGTCGATCACGGCTTCCTTTTCGCCAGCGTCAATTATCGCCTGGCCATCGCCACACGTGGCGACACCGCACGTGAAGCCCACAATGTCAAGCAGCCCGCGCCTAGCGAAGATGTGGCCGCCGCGCTAAGCTATCTCCACCGCGAAGTGAGTCGTTATGGCGGAGACAGCACCGCTTTTTTCCTACTCGGACATTCGGCCGGTGGACAAATCGCAGCCTTGACGGCCTTGTATCCCGGCATGCTCGATAGCGCTGGTTTTCCGCGTGAAGCCCTCAAGGGCGTGGCCACCCTCGATCCCGGCTTGCTTGATGTCGTGCATGCTTGCTCCGCCGCCACCGACACGGTGCGCGCGCTTTATGCCAATACCTTTGGCATGCCGCCCGAAGCCAATCTCGCCGCTTCGCCCCTCCACCAAGTGATGCCGGGACGCAGCTATCCGCCCTTCTTCCTCGCCCATGTGCGCAACTATTCCTACACCCAGGGACGCGCTCTAGCGGATCGCCTGCATCAAGTCGGCGGCCACGCTGTGCTCACCTTTGTACCACAAAAATCACATAGCACACTCGACCAAGACCTCGCCCGTCCCGGCGATTCCGTCGGCACCGACATCGCCCAACGCCTCACCCATTGGATGTCCTCCCAGCTCGGCGAATGGATGGCCAAGCCCAATCCCATTGCCTGGCAAGAGCGCGAAGCCTCCGCATTACGCTGAAGCCCTTTTTAGTCGGGGCCTTAAAACTTATTTCGATTCGCTTTCCCCTGCGGGCGCCAGCGCAAGCGCTGCCAGGGGCATGGCCCTGCCAACGACTAGTCCGTACTTCGCCGTCACCTGCCCGTTACCGTAGACTCCCGCTCCATGATGAGCCCCTCGCATTCGAGCACGGGCTTGCCCGCATATTCGCGCGAAGCGGGATTGCGAATGAAGGCCACGATGCGCTGGGCTATCGACGGGAAATTGAAGTTATAGCTGGTTAGCCCGAAATGGGTGGCGCGCAGCGAATCGTCCAAACCGATAAGCGACAAATGAGCGGGGATTTGCAGGCCCTTGCGCTGTAAATGCTCCAGGGCCACCAAAGCCATGTCGTCATTGGCCGCGATGCAGGCGGTGATGCCTTTGTCTTCGGCCAAGGCATCGAG
>JAYUVP010000319.1:0-11266 GCA_043753995.1 Fibrobacterota bacterium
CGGTGAGCGCCTGAAAAAAGAGATCGCTCCGCAGGCATAGGCCTCAGGGAAAGGCCATAGCCGAGGACCCGCGAGCCCTTTTTTCATGGCCGAACATCAGCCTCCCCGTCCCAAGCCGAGGAGGCTCGACCGAGGGGGAAACCTCCCCCACCAACTACTTTTGTGCCTATGCTAAACGAAAAACCCCTCGTCCTCGGCGGACGCACTTTTCAATCGCGCCTCATTGTCGGCACCGGTAAATATCCCGATTTTGCAACCATGCAAAAAGCCCATGAGGCTTCGGGAGCGGAAATGGTGACCGTGGCCCTGGGCCGCGTCAAACTCGATGGCCCCGACGAAGAAAATATTTTGAATTTCATCGACACTAAGAAATTAGCGCTCTTGCCGAATACGGCGGGGGCTTATAATGTCGCCGATGCTTTGCGCATCGCTCGGTTGGCGCGCGCGCAGGGCATGCGTTATCTCAAGCTCGAAGTTTTGTATGACGCCAAAACTTTATTGCCCGATCCGCTGGCGACCTATGAGGCTTCGAAAAAATTGGTGGAAGAAGAGTTTATCGTGATGGTTTATACCAGCGATGATCCCGTACTGGCGAAAAAGCTGGAGGACTTGGGCGTTGAGGCCGTCATGCCAGCGGGCTCGCCCATCGGAAGTGGGCAAGGCGTGATCAATGAAAACAATATTCGCATGATCATGGAATCGCTTCGCTGTCCCGTGATTGTCGACGCGGGCATGGGTACGGCTTCGGATCTTGCTAAGGCCATGGAACTCGGAGTCGACGGCATTCTATGCAATACCGGCATTGCTGCTGCGCAAAATCCAGTGCGCATGGCCGAGGCCTTCAAGCTCGCCACCGAGGCGGGAAGGCTGGCCTATTTGAGCGGACGCATTCCGCGCAAACTTTATGGATCGGCGAGCAGCCCGCAAGAGGGGCTACGCTAACTGCACTAATTAAGCGAGGCGCCTAAAACCATGCGCCGAGCGCGGTATAGAGCGTGAAGCCTGAGCCGTAAAGCAAATCGAAAACATCTTCATCCTCTTGCTCCAAAGGAGGACCGGAGACCAAGGTCCAATTGTGCTGGTTGAGTGATTGCGACCAGCCGGTGCCGATATCCCAACGAAAATGACCGAAGTGAAATTCCACGCCACCGAGAAAATCGACGAAGGTGGCTGGTTTGATTTTGAGTTCATATTCCTCACCGAATCCATCGTCGCTGGATTTCGTGAGAGTCACCGGTTCATCACCGCCTCCCATCGCAAACTTCACGGCACCCCCCACAAAGGGCAAAACATGCCGTCCGGCATGAATGATATAGCGGCCGCGCACACCGGGGCGAAAGCCACCTAGGCTCAAGCCAAATCCAAAATCCACAGCGGCATTGGCACTAGGATAATAGGTGAATGAAGTGCCCAGCAAACTGGACAAGCTATTCATCCCTACTTCAGCGGTAACGCCGAAGCGCGCGCGTTTAACAGCGGGGACAGCTTCCTCTTCTTCCTCCTCCTCGGCATAACCTTCTTGGGCGAATCCTTGAGTGGAAAGCAAAGCGAAAAGGGTGACGGCAATAAACCGTTTTAGCATAAAAATCTCCCAAAGCATAGGCTTTGCAAGGGTTTGAATAAACAGGAACCGAGGGAAGTCATAAATAGATAATGTTTAGGCAGGAAGGCGCTTTTACCTGTTTCATGGCCGATAAAAAACACTCAGATGAATGTCCACCTTTTCGTGGTGAGAATCGTCAAAGCTTAGTGACCTCGATTCGATTCGCCCTTGCTATAGGTTTATGCTGATGCCCGACGCCATTGGCATGCTTTTTCCGCGCCTCGCTGAAAAAGCGGAGGGGATGCGCTGGCGTTTTTCGGATATTCCCTGGCAAGGCCTCGATCGATCGCGCGTTTCCCCGGAGCTCATTGAATTGGTACGTGATGCCGCTTTTTCAGAATTAACGACTTTCAGTGCCAGCCAACAATTCTTGAAAGAATTCTGGAATGACCCCGACTTTACCCAATGGGTGTCGGTGTGGTTTTATGAAGAAACCCGGCATCCGCAAGTCTTGCTGGCCTGGCTTCAGCGCGCCGCGAATATTCAAGTGGATCCTGATTTTTTCTTACGTGGGCGAGCGACCGCACCTTTCATGAAATCCCGCATGGGAACGCTCATAACCAATGTCATTTCAGAAATGGTCGCCACCGCGAACTACCAAAATTTCGCGCAAGCCTGCGGAGAGCCCGTGCTGGCTGGCATTGCCAATAATATTTCGCAAGACGAAGCCCGCCATGCCAGCAGCTTTTACGCTTATGCCCGTAAATTCCTGGCTCAGTCCGAACAACCCGATCAAGATCGCCGCGACGCTCTCAAGGTCCTTTATATGTGGACACGGGATAGCGATAGGGTTCAGCATCCCGTGAATGAATTTCTCGGTCGCAGCAAAGACTTGGGCGAAGGTCAAGGCTTGCGACTTGCCGTGCAAAAAGACTTGGACTCCGTACGTCGCCGCGCTTGCCGTCGCATCGGTCATTTATTGGGCCTTTCTTTGAATGGTCCCGAAGCTATACTCGAACACTTGAAAACCTGAGGAAAGAAACCATGGAAAGACGAGACATCTTGAAAATGGGCCTTGGTCTGGGAGCGGGCATGGCGGTGACCGGCACCACGGGTTGCGCGCCCACCTTAGCCCATCCAAAACGGGTCCTGGACGATGACAAGGAAGCCCGGACCTGGGTGGACGGCATCGATGAACAAATAGCCCGAATTGAAGGAGCCTGTTTCGTGGAGAAATTCTCCAGCGCGGCGACCCGCCTTTCCTTCGACGACCAAGCGCGTCAAGATATGAATGGCTCGGAAATCCGGTTTCGCGAAATGCTCAAGGTCTTGGTGATCACCCAATCCTTCCGGGAATTGCCCGAAGACGTGCAGCGCCATCCCCTGGTGCAAAGCCGATTGGCTCGCGACATCGAAGCCATTGACGCCTCGGTTATGGATACCGCCGATTATCTGGAAAAGATCAGTGGCGAGGAACGTGACGAAATTCGAGCTGCATTATTGGAAAATCCCGATTTGGTTTTGGATTTATGCGAAAGCCTCGACGTCGAGGCCGGCAAGGCTGGCATGTCCTCGAATCGCCGTCTGCAATTGCGAAGCATGATGACCCAGACCGGCTTTCGCCTCAAATCAGCCTCCCCAAGCGTGGTCATCGACGAACAAATCGCCAAGGTGAGGCGAGCGAATGCGACCAGCCAATCGCAATTTCTCGCCTCGCAAATGGCGGCGGAAGCCGGCAATGAAAACTTTTGGCGCCGGCAGGAACAAAATTCCGAAGCGGAGGACATGGAAGACGAAGAGGTAGAACCGGAAAAGCCGCGAGTCCCAGGCCAAGGCGCCATGAAATCCGGCGCCTGGATGATGGGGATCGGGGTTGCGACCTTTGGCATCAGCACCTTATTGACCAATCAAGTCGCTTTCGGTTTTGTCTTCGGCATGACGGCGGGGGCGGTGCTTTTCGCCGCCGGTTTCATTACCCTCATTGTCGGCGTGATTATTTATTTGGTCAAGCACAAACGCTGAGGCCGGCCCCTTCATGCGCATAGCGATTAGCGGCATGGGTTCGGTATGTGCCCATGGCGAGGGTGTGCCGAGCTTGTGGCGGGGCATTTTGTCGGGCCAGGACGCCATGCAAAGGCTGCGGCGCTTTTCCATCGAAGGCATGCCCTCTCCTTGGGTTGGCGCCGTGCCGCAAGCCAATGATACCGTCACAGGTGAGTTACCTAGCTGGGAATTGACCTTGCGTTTCGCCTTGATTGCGGCCCGGGAAGCTTGGCATTCGGCAGGGCTCGACTCGGCTGGATTTGCACCCCAGCGCCTTGCCCTGGTGCTCGGCACCAGCCTTGGCGATCAAAAAATGCCCTTGCATCGCATCACCGAAATGGCTGCGGCTGCGCTCGCGATTCGCGGTCCGGCGCTCACGGTCTCGACGGCCTGCACGTCTTCGACCAATGCCTTGGGACTGGGCCTGGATTTGCTCCGCCATGGCTGGGCAGACGCCGTCCTCGCGGGGGGAAGCGATACTTTGACGCCCATCATGGTGGCGGGCTTTCATTCCCTGGGCGTGCTTTCTTCGGAAAAGTGCGCGCCCTTCAGCCATCCCTTCGGGACCACGCTTGGCGAAGGCGCGGCCTTTCTCGTGCTGGAAAGGGAGGAGACCGCGCGAAGACGTCACGCTAAGGTTACGGCCTGGCTTTCGGGTTATGGCCTTTCCGGCGACGCCTTTCACGAGACGTCGCCCGATCCAACCGGCAGCGGGGTGGCCCGCGCCTTTCGCTCCGCACTCAAGCATGCAGGGCTTGGCCCTGAGAACCTTGGCTATGTTAACGCCCATGGTACGGGTACTTTGGCCAATGATCAGGCAGAATGGCGGGCCATGGAAGAGGTTTTTGGTGCGCGCGCCGCCACCTTGCCGATAAGCTCGTCGAAGAGCTATTTCGGCCATGCCCAAGGCGCGGCGGGATCGCTGGAATCTGTGGTGACCTTGCTTTCTCTGCGCGAGCAAGTTGTTCCGCCAACCCTGCATGGACAGGCTCCCAGGCGAACCGGCCCGGACGATCCGATTTTCGATACTGCGCCGAGGCCCCATGCCTATCAACATGCCGTGTGCACCAATTCGGCCTTCGGCGGAGCCAATGCTGCCGTTGTCTTGAGTCGAGAGTTGCCCGGCGAACCCGAACCCATTCTGGATAGACCAACGCAAATCCCGGAAAGAACTCTGTATGTGAGTGGATTGGCAGCCTTGGGATCGCATGGCCTTACCGTCGCGAGTCTACGAGAAAGGTTCGAGTTGGAGCATCGCCTGATTCCCGGTCGCATTCCTGAATTTTTCCTCGAGAAAGAATTGCCTCAAGTCGACCCGCGAGGACTGGATCCTTCTTCACGCTTCCTCATTAAAGCTGCGGCCAATGCCTTGCAAGACGCTGGCTTGGGGGTCACACGCAAGCGACGGGATACTATTGGCCTAGTGCTCGGCGTCAATCAGGTGTCACCTGAAAGCGGCGCAGCCCTGAGTCGCAGCATAGCCGAGCAAGGGCTGGCCTTGTTATCGGCTGCAGCCTTCTCACGCATGGTTCTCAATGCGCCTGCGGGGAGTTGCTCGAAAGCCTTGGGCCTCGGAGGACCTTTGAGCACCTTGAGCGTCGGTGCCGGCAGCGGCCTAATGGCTTTGATTTATGCGGCTACGCTTTTAAATGACCGCGACGAAATCACCGCCATGCTAGCTGCGGGCCTGGAGGAAATGTCTTTGTCTCCGACCCCGCAAGACGACACAGCAGAAAATTCCGAAGGTATTGCTTGCGTATTACTTTCGCGCTTCGCTCCTGATCCACCCGACCGCACCGATCGCGCCGTGATCTTGGCGGGTTGGTCCCTAGCTGGACCGGGCGACGGTAAAACCGCAGCGCGAAATGCGCTCATTCATGCGGGGTTAAACCCGGGTCAACCTGACTTGCATGTCGAAGCCAAGAACCTAGGCCCCGGCAATGCCTATGTGGCTTCAGCGGGGCTGGTGGCAGCGGCGGCCATTTTGCGCCAGGGCCGCCACCGAAACATTCTCATCACCTGCGACAGCGATTCGGCCAGCGAGGCCGTCGTTTTGGCTGCAGCGTAACTCTGGAGATACCTTATGCTAACCACCATGGCCATACCCATTTCAGCTAGGGAAAGTGTTCTCGCCGAGCTGCGCCAAGCCTTGGTCGAGCGCCTGAATGTCAAATTCCCGGTCGACGAAATCGATCCCGATGTCGCGCTTTTTGGCAGCGGCTATGGCTTGGATTCCCTGGACGCCGTCGAATTAGTGGTCTTTCTGGAAACTCGATTCGCCATCAAATCCACCGACGGACCGCCCCTGCAAATGCGCGCAGCCATGCGCACCATCAATACTTTGACGGATTTGATTTTCCAACTCAAGCCGGAGCTGGCCCATGTCGCTTGAACTCGATATGCAGGCGCTAAGGCAAGGCGTCGCTTGGTCGCAAAGCTTGAAGTCCTGCTTTCATCTTTCGGGCCCAAGGGCTGTCGAAGCGATGAATAGCCTTTGCCCACGCGAACTGTATATACGCGACGGCCAGATGCTGCAAACCTTATTGCTCGACGCGGAGGCAAAGCCGATAGCCGATATGTTGGTTTGCGCCGAAGGCGATGATTTTTTGCTGCTCATCGAGGCCGCACCCGGCCTGGACCTCGGAGCTTTATTTGCCGAAAGATTGCCTCTGGGCAATGCCCTCTCCCTGGCTGATTTGAGTGTGGAATATGAATTGATAGGCATTGACGGGCCCTATGCTTGGGAATTGCTTTCGGAATTATTGTCCCCTGAAGTCATTGGTCTTCCCTATCTCGGCTTTTATCGTAACCGAAATTTTCTCTGCTTTCGTGCCGGCAGTAGCGGGGAGTTTTCCTATCAATGGCTGATACCTAAAACCGAAGCGGCGGCCTGGCGTGAACGTCTACTGCGCCTAGGCGCAGCCTTTGACTTGCGGCAAGTCAGCCAGGAAGCTCTCGACCTAGGTGCCTTGGAAAATTTTTTCTTCAATGTTCGCCGTGATAGTATTCAGGGCATCACTCCGGTGGAATTGCAATTGGGGTGGCGCGTCTCCATGCAAAAGACCTTTGTAGGATGCGAGGCCTTGCGCCACCGACGTGCTCAGGCCCAACAACGTGTGGCTTTGTATGTCTCCGATCGGTTTCTGCCGGGCGGCTCGGTCTTGCGCAGCAAGGGTGATGCGGTAGGTGCGGTTTTACACTCGACCTATTCACCCGATTATCACGGCTGGCTGGGCTTGGCTCTGGTCCATCGCCACTTGGCCTATACCGGTGTCGAATTTCAAGCGGATGAAGATGGTGCCAGCCTTTGCCTGCTTTCGGCCCCCGCAGTCAATAATCGCAGCCTCTATGTCGACCCACAAAGGCATAGCTACTCGAATCGCGGAGGCCAGGACTTTCCCCCTTTGATTGCCCTGGAGGCCAGGTGACACGCGTGGGACGTATTACTCTGGTGACGGGTGCCTCGCGTGGTCTGGGCCAAGGCATGGCCATGGCCTTTGCGCGTCAGGGTGATTTCGTTTGGGTGGGCTATCACCGCCGCGAAGACAAAGCGCGTGAAACCCTGGCAGCCTTGCAAGCCGAAGGTGGCCAAGGCGATGTGCTCGCCATGGACATTGGCGATGCGGCATCGGTGAATCAAGCCATAACTCGGGCAAGTGAAGCCCATGGCCCCATCGATGTGCTTATTAATAATGCCGGCATAGCTCGCGACAGTCTTTTCGCCATGATGCCTGAAGCCGATTGGGTCGAAACCCTGCGCGTCAATCTCGCAGGCACCTATCATGTTTGCCGAGCCGTGATTGGCGGCATGATGGCCAAGCGATCGGGCATCATAGTCAATGTGGCTTCCGTTGCCGGCAGGCATGCTAGCCCCGGCCAAGCCAATTATGCCGCGTCCAAAGGTGGCGTCATCGCTTTGACCCAAACCCTCGCCGCCGAAATGGCCCCGCATGGCATACGCGTGAACGCTCTCATGCCCGGCCTCATCGCGGCCGGCATGGCCGCCAAACTCGATCATCGCATCGCGGCCGATCGCAAAAAACAAATCCCCCTGGGGCGTTTCGGCAGCGCCGAGGAAGTCGCTGCCGTGGCCGTCTTCCTGGCCTCGCCCGCAGCGAGTTATATACTCGGCCAAGCCCTAGTCGTCGACGGCGGATTAACCTTGTGAGCCATGATGTCAGAATCTTCCGCATCCATTGAAACGTCCTTGCAATTCGGATCTGAAGTCGTCCAACGACTTTTGCCGCATCGTCGGCCCTTGCTTATGGTCGACGCCGTGACGTCTTATCGACGTTACCCCAACCCTTGCCTCACCGCCAAGCGGCATATTTCGGCCAATGAGGAAGTCTTTGCGGGACACTTTCCCGACTTGCACTTGTGGCCCGGCATCTATACCCAGGAAGGCCTGGGACAATGCTGCCACCTTCTGCAAGTCCTCGCTTTTTTGCAGGACATATGGCAAGCCCGAGGCCAAAACCCCGAAGATATCTTGCAGGCCTTACGACAGCTCGATCGAGGCCATCGCCTGCAGCCTGGTGCCAAACCTCAAGCGGATATTCCCTGGCGAGAATTATCGGGGGCCGGTGCGAAAATAGGCATGGCAGGCTCGGTGGAAATCCGTTTCCTCTCCCCCGTTTTCGCGGGGCAATGCCTAGAATATCGCGTCGTCCGCACCCATGTTTTAGAAAACCTCTCGCGCTTTGAAGTCGAGGCCACGGTAGAAGGTCGATGCGTGGCTAAGGGCAAGTTGACCGGAGCCGTTTTGTCTTTGCCTGATTCGCTCTCGGAGTGATACTTTCGGCGCAGAAACATGGAATGATTCGCAAACTCAACCCATTCCGCGCCCTTGCGGTTTACGCGGGGCTCTCACTTTACGCATGCGCGCCGCAAGTAACCTGGGTTTTGCGCAGCCCCGATCGCAGCCAAGAAGCGCAAGTGAAGGCTTTTTCCAAATCACAACAGGTTTTCATCCATGGCCAAAAGGTCGGCGAATATTCCGGAGTCGCGGTCGGCACTTTCGCCTTCAGTGGCGATGGCAAGCGATGGGCTTATGCCGCCCGCAAGGGGGAAAGCTGGGCTTTGCATACTTCGCAAGGGGAAATAGGAATTTGGGACGGCCTCGGGGAAATACTTTATTCTCCCGACGGAAGTAGACTGGCGTTCCAAACCGAAAGCAAGCGCCGATGGTCGGTATGGATTCATGATTTTAAATCCCGTCACGAAGTTACATCACAACCCTTCGATGCTCTGATGGCAGGCTCTATGCAATTCGACCCGCGAGGCCAACACCTTGCTTATGCGGCCCAGCGGGGGAAAAACTGGCATGCCGTGACTGATTCCATCCTCGGCCCGGCCTGGGAAGGAGTCCGTCCCGGCCTATGGAGCGCCGATGGTCGGCAATTCGCTTTTATCGCACGAAGGCAAGGCAAGTCCTATGTCGTTGTCGATGACAAAGAATGGGGGCCCTATGCCGAAGCTCGTGATTTACAATGGTCTCAAGATACCCTAGCAAGGGATTATGCCTTCGTAGCAACGATTGGCGACGCAGAAGCCATCGTGCAAACCGGCGGACAAACCCCGGCCGGCTTTCCCTCGGTGCGTAAGGGCAGCCTGAATTTCTGGCCGGGACATCGCCATCCCGTTTTCGTCGCTACCCTGCCCGAAGGTGGCCTGGCCCTGCATGTTGGCGGCATCGCCGAAGCGAGCTATCAGGTGATTTCAGAACCGCGAAGCGATGCGACAGGGAAACACTGGGGTTACGCCGCCCGTGATTCGATTTCCTGGATTTTGTCCATCAATGCCCATGAAATCGGGCGCTATGCTTGGGTTTCTGATCCCACTTTCGGTCGCGACGGGGCCTATGCCTTCGTCCTGCGGCAAGGCAAAGGCATGGCAGTGCAATACTCCGGACGCAGCTATGCCTTCGACTTTCTTTTCGAAGACACCCTTGTTTTCGATCGCGAGGGTTTGCATTGGGGATGTGTCGCGGGAGATGCCAAGGCGCGACGATTCTTTTTCGTTCGTGACGGCAAGAAAATGCGCGACCTCGATTTAAATGAAATCGCGGGCATCACCCTGCATGCACCCTTGGCATCGCAAGCCCATCGCCTGCGCGATTGGACAGCGGCTGAGCTGGAATTAGCCAATCCCCCTGAGCTAGGAGACCCATGAAAAGCACATTCACTCATTCGACTTTCTTCGTCACCGCCCTGACCGCGCTATTTTCCTTAGCCTGCCAAAAACCCATCGCTAAAACTCCAGGCCAGGAAGTGATTCAAAACATGCCAACCTCAAAACCCTTCACCTTGACGCTTTCTACCGGTGGCGGCTTTTCGGGATTAGTCGAGGGCTATACCCTAACTTCGCAAGGCGAAGTCAGGGCCTGGAAAAAACGTCCCGGAGCCCCGGAAACCACGCAGTGGACAAAAAAGGATGCGCCCGATTCTGCCATGGCTCTCGCTAAATCCCTGCAAGAATTCCTCTCCGTGGATTTGCAAGAAACCGGGAATATGACCACAACGATCCGCTATACTGTGGCGGACTCCACCTGGCATTGGTCCATTTCCAGCATGGGCGCCTCCGCACCTGGGTCCGAACCTTTACAGGCGTGGTATGCAAGAGCCATTGCCTATTGCCTTAGCCTTGAGCCCCCTGCCCCATGATCTAAAGGATCCGTCACGACGATCGGATGCAAATTCCTTTGCCCAAGGGCAAACTCACGCCACGAGTGGGCATCCCTCTACTGCGACGTCTCCGGCGAAAATCCGTTACGCATAGTACTTTCACTGATGGCCCGCGCATCGGCGAATAGCCGCAAATAACCGGGCCCGCCGGCCTTACTACCCAAGCCGCTATGCCCGAAGCCGCCAAAGGGTTGACGGCCCACCATAGCACCCGTGCAAGGCCGGTTAACATAAAGGTTACCCACGCGAAAATGGTCGCGCGCCATGGCAATGTGGCTAGGACGTCGCGAGTAGACTGCGCCAGTCAAGGCATAAGGCGTGGCCGTCACCCAATCCAAGGCCTGGGAAAAGGATTCCGCCCGTAACACGGCCAAGATGGGTCCGAAAAACTCTTCCTGCATGAATCGGTGCCGGATGCTGTCGACCGCGAAAACAGCCGGGGCCACGAAGCGCCCCCCTTCGGGCGCCTGACCGAGGTAAAGCGCCTTGGCACCTAGACCCGGGGCCTGCACGGCTTCCCGCAGGCGAGCAGCAGAATCATCCTCTATCACCGGGGGCATATCACAACCCGAGTCCCATGCAGGCGACACGGTCCACAAGTCGAGATGCTCCGCGAGGCGCGCCACAAAGGCCTCATAAATATCACCCACCACAAAAAGTCGCGAGGCCGCCGAGCATTTTTGACCCGCATAACCAAAGGCACTTTTGGCCACACCCGCCACAGCTTCGTCGAGATCCGCATCGTCGTCGACGATTATGGCGTTCTTGCCGCCCAGTTCGCAGACCACGCGTTTGAGCATGCGCTGCCCGGCTCGCACTTGCGCCGCCTCGGCCAAAATTCCGGTGCCGACGGCAAAGCTTCCGGTGAAGGCAATTTGCGTCACTTCGGAGTGACGTACCAGATAGGCTCCCGTTACTTCCCCGTGTCCCGGCAGGAATTGCACCGTCCCCGTTGAAAATCCCACGGCCAACATGGCTTCGAATAAAGCATAGCCAG
>JAYUVP010000320.1:0-6260 GCA_043753995.1 Fibrobacterota bacterium
AATTCGAGGTGAAGGACAGCGAGGGGAACGTGGTAAGCGTAACTCGCAAGATAACCGTGAGCCCGCCCGGCGTACCCGAAGTGACCATTAACGAGCCCAGCGGCCCCATCGCGATTCAGACGACCAGCTATACCGTGAAGTATTCAGTCAAAGACCCGGCCACCGGGTTAAGCACCAGCAAGGACAGCCTGGTCACGGGCTTGGTGGAGGGGCCTAACACGATTTGGGTGGTGAGGAAAAATGACGGCGGAGAGGGTAAAACCAGCGTGGTCATTACCGTGGACCGAACTGGACCGGCCTTACCGGTCATCACCTCACCCGCCAGCCCGACGAATGACAATACCCCAACCTGGAGCTGGGTACCCATCGGCGATGCGGCGAAATATCAGGTCAAGCTCAATAGCATCGACTTCACCACGGGGGCTATCGATATCACCACCGTGACCTATACGCCCGCGGCAATAAACGACGGGGACTACAAGCTCTCGGTGCGCGCCTTGGATGCCCTGGGCAACCCTTCGACCGTGGCAACCAGCGCATCGGTTTTGGTGGATAGGTCAGCACCCAGCCTGATCATCAATGGAAACAGCGGTTGGGTGACCAACCCCTCCTATGGCATCAATGGAACGGTTTCGGATGTCGGTTCGGGGGTTCAAAGGGTAACGGTCACCTCGCCTTCCGGCGTAGCGACCAGCATCACCGGCGCAAACTGGCAGAGCACGGCGAATACCACCTTGGCCCAAGGCAACAATACCATCACCGCCACGGCAACAGATAAAGCGGGGAATATCTCGGGAGCGGTGAGTACGATAATCAAACTGGACGCTATCAAGCCTAGCATTACCATCGATGGCGGAAATCAAACGGTTACTTCAGCTAGCTTCACGATTTCAGCCACGGTAAGCGATGGTGGTTCGGGCTTGGCGACAGGAAACCCCACAATATCGGGGGCCGGCTTCAACGGAGCGATGTCTTCCAACGGAGCAAACAAATACTCGACAACCGGAAGTTTGAACGAAGGCCCGAACACCTTAACCGTTTCCGCTACCGATGTGGCCGGCAATTCACAAATCGCATCGGTCACGGTGACTTTTTATAAAATACCGTCCACTCCGGCCGGTCTCCCTGTCCCGCCCAGTGGCTTTGCTTCCCGAGATACCGCAATACAGCATGGGCAATTAAGCGCTGCGCTGCAATATCCAACCACCGACTATGGCGATAAACTTGTCAGGATTTACCTGCCTCCAGGATACGACGCCAATCGCGCCGAAAAATACCCTGTGCTTTACTTACACCATGGAATAGGCGGCAATGAATCGGCTTGGACCTCCACCGAGGGCAACGCCGACCATATCATGGACAACCTCTATGCTGCAAATAAGGCTAAACCCTTCATCATCGTTATGCCCAATGGCGGAGACTTTGGAGGTGACGCTAGTACCAGCTTCGAAAGATATGGGGCCGTACTGGTCAATGACTTGATTCCCTGGGTGGAAAGAACCTATAACGCTTCTTCGGCGCAAACTCACCGTGCCATCGCGGGTCTTTCCATGGGCGCAGGGCAAACGATTAATTTTGGATTCACCAATATCGACAAGTTCGCCTATATCGGCCCCTTCTCCGCGGCCCCGAATACCAAGGTGCCATCTCAAACGATCACGGACGTCGTGGCCTTGAAGCAAAAAGTCAAACTGATTTTCATTGCTTGCGGCGATGCAGACGCATTGTTGACGAACAGTAAGAAGTATCATGACTTTCTAGACACAAACACGGTGCAACATATGTATCAATTGGAGGCCGGAAAGGGGCATGAACCCACGGTTTGGAATCGCAGCCTGTATCACTTCGCCCAGCGTATTTTCACGGACGCACAAACCAATCAATGATCGGTCCGGCTCCGTTATTAGGCTCAAGGCGCGCCGATTCGCCTCACCCCCGCCTGCCCTTACCCCCCAGCGGAATCCGCAACACCGAAAACAGTAAAAGCAAATAACCCAGCCTTTGCGTCAGTCCGACGCCAGGGCCTTCGCGGTGAAAGGGCATTTGCCTTACTTCGGACTGGAAATAGGCGGTAGAAACCCAGGCTACCCCTCCTGTGACCAAGGCCGGCAGGGCGGGGCCGCCCGGAATCAAAGTCAAGACCAAGGTCATTCCTGCGGAGGCGGGCAAGGCCCAGAGATAGGGCGCGAGGCGATAATTCAAGCTGACGCGATTGTCTTGTTTGAACAGCGACAACAGCTTATGTGGGCCTTCCAGGGTTTCGCGCAAATGCGGCGCGGAGACTGGGCCACCAGGGCCTTTGACCCAGGGTTGAAAGAAAGCGGCTATGACCCCGGCGGCGCAAAGGGCGATGAGAATGCGGAGGATGAAATCGAACTTGGCTCGCATGAAGGGCTAGGCCTTATTAAAATAGGGGAGACGGGCGCGAGGCCCGTGATGGAGCGGGGCGAGCATGTGGGATGCATTGTCTTTGAACCAAGCCGGCATGGCCATTGATCTCATTTCTTGGCGTAAAGCCGTCAGCCTTTGGGCCTTGGGTCGTGCCGTCATCATCGCGGAATACGAAGACCGTTTATTGCGCTCGGCTCGATTGACCATGCACATGCCTGCCATCATCCAATGCCTCGACGTGAAGGTCATGCCCAAGAATTACACCCAGGTTTTGCCTTTGACGCGGCGCAATTTGTGGATGCGTGACGGAGGTTGCTGCGTATATTGCGGGCAAAAGGTGACTCTCTCTAGCTTTACCATCGATCATGTTTTGCCTCGCTCCAGCGGCGGGCTTTCCACCTGGGAAAACTTGGTTACGGCTTGCCAGTCTTGCAATAATCGCAAAGGCAATCGCACCCCGCGAGCCGGGGAATTTCAGTTGCCCCACCGCCCCAGAGTCCCACGCCTCACCCGGGCCGCACCTCGGTCCTTGGTGGAGAAACTCAGTTTTCGCGTTCCCCATCCGAGCTGGCAAGACTATATCTATTGGTCTCTGGCCCAAGCGGCCTAAGTCGACTTAACCCTTATTTGACTCCATTCCCTTGCTCCATCGGATTCGCCCGAATTCGGTGCCAAGTCTCCCAATTTAGGACAGGGAGTCAGGGAAAGTCGTTGGACGAGGGCCCGGGCTTAGGCTACATTGCCCTCACTTTTCTCCAAGGGAATCCATCCGACATGGAGTGGTTTCGCAAAGCAAAATCCGGCATTGGCACCTTCATCAAGAGGGATACGCCCGTCGATTTATGGGTCAAATGCGATGGCTGCAAAGAAGTGCTGTATCGCAAGGAATTGGCCGCCAATCACAATGTATGTGAGCATTGCGGCCATCATTTCCGCATCAGCGCCCCCGACTATATCAAGCTGCTCATTGATGACGGCACCTTTACCGCCATGGACGAAAAGCTTCATTCCGTCGATCCCCTGAAGTTTACCGCGAAAAAGAAATACAAGGACAGCCTCAGCGATGCCGAGAAGAAAACCGGCATGCGCAGTGGCGTGGTTTCGGGAACCGGCGATTTGTCGGGCCGCAAGGTCGCCATTGGCGTGATGGATTTTCGCTTTGTCGGCGGTTCCATGGGTTCGGTCGAAGGCGAGAAAATCTCGCGTGTTTTCCGCAAAGCTCGCGCGCAAAATTCACCTGCCATCATAGTCTGCGCCTCAGGTGGAGCTCGCATGCAAGAAGGCGTGCTTTCTCTCATGCAAATGGCCAAGACCTCGGCCGAAATCGCCTTACTGAATGAGGCCGGTTTGCCCTATATCTCGGTGCTGACTAATCCCACCACGGGCGGCGTCACCGCCAGCTTCGCCATGTTGGGCGATGTGCATATTGCCGAGCCTGGCGCCCTCATCGGCTTTGCCGGCGAGCGCGTGATTCGCGAAACCATACGCCAGAATTTGCCGCCGGGCTTTCAGCGCGCCGAATTCCTGGTGGAAAAAGGCTTTGTCGATCGCATTGTTCCCCGCAAGGAATTGAAGGAAAGCATCAGCCAATTGCTGGGCCATTTCTGCGCCGCTTGCAATTGAACTCGGAGCTTTCGTCTTCGCGGTAATTTCCCCACGCGTCGAGCCTCACCGATGACGCCCTCCACTTCTCCTACATCGCAAGAGGCCGCTTGGCTGAGCGACGCCGATTTCGCCGCGCTCGACTATGGCGGCGCATTGCGTTGGCTTTTCGCCCGCAATCAATTTTCCATGAAATTGGGCCTGGAAAAAATTCGGGCCTTCCTCGATCATTTGGGCGCCCCCGATCGGGGCTTGGCCATGATTCACGTCGCCGGAACCAATGGCAAGGGCAGCGTTTGCGGTAATGCCGCCGCCCTTTTGCAGGCTTCGGGGGTGAAGCGCGTGGGGCTTTATACTTCGCCTCATTTGGTCAGCTTTCGCGAACGCATACGCATCGACGGTGAACCCATAGCCCGCGAAGCGGTGCTGGCTTTTTTGCGCAAGCATGGGCCCTATTGTCAAAGTGAAGGCATCACGTATTTCGAAATCGTCACGGCCATGGCTCTCGATTTTTTTTGCCAGCAAAGCTGCGAAGCCGTGGTACTCGAAACCGGGCTTGGCGGCCGCCTGGACGCTACCAATGCGGTGCGCCCCGCAGTCAGCGTCATCACTCCGGTGGATATCGATCACACCGCCCAACTCGGCCCCACCTTGGAGCTCATCTTCGCCGAGAAGGCTGCCATTCTCAAGCCCGGTATTCCCATGGTGGTGGCCGCTCAAGGCCCCGGCTTAGTCGAAGGTTTACGCGCCTCGGCTCTGGCCGCAAACAGCCCCCTGATCGAAGCCGAGAAATATCCCTGGAGCTTACAGGGTGAAAGCTTCGTCGTGCCCGCGCCCTTCGGTAGCCTGGCCTTTCCGGCTGACTTGCGTCTCGAAAAGCATCAGCGCGACAATCTCGCCCTGGCTTGCCTGGCGGTGCAAACCTTTTTCGGAAGGGCCCTGGAAGTGACTCCCGAAATCCTCGGGGCATTGCGCGGCAGCTTACCCGCCGGCCGCACCCAGGTGCTGCGGCATCCCGAACGCCTTCCCCTGGTTCTGGACGGCGCCCACAATCCCCATGGCCTAAAGGCCTTGGTGCAAAGCCTGCAAACGCTTTTCCCAAGCCATAGATGGCGTGTCCTATTCGCCATGATGGCCGACAAACCCGTCGCCGAAGCCTTGGATTTGCTTTCGCCGATTAGCCAGGACTTTTGCTTTGTCCCCCTGTGGGAGCGCTATGCCCGCGCTTTCAATCCCGAGGCGGAGAGGGTCGGGCAGGGTGGGCCATTGGCAGTGAAAACCTGCCCCCTGACCCGCGAAGCTTTGCTCGACGCGCTTCGCCCGGATGGCCAAGTCGATGGCGTGGTGGTTTGCGGTTCCCTGTTTTTGCTCGGCGAAATCATCCCATTGCTCGCAGGGGATTATCCGGAGCTTAAGTCATTTACGGATTTATTATCCGACCGGGAATTGACAGGCTGAGTTCGCAGCGCCCCCGTCGGCCTTATTACCATTCCCAGCCATACCTATGAGCGACTCCGTTGATATCCTCCTACGCCTTTTCGTATTAACCGTTTCCCTAACCTTTCATGAGGCTGCCCATGCTTGGGCGGCTTATCGCCTGGGGGATTCCACGGCGGCAAATGAAGGTCGGCTGACTTTGAATCCTCTAGCCCATTTTGATTTGCTGGGCACTCTGATGATTTTATTCGCTCCCATTGGTTGGGCCAAGCCTGTACCCGTGGATCCCCGGTATTTCAAAAACCCCCGGCGTGACATGTCTCTTGTTGCCCTGGCCGGCCCCATTTCCAATTTGATTTTGGCCTTATTGGCCTGCACGGTTTATGCCGCTTTAAGCCATGGCGCTATGGATTTAGGCTGGTTTCGCATGCTTTCTGCCTTCATTACCGTGAATTTCGGCCTGGCCATTTTCAATCTCTTGCCGGTCTTTCCTCTGGATGGATCTAAGGCCTTGAGTCTGGCCTTGAGTGAAAAGGCGGCTTCCAAATGGGAAGACATGTCCATGCGCTGGGGCATGTATCCCTTGATTCTCATCATTTTATGGAGCAGCCTCCTTTCCGGAGGCCCTCTTTCCTGGTGGTTTGCCCTTTGGCGCCCCATTTTCAGCCCGATTGCGCGACTCTTCGGGGTGAATCACATTTTCTAGTCCCCTTTTCTAGCCCCAAGAGGGCCACCTGGCATGCCTATTGGATTTTGCCGGGAAAATGGCTATTCTTGCCCCCCTACTTCTGCTTAGGAGGCCCAACTTGCCTACTGTCAAATCTGCCGAA
>JAYUVP010000321.1:0-10505 GCA_043753995.1 Fibrobacterota bacterium
CGTGCGAATGGTGCAGGGAGAGGCCATCCCCGCGCTCGGCGCCAATTGCTACAGGCGCATCGACAGCGGAGCAACCACTAACTTCGCGCCAAAAACCACGGGCGTTCTCGATACCTCGATAGTCGGCAAGACGACTCTTGCCTATGCCTGCGAAGAGCCCACCGGAATTTCGCGCATTACCAAAAACCAAGTCGTCATCGTCGCCGCAAGGCCCATCACTTCCCGCACCTTGCTCGCCACCAAGGACATTCATTTTGACTTGCGCAATACCTATCAACAAGGCTTGTCACCGGTGCTTGGCCTCTATCCTAAAGATTCAACACAAGCCAATGCCATTGCCTTTGACCTAACCCAGGTTCAATCCGGTCGCCTGGTCAGCGGTAACATAAGATTGTTGACCTATATCTCCTCCCAGCCATGGGATACCGTCGTCACTTGGACGGCCCGCATTCGCAGCTTGCAAAGGGATTGGATGGAAGGCACAGGGAATCACTATTGGCATAACGGAACGTGGAAAAATGGTGGCGATGTGATTTTCGCGAATCATCCGTTTTCTTCCGACTTGAAAGCCAGAAGTCAAAATCCACTGCTAGCCCCAGGAGTCAAGGCCGATAGCGCCCAATTATGGATGGATGCGAATTTGGATTCCGTAACGACTCTTCAAGTGACAGCGAAATACAAGCCGGGGCCGAGCGTGCCATTGCCCATGGCCCCACAATTGACTCAGGTGGATTTGGACATCACTGATTATTTGAAAACCGCCGACTTGAGCAAAAACTTCGGCTTCTACATTCAAATCAACGGCGCCGAAGGCTATGTGGTCAGCTGCATGTCGCGGGAATTGCAGAATGGCGCCATCGGACCCAAGCTCATTTTACAAGAACAATGAAAATGGGGAGCCGACATTAGGGCGCCAGAGCCCTTAACTCGCGGCTCCACCCGACATTTCGCTTAGCCGCCTGAACAAAGTCGATCGGCCCATTTTAAGCAAGGCGGCGGTCTTTTCTTTGTCCTCGCCGCATAAACTTAGAGCCTTGCGAATATGTTCATTCTGAAATTGCAGAGTCGCCGCCTCAAGATCTAAAAACCCAGACTCTGCCTGCGGCATGGGCAATTCCACCAGGGGCGTGCGCGACAAGACTGCGCCTTTCATCACGGCATTTTGCAATTCGCGCACATTGCCACTCCAACGAAAATGCGGCAGCCAATCCAAAACGGATGGATGAAAATCCTCGATGGATTTCTGTGGGTTTTGCGCCTTCGCCTTTTCCAGGAAATGATAGGCCAGCAATAAAATGTCTTCCCCTCGCTCGCGCAGGGGAGGCACGCGCACTTCATGCTGATTGAGCCGGAAATAAAGGTCTTCGCGAAAGGTGCCTTGGCGCACCATGGCTTCGAGATTGCGGTGGGTGGCACAAAGAATGCGCACGTCGATGTCCAGCTCTTGAGCCTGACCCAAGGGCTTTACCTTGCGAGCCTCCAGGACGCGCAAGAGATTGGCTTGCAAACCCAACTCCAATTCGCCGACTTCGTCGAGCAATAAGGTGCCGCCCTGGGCGGAAAGGAAAAGGCCGGGATAATCGCGCACTGCGCCGGTGAAAGCTCCGCGTCGATAACCGAACAATTCTCCGGCCAGCATATCACCGCGCAAGGTGGAGCAATTCACAACGAGAAAGGGCTTGGCATGGCGCGGGCTGGTGGCATGCACATATTGAGCCAACCTGTCCTTGCCCGTTCCGGTTTCTCCATAAAGCAAAATGTTGAGTTGAGAGGCTGCCACCAAGTCGAGCTCGTCGAGCATTCTGCGCATGGCCGGACTCTGGGCGATAAGTCCCGCTGCAGGATTGGCGGCACGGGCAGCCAGGAGCAAGGTGTTTTGCTGAGCGATATAGGCAGCATGGTGAAGAAGGCTGCCAGCCAAGGTGGCGAAGAGCGACAGCGTTTCACGATCGGAGTCGTCGAATTGGCGACTGGGTCGGGTAGATCCCAGATAAAAAATCCCAATGAGGCGACCCGCGATTTCGACCGGACAAGCCAGGGCTGAGCGCAATCGCATGGACATCACGCTTTCAGCCTGGGAGAATCGCTTGTCTTCCATGGCATCACGCAGCAATAGCGGTTGGCGAGTGCGTATCACTTCTTGCACCACGCTGTCGGAATACAATTCCTTGTGGGTGCGCTTGCCGTCCCACTTGGCCGACGTAGCCACTTGATGCGGATTTCCCGCCGCATCCAGGGAAAACACAACGCCCTCGGATCCCCCAAGCAAATCCTGCAGGGTATGAAGTACAGCCTCAAGGATGGGCTTCAGGGATTTCTCGGTTCCGATTCTTTCTTGCAGGCTTTGCAGGGCGGCGAGCAAAGCCGCATCGCGTGATTTTCCCGGGGCCGTCTCGGCATCGCTTTCGACCTCAATGCGCAGGCCGGCAAGGTCGAGCTTGTCGCCCACTTGCAATTCCGCCTTCTGCCTGATTTCCCCATTTTGGGACCAAGCCAATGCTCCGAGGCCATGGGCGCTGACGCCCTGGGCGTCAATGCGAAACTCCAGGGCCGTTTCCGGCATGCCGGGAATCGCCACGCAAATATCATTGTCAGCCGCCGCCCCAAGAAAGGTCGAGGGGGCCACCAGGGCAATGCTGCGGCTGCCCTCGGGCAATAGCAAGCGCAACTTTAGCAGACGCACCGAAGCGGACATTTTTTTCTTCCTTGTTTCTTCCCTTATAGGGCCCAGGTCCAAGGGCTCCGGCGGGGTGCAGACGGGGCTTGATCTACCTACTTTCGCAACTCTATGAGGCCAACTCCCGCAGGGAAACCCACGCGCCTCTTTGGAAGGCTGTGAACATGGCAAGCGCCCCCTCCTCCTCACGTCTTGCTTCCTTATCGTCGAGCCTGAAAGCGAATGCTCCTTGGCTGATTTTATTGGCGGTAATCGGTTTATTGCCTTTCTTGAGTTTTCTCAGCTCGGGTAAGGTTTTATTCGCATCCGATCAAATCGGGTCGCCCGGCTGGAAGTTCTTTTTCGAGAGGTTGAGGGCGGGAGAATTACCACTCTGGAATCCCTATCACCTCAGTGGCATGCCGACTTATGATGCCTTAATAGGCGACGGTTCTTACCCGATTTTTCTTTTGCTCGGCATGTTTCTGCCTGCGGAAAAGCTGGTCGGCCTGCTCTTTGTGCTGCACACCTTGCTAGCAGGTAGTTTCGCCTATGTCCTGGTGCGCGGTCACTTTCGTCTCGATCGCTTTCTTTCGGCCGCGCTCGCTGCGGCCTATATGCTGAACACCAATTATTTCTCGCATATATATTCGGGGCATACCGGAAAATTTTACGTGCTCACCTGGCTGCCTTTAGGCCTGTTTTTCCTGCTCGGCTCGCTGGAGCGACGCACGCCTTGGTGGAAGCCCCTGGGCCTAGCCCTCACTGTCACGGCCATGGTTTTGACCTCCCATTTACAACTGACCTATTACGTGCTCATGGGGTATTTTCTCTATTTCGGCATGGTTTTCGTTTCGGCCCTGAAGGAAAAGGCCTATGGACATGCCGGTGGGGTGGCGGCCAAATTCTGGCTGCCAATTCTATTGGGCATCGGTTTATGCTTTCCCCTGTTTTGGGGGCCATTGCATTACAACAAACAATTCTCGGTGCGCGGCGAAGGTGCAAAACAAACCTATGAGCATGCCACCTCTTGGTCCATACACCCGGAGGAGGCAGCCTCCCTCTTCATTCCCGAATTCGGCGGATTGAATGAGCAATATTGGGGACGCAATCCCTTTAAGCTCAATAGCGAATACCCCGGCATCGCCGTGTGGTTTTTAGGTTTGTTTGGCCTCATCGCTTTGCGCAAGCGCTTTTTTTGGCTATGGGGCTCGGTAGGGCTAATGGCCATTGTTTACGGCCTCGGGGCCAATACCCCGATTTTCCACCTTTTTTATAATGTCGTGCCGGGTATCAAAAACTTTCGCGCGCCCAGCATGATTTTGTTTTGGCTGGCTACAGCCCTGTTGCTCATGAGCGCCCAGCTCTTGAAGGAGCTCACGCAAAACCGCGAAGCCTTGAAGCTCAATGAAAAAAGCATTGAGAAAAAGCTTTTGATTTTCGGCGCCATTGCCGGAGGAGTCTTGCTTTTCCTAGGCATTTTCAGTGGTGTCGCCTATGGCATTTGGAATGCCTTCATTTCGCCCCAGGAGATGGCAAATTTCGCCCATCAAACCGCCGCGCAATCGGGTTTTACCGCCGGAGCTTTGCGAGCGGGGATATTGCTTTTCGTCTTGGCCTTCGCCTTGCGCAATTTGATTTTCAAGCAGCGCAATGAGAGGGGTTTCGCAGCGGTACTGCTCGGCGTCGTCGTGATTGATTTGCTTTGGGTCGATCATCGCTTCATCGAAACCTATGAGTTCAGCCGCATGTTTCCCCAAGAGGCCGCTATTTCACAATTGAAAGCCGACACTTCGGCTTATCGCGTCTTCGCCTTGCCTGGCGCCACCCAGCGAGGCTATTTGCAATACCATGAAATTTCGAGCTCGGACGGCTGGGCCGATCAGGAATATCGCGGGTATCGCGCCTATCGCGGCGGCGACTACAATCAAAACCCCACCTTCATGGAAGGCTTAAAGCAAAACCCTGACGGCAGCGTCAGCGGCAGCAAATTCTTCGACATGCTCAATGTCAAGTATTTGCTTTATCGCCTGCCAGAAGTGCCCGGTTTGCAGCTTGCCGAAAACAAGGACGTGCTGCCCCGAGCGCGCTTTCTTTCGCAATGGGAATCGCTGCCACTCGATCAGCATATTCAGCGCATGAGACAAGCGGATTTTGATCCCAAAATATCGGCCTTGGTCGATGCCGCGACTCCCTCGCCGAATCCTCCCTCCCTCGATTCGGCCCAAATCGCCAACGCTGCGCCCGTTGAAATTCATCGCGAGAATAGCGGAGTGAACGCCGACCAATATCGAGTGAAAAACGATCGCGAAGGCATGCTCGTCCTTTCTGATATCTGGTATCCCTATTGGCGGCTCACCGTGGACGGCCAGCAACAGTCTCTCTTGCGCGTGAATTATCTCTTTCGCGGCGTCTATTTGAAGCCCGGCGCTCACACCGTTTCCGTGCACTATCACAGCGAACCGCTTACCCAAGGCCTGTTGGTTTCCCTGCTCGCCCTCTTCGGCCTGGGCATCCTGTCTTTCGCCTTGGCGAAATTCGGAGATAGACCCTCGACCCCGTCGGCATGATGGCCCGATGAAACTGCTGTTAATCGGGCCCTATCCGATCGAAAACAATGGCATGAGCCATTATATCGATCAGATCCAGCAGGAATGGAAAAGGCAAGGACACACCGTGTTCACGGAGACCCTTTATTTCTGGAAATACAAGGCCACCGTGTTTCGCTGGCTTTCCTTGCGGAAGCGCCTGGGAGAAGGCTTCGACGCGGTGCTGATTCAGCACACCCCCACTGCCTCGGGACCCTTGATAGCCCTCTTTTTACGAGCCGCTAAGAAAGCGGGAATTCCGGTTTGGTTGGAAGGGCATGAAACCCCGGAAACCTATTCCCGACATTTGCCGGCCTTTCTACGCGGACTCTTCAATGCTTATGAAAGCCAGGCGTATAACAGCAGTCGCGGTTGCCTGGTGCATACGAATTTTCACCGCGAAGCCTTGACTGAACTCGGTGTGCAAGTTCCCATCACCGTAATTCCCCTGCCTGTCTATGGCGCGTCTTCTGTGCCGCCTGCGGCGCAGTGCGGGGCTGACTGGGGCTATTACGGCATGATCAGCCCCAAGAAAGGCGTAGACCTTCTCTTGCAGGCTTATCAGCTTTCACCTCCTGGCCATTTTCCCCGCTTGCACATTTTGGGTAAGGCCGCGCCGGGAAATCAAGACTATGTCGCGGGTCTGAAAAAAAGTGTTCGTCCCGAATACTCCGAACATATACTCTTCGCGGGATATATCCCGGATGAAAAACTGGCCGAAGCCATGGCCGAATTGGCGTGGATGATTTTTCCCTATCGCTGGGTCTCCCAAAGCGCCGCGCTGGCGCAAACTTGCTTTTACGGCATTCCTTATCTCGCCGCCGACATTCCCTTTTTCAAGGACTTTCACGGCCAATTCGGCTGCGGACGCCTTTTCACGGCCGACTCCGTGGCCGCTTTACATCAGGCTCTGCAAGCCTTGCAAAATGCGAAAGGCGAGACCGCGAAATTTCCATTCGAAAACCTGCGAAATGAACTCAGCCTCAGCGCTTGCGTGAGCAGGCAAATCCACCTCTTTTCATCGTATACTGAATAACCCCATGGCTGATAATATTCTCCTTCTGGGCGGCGCCGGCTATATCGGTTCGCATGCCGCCAAGCAACTGCATAAGCATGGGTTTGTGCCGGTGACTTTCGACAACCTTTCGCGTGGCCATAAACAAGCCGTACAATGGGGACCATTGGTAGAGGACTCCATCGGCAATGGCGAGGCCCTTGCCCAATGCCTGCGGGAATACCGCCCAATTGCGGCCATGCATTTCGCCGCTTTCGCCTATATCGAAGAATCCGTGCGCGACCCAGGCTTGTACTATCGCAATAACTTCGTAGCGACCCAGGTATTGCTCGATTGCCTAGTGGCGGCGAAGGTGAAGACCTTGGTGTTTTCTTCTTCTTGCGCCACTTTCGGAATACCCGAGCACCTACCTATTTCAGAAACGACACCCCAAAACCCAATCAATCCCTATGGTCGAACCAAGGTCATGGCCGAAGCCATGCTCAACGATTATGACGCGGCTTATGGATTGAAGTCGGTTTGCCTTCGCTATTTCAATGCCGCTGGCGCCGATCCCGAAGGCCATATCGGAGAAGATCATTTTCCCGAACCGCACTTGATCCCTTTGCTATTCGATGTAGTCCTGGGACGCCGAGAGCAAGCCTTCATTCACGGGGATGATTATCCGACTCCCGACGGCACTTGCATTCGAGACTTTATCCATGTTTCGGATATCGCCGAAGCCCATGTGCTGGCCCTGAGGCATTTGCTCGCAGGGGGGGAGAGCCAGCGTTACAATCTCGGCAATGGCAAAGGGTATTCCGTGCGCGAAGTCATTGCTTCGGTGGAACGTGTGACGGGGCATCGATTGCCGGTCACCGTTGGCCCGCGTCGTCCGGGCGATCCTCCTGAATTGATCGCCACTTCGGCTAAAATCAGCCGAGAATTAGGCTGGCGTATACGTTACGGCGAATTGGACGAAATCGTGGCGACGGCTTGGCGCTGGCACCAGAAAAAAACCATTCAAGCGCCGTAGAGGCTCACCATTCTTTGCACATGGTCTTCGGGATCATAATCCCGTTTTAACTTGGCGAAGCCGCGCAATCCCAAAGCAGCACAAGTATTGTCGCGTAACATATTGACAAGCACGCGACGCAAATCTTCCGCGCTGCCCTGCTGAAATAAGAGCCCATTTTCGCCATCCTCGATCAAGTCGGGTATGCCGCCCACGCGAGCACCAATCAAGGCGCGCGCGCATTTCATGCTTTCATAGGCGAACAGGGGATTATTCTCCAGCCATAAACTGGGTATGACGCAAGCGTCGGACTCAAGAATGAGATTGGGCACGGCTTGATTCGCGACCTTGCCTAGAAAATGAACTTGTCCTTCGATTTTCCATTTGCGCGCCAGGGCTTGCAGGGCGGGCCTATAGGAACCGTCACCCGCGATAGTGCATTCCACCGGCAGGCCAGCCATGGCCTCCAGCACGAGTTGCAAGCCTTTTTCATTCACCAAGCGGCCCGCGAAGAAAAGCTTCAAAGATCGGCCTTGCAGGCTTGGAGGAGGCGCGGGCAAAGTCGCCGGAGCCGCCATAAAATAGGGCATGGCCAATGCCTTGGCTCCATAGGCACGACCCGCCCAATCCACCATGTGGGTCGAGGGGCATAAAAACAAGGACACGGTGCGGCGAAGCACGGCGACTTGCAGAACATTACGCACGAAATTCAGGCGCCTTTGCAAATTCAGAAAAGGCGTACGCGATCGGTAGCAACGGCTATTGAAACAGCCCGCATGCAAATGCAATTCGCAAGGCTTTCCATCGGGGCGAAGGCCTAGGCCATCAGGGCAAAACAAGCCGACATCATGCAAGGTGACCAAGGCTTTTTTTCCCAGCAGCTTGGCCGCCAGGGCGGGCATGAAGGAATAGACCAGATTGTATTTGTGAATATGCACGACATCGGGCCTATGCTTTAGGATAATGCCGAGAAACTTCAGCAAGTACCAGGGATTCGCCACGCGCGAGGCATAGTGCCATAGCCGAGGCTTGTCCCCCACAAAAAGGACTTCATGCCCGGCGCTTTCAAGCAGGCGAATCAAGGCGAAGACATAGGTTTCAGCGCCACCATATTCGTGCTTATAATCATTGACGATGAGGACTTTCACGGCTGAAAAGCTAGTTTGAGCGGCTAAAGCACCATGGCTGAGCTAAGCGATCAGGACTACCTGAGTTATTTGCAGAACACCTATGGTGGCAAGGGTGAGAAATATTACCGCCAATTTCTTGGTTTGCCGGTGCAAAACTCCGGTGCCGTGCTCGATTGGGGTTGCGGACTGGGCGGCTTGCTGGAAACCGTAGCCCGCTCGGCTCCCAAAGCCGAATTGCATGCTGTCGATCTCAATCCCGAATGCGTCGCCACGGTTAAAACTCGGCATCCCGATTGGGACATTCGTCTTTTGTCCATGCCGGGACTCCAAGCCCCGCATGCCGACTCCCAATTTGATAGGCTTTTTCTGCTCGACGTGATAGAGCATTGCCCCGAACCTTTGGCCTTATTGCGAGAGTGCCATCGCCTGCTGAAACCCGGCGGCGTGCTGACTTTGTCGACACCCGATCGCTGGGCATTCCATAAGCCTCGCCAGGGATTGGCGGCTAACCTAGCATTCAATGTGAGGCATATGCTCCGCAAAGAATGGCTCGATCCCACCCATGTCACCGAATATACGGTTTGGGAATTACGCCAACTCTTGGCAAAGTCGGCTTTCGCTGGGCATGACCTGGATGCTTCGCCCTGGCGCTATGTTCCCTGGTTGCGGCCGCCCAAGCGCTATTACACCTTTGTCGTGAATCTACGGAGAGCTGGCTAGTGGCCCGCATTCGCGACGACAAGCCCCGCCTTTCCTCAGCGGGCTACATGACAGCCACCGCCATGATCGCCAATTTGAATGACTTGGTGCGCCTTCATTTGCAGCCTGCCCTCGACGCCAAAGGCGACAAAGCCCGCCTCCTCGACGTGGGCTGCGGGCAGTCGCCGTACAAAAAACTATTGCAGCGCTGGCCGCTCGTCGGTGTGAATCTCGACGCGGTGGACGCCTCGCCTGATGTGGCTGCCGATGCCCAGGCCTTGCCCTTTGCCAACGGCTCTTTTTCCGCTGTGGTCTGCACCCAAGTCATAGAGCATGTTCCCCACCCGGAAATCATGTTGCGCGAAATCGCTCGTTGTTTAGAACCCGGCGGCTATTTGCTTTTATCCGGTCCCATGCACTGGCCCTTGCATGAAGAGCCTTTCGACTTTTGGCGCTTCACCCGCCATGGCTTTCGGCGCCTTCTACAAGACAACGGATTTGAATTGATTGATTTGCGTGACGACGGCCATGCCATCGCCCTCGCGGTGCAAGCGGTGAATCATCTTTTTCGCGGCCCGATTTTCGCGCCTTTGCGCATGGGCTTGAACCTATTGGGAACAGCGGCTGAAAATATTTTTGTTATTCGTCACAGCACACCGAATTTAAGCCTTGTCGCTCGTCGTCTGCCTTCTTAGATAAAGCCAACATGCGGCTGCGCCGCAACCCAGGCAAGCGGGAATTTCCGCCCAGAGAGAAGCATGCAACATGCCCACTGCTCCTTGCGAGACCACCCACCGCGTGCCCAAAAAGAATTTGACGGCAATGGTGAAAACCAGGGCCAAGGCGGAAATCCATTGGGCATTACGGCCGATGACCAGGGACAGCCAGAGATAATTGAGCACCGAAAGCGCCAATAAAATGCCCATGCCTGAAAGCAGCAATTGACCTGGAGCAAAGCCCGCTTGCCGATAAATGATTCCGAAAACCAGCTTGCCGAAGAGGAGCACGCCCAGCCAAAACACCAAGGCCAAAGCGAGGTGGGCCCAAAGTGCCCGGCGTAAATCTCCCCAACCGGAATTCGGGCGATGCAGCCGAGGATACATATGCGACGAAAGGGCTTGCGCGAAAAAGATGCCCGAGAAAATCAAATTGTAGGCGGCGAAATAGGCTCCTACCGTCGCATGCCCGCTACCCCAATCGAGCAGCCACAAATCCATGCGCGACGAAAGATTTACGAGGAAGAGATAGGCGAGTGCCTGCACGAGAAATCGTCGTTCGCGAAGGAGCAAATCCCAGCCCTGGCGCCAATCGGGGCGGATGCTGGAAAAGACTCGGGACAAAGGCCGCAAATAGGCCAGGCAAAGACCCAACATGGGCAGGACATAGGCAAGCAAGGTGCCGGATAGGCCTGGCTTCAGCCAAG
>JAYUVP010000322.1:0-60259 GCA_043753995.1 Fibrobacterota bacterium
CCGTCGCCCATGTATTCGTTGGCGTCCGGGCTGCCGCCCTGTAGCACGAATGTGGGCTCGACGCGATGAAAGGTGAGCCCGTCATAAAAGCGCGTGCCCTGGGGCTTATTGCTGTTCTTGGTGCCTTCAATAAGGCCTACGAAATTGGCTACCGTGATCGGGGTTTTTTCAAACTCCAAGCTGCCTTGAATTTCTCCCTTGGCGGTGTAAATCGTTACGTATAGACCTGGTTCCATAGCCCCAACCTTATTGGTATTCACGGTTTTCGCTGCTTTCACGGCAGCAGGTTTCGCTGTAGCCTTTGTTGTATCCACGCCCGCAGCCAAGGCGGGCAAGGCGAAAAAAGCATTCGCAATGGCAAAACAGGAGACTGCAAGAGTCTGGCGCTGATTCATCAGAAAGACCTCCGAAAAAAAGGACAGCAAAAGAGAACCCGCAAATTACCAAAGCGGAGGCGAAATTTCAGACCGAATCGAACCGGCCATTATGGCAAGGAGGCCTCGGCTTGGTTCAAATGCATTTTGATGTCGATTTTTTGACCGGGTCTTACCTCAATCACGGTGTCGGCGGGACCAAATTGACGATGTATGACCTCAATATGGGCTTGGCCGGCGGGTATGGAGAGATATTCCATGGGAGTCTCGCCTTCGGGCTTGCCATTCACATAAACGGAGGCAAAAGGCGGCGCCGAATTAATGCGAACAAAGCCAATGCCCTGGGGAGGACATTCGCAGGATTTCACCACCACGACCTGGGGTTGGGGCTGGGTATAGGGTTGAGACTGGGAGTAAGTCTGGGAATAGGGCTGAGAATAGGGGTTTTGTGAGTTGGGGGGTGGGGGATAGTAATACCAAGGCGCACATCCCTGCAGATATAAAATCCCCCAGGCTAGGCCTAAAAGCCCAAAATTCTTCGATTTTGAGGCAAAAAACAAATCTCGGGTCTGCATAGGACCTCCCTCAAACCATAAACTAAAGCCATGGCCGCACCAGGAATGTGACGGCCGTCACTAAATTTCCATTCAACCATGACTCTCGACGAATTTCAGCAGCGTATTCAGGCGGTTTCCGACCGTCGCCTTCAGCGTATGCTGGAAAAAGCCCGCGTGGAGGGTCCCGACGAAGCCGTGCTCATGTTGGAAAAAGAACAGGACCGGCGAAATCCACCCAAGCCTCCAAACCTGGCCCAGCTTGATTTAAGCAGCCAAATTCGACCTTTGGAAGAGGTCTTGGGACAAAGCTTTGACTTTCATGAAATGCCGGCTAAACCGGCGAGCTTCTCCCATGCAGGTCGAGAAATAGTTGGGCCCGTAAAAGAAAATTCAGGTAAAACCGAATTCATTTCTTGGCAGCCCGTGTCCACCGAGGCGCCATCCCTGCAAATTCTTCGCGATGTGATGGAAAGGCCCTCGAACGAACCCCTCACGGCCGATCATCTTGTCGCGACCTCCGCTCACCCAGCCAGCCAAGTCGCCCAAGTCTCCCATGTTGAAGAGGCTCAGGAATTAATGGCTCCCTTGGTGCTTACCCTTCCAGAAAAGGCTGTGGAAACCCAACCCTTTGAGCCCAAGTCCTTGAGTCGGCCCACCCCTGGCGATAGGGGACGCGCCTTTGCGGTCATCGCCATCATTCTCCTGGTGGTCGCGGCTGGCTTAGCGGTGTGGCGCGCTTTAGTGGGATAGTGGGAGAGTCGCCGCAATCGGCTTCTAAATCTGCCCCAGGGTAGGGCTTGCCGATATCGCCGGAGAGACCATACTCAAATGGCCAGTCAGAATTTCTTGGCGTGGCGATAAAACCTCACCGGGCTTCGTGGGCCGCATGGGCTCCAGGGTGGAAAGGGCCGGCAAGGAGTCTTTGCGCATTTTACCGCGCTCAATGCGACGCACGATTTCTTCGGTGATGGTTAGATAGAGTTGATCCTTGATGATGGCGTCTTCGACGCCCGCGTCGATATTGGGATTGTCATTCACCTCGACGACATAGGCCTTGCCTCCCACTTCCTTGATGTCGACGCCATAAAGCCCGTCGCCAATAAGTTTTGCGGCCTTGAGGGCCAAGGCAATGATGCGCGGATCGACTTGCTCGACGGCATAAGTCTTGTGAGCGCCAGAGGCGGCGCGGCCCTCTTTTCCGTGGTTGTAAATCTGCCAGTGATTGCGCGTCATGAAGTATTTGCAGGCGAACAGGGCGCGGCCATTGAAGACGCCGATACGCCAATCGTATTCGGTGGGCATGAATTCCTGGGCCACGATATAATCGCTGCGCTTAAAGAATTCCTGGCAGTGATTCTGCAATTGCTCCTCGGTTTCGGCCTTGACCACACCGCGCGAAAAACTGCCGTCGGGTATTTTCAAAATAACGGGAAGGCCGATGCGCTGGGGTATTTCGGAGACGGTGTCCTCGCCCACCACCAAGGTATTGGGGCGCGGAATGCTGGCCCGCTTGAACAGCTCATAGAGAAAAATTTTGTTGGTGCAATAGAGAATCGACTTGGGATCGTCGATGACAACGAGATTTTCTTTGGCGGCTTTTTTGGCGAAGCGATAGGTGTGATGATCGATGGACGTCGTTTCACGAATTAAAAGCGCATCGAATTGCTGTAATAACCCATAGTCACGTTTTTCAATGACTTCAGGCTCAAGCCCCACGGCCTTGCTGGCCTTGATGAATTTCTGAATGGCCGCTTCATTGCTCGGCGCGAGGCCTTCAAGCGGGTTATAGAGAATGGCTAGGTCATAGCGCGAGGACGATACCTTGGGCTTGACGCCCCAGCGATGCAGGCTATAGTCGACCATGGCATCGCCAAAGCCGATTTGATGATGCTCGGGCACCGACGCGGGTCCGATAGCCTTAATGCTGGAAACCTTCCAGGTACCTGCTTCACGCACAAAAAACACGCGAAAGCTTGGGCAAGGAAAGAGATTGAAAAACATGCGGGCGAGCTTCTCGTATTTCTTGTCCACATTGCGACCGAAATACACGGAGAGCTCGAAGCGATCGGTTCCCAAATGCGCCAAATCCTTATGCAATTGGGCTGGGATTTCGTCGGTTTCGATGAGCCAGAACTCCTTGCGCGAAAGGGCCTGCAAGGTGGCAATGCTGGGAATGACCTTGTGCCCACGCGCCTCGGCGACCAGGGAGACATAATAGCCCTGGCCGAGATAGCCATAATTGCGCGCCAAATTGATAACGCGCACGCTACGCGGCTCTTGGTATTGCTGCGCGAATAAATAGTCGTTGGGCGAAACGAATTCCATTTGCGGAATGCGTTTTTTCCACGCGCGCACATTCTCGACCACGCAAAGGGCGCGTATCATGGTTTCGAAATGACGAGCAAATTCTCGTCGTAGGTGAGTATGCCGAGCATGACGGCATTGCTGAACTTGGTGAAGGGCAAGGTATAGGTCCCGGATTCGGAAATGGAGTTGCGGCTCAAGGGATCATGCACTAAAACGGTTCTCGCGGCTTTATCCCAGCCCGAGACGATGACGAAATGCCCCACGGGATTGCCGATGATATCGTTCTCGACGCAATCGGGTGTTTCGCGCTTGGACTGGTAGAGATAGGTGGCGGATAGTCCCACGAGTATGGGCGAGCGGGCGGCAATGAGACGATCGAAAAGGCTTTCATTAAGATCATCGAACTTGAGAATACCGCCTTTTCGCAAAAAATCAAGGTAGAAGCCGATGACTTTTTTCTGCTTCTTACTGCGCACTTTTCCCTGGCGCGTCTTGAGCTTGATGGCCAATTCGTCCAGGGGCAGGGACATCCAGGTGGGATCGAAAATCTGAACATTATAGCTGTATATAGTCGTGGCGAAACCTTGGGACAGCGCATGCCGGGCTAGGTTGACCGCCACGGTTCCGCCGGTTTGCCAATGGTGAACTTCAGTACGCAACAATTCGAGCCCGAGGTCGAGACCATGATAGCGGTAAACCGCTTGCAGGCAGGTGATGCCGCAGCTGTCGTCGTCGGGCTGACGCTCGACATGAATTTTCAAGTCCATTCGTGAATCAAAGATAGGGAGGAAAGTGCCATTCTACTACTTTCGCCGCGCATGCGCCTCCTTACCCTGCTGGTTTTGCTTTCCGCCCTGCTCGCCCGGGCCGGCGGTAAGGCCCCATCCGACCTGAATTCCCCCGAGGGGGTCTTATGGCGCTTCGACTCCCTGCTCAATTCCCCCCAGCCCCAAGCCGCCAAGGCCTTGATGGCGGGTCCGGCCTTGCGCATGTTCGACCTGATTTTGCTTTCGAATCAGAAATTGCAAGCCTTTATCGACACGGTCCGCTCGCGCGACACGGTTCTGGAGCGCCGCACCGAAGGTGGCCGCGCTGCCCTCAAGGTCAAGGGCCTGGTGATTTTCAAGCAAACCGTTATGGGCATGGATAGCCTCGCTTCGGTGCAGGCCATTCACTTTTTGCAGGGGCCTATCGGTTGGCGCATCACCCATTTCATGGAATTGCCGCAAGACCTAGCGCCCTTGACCTTGCCATCCCCTGCCGATAGCGCTGAGGTGATGCGCGCCTCCGCCGAAGGTGCGGCGCCAGGTGGGCCGGAAATCGCCTATTTCCCGGTTTCAAAGCTCATGCTCCCCGCCGGGAAAAAAGCCGATCGCATTCGCTATCGTATTTCCCTGGGCGCCGGCGCTTCGCTGGCGGGGCTTTTCGAACCTAGCGACAGCCTGCAAACCCATATTGGCCAAGGTTCGGGGCGCGAACTGAAGGTAGACGTTCGGTCGGGACGTCCCGCCCCAGCTGGCTTCGGTTTTGCCGACCTTCCCCGTGACTCCTTCGCAACCACCTTGGCCTCTACGCCTTTTCTCGACACCCAGGATTCGGCGCTAGTGGCCCTTGCCGGCCAACTGCGTCAAAAAATGCGCCAAGGCCAGGACAGCCCGGCGGCCTATGCGGCGGCGGTTTATGCCTATGTCGTTGCGAATTTCGATTTCCAACTCGGCGCCACCCTTTTCGGCACCAGCCGCGAGGCCTTAGGTCGCATGCGCGGAGATTGCTCCGAAGGTGCCGTGCTCACCGCAGCCTTATTGCGCGCCCAGGGCATACCCGCCCGCATTGCCATGGGCTTTGCCTCCGTTGGCGGTGGTGCTTATATCGGGCATGCCTGGTGCGAGGCCTGGTTGGGGCATTGGGTGGGCATAGACGCGGCCTTGCGGGAATTTCCCGCCGGGGCTCAGCGTGTGCGCCTTGTAGTAAGCGATGGACAGGGTGACTTGCGCGTGACGGCGACGAATTTGGTTCTACGCGTGCTGGGAAATCTCAACCTTGAAATGCTAGAAGCCTGGCAAGGTGGCAAGCGCCTGTCCCTGGCTAAAGCACCGAGCGACCCGGGCCAAGGCAAGCGCTTTTTTCAGCAAATCTTGGACGGAATGGCGAAATAAATTTCGGCGCTTTTTGTTGAGCTTCAAACCTTCAAGGTTGAGCTGAGAAATACCGCGATATTGTAAGCATTGAAAATCTGGCGATAGCGAATCACATTGCCCTGCGAATCGGAATCGATATGGGGTCGCCCCCCGTCCAAATAATCCCAGCGAAAATGGCTAATGCCCGCATCGCCATAGGCGGCCGAAATGCCGAAACGCGACTCCGTATATTGCTTAACCATGCCGAGGGAAAGCACCACGCCATACCAGTCAATGCGGCGATTCCAACTCGCCGGACGTGTATCGAAGGGGCCTTGGCTCATATCGGAAAATCCGCCCAGAGTCAGCGAATAAGTGGGATTAAAGCGCATGTCGATCCCGCCGGAAAGATTCACCACCGATTGTTTGTCGATTTGATAACGAAAACGCTTGGGGGTCAATTGTTCAAGATCCGATCGCGCCCCAGCATTGACCTCGGGAGAATAACCGGTATAGCTGTAGGTGCTGCCGAGCAAATAATCCATTTGGCCCGTCAAGGTGAGAAAGGTTGCCGGACTCCAGGAGCAGCCCAGGGAAAGAGCAGGCGCCGTCACTTCGGTGTGACTCTCCGCCTTATCCAGGCTATAAAGCGTGGCACCCGTGGTCACGATTTCTCCCGGAATGAAAACGGTATTGTTGACGAATAATTCCAGGCGTTGCGATTCATCGCGGTCAACAAAGACATAACTTCCGGGCGTGGCCGTGACCCCCAGGGAAAAACCGTCCGCCAGCTTAACGAGGATGCCGAAAATCGCACTGAACCCTAAGCCCGTTTGGGCGACATCGCGATTCACCACTTCGTCGCGGAACTTGGCAGGAAGGGTCGAGTTGCTGCCTAGGAATTGGGACTGGGTCGATCCATAGGATGTTTTCTCAATAAGGCTGGAGTAAATGCCATAAAGCGTGAGGCCTATGCTCAATTGATCATTGTAGGTATAGGCCAAACTAGGGCCGAACAAGGTGTTTTTCGCCAACTCATAATAGCTGAGGCCTAGGTGGGCCGTGCAAGGCATATTCTCTTCGTCGCCATAACATCGATTCGTCGAATCATTGCTGTAATAACTGGATTCTAGGTCTTGCGCGCCTTTATAAAGGTCATTTTGCGGTGTCACCAGGGAAAAACCATAAGCCCAATTCCCCATCTTTTGGGATAAGCTGGTGATGGACGGCGAAAAGTTGAAAGAGTTGTAGGGTATTTCTTTGCTGTCGGCAATGCCTATGCGTTGCTTCTGGTATTGCACGATTTGCGCGGAAACATTGAGCTTCAATTGCTTGAGCTGGGTCAACCCGGCGGGATTATACCACGTCGCCGTGGCATCATCGGCCAATCCCGTATAGGCGCCGCCCAAAGCGGCTCCCCTATCGCCCACCAAAATCACCTTGTGATTGAACTGGTCGGCGGGCGCCATTGCGTAAGCGGCGAGCATCAGAGTGAGGCCAAGGCTGCCCCGGCGAGAATAGTTAGACATCGGCCCCATTGTGCCGCTTCCCCGGCCCAGTTGCAAGCCCGGTCGCATAGACGCCATGACTTCGAAGCTAAAATTGCACTTCAACACTCCGGAGGGAGAACTCTGCCATGCCCTTGTCTCGCTTACATGATTCGCAAATCGAGGCCTTGATTGCACAAGCCCAAGCTTCGCCTCGTCGGCGTTGCAATCTCAATTTGCATGGACCCGAAGATACCTTGCAGCGCATGATCAATGTCATGATTCGTGGCACCTATTGCCAGCCACACAAGCATGAAAACCCCGACAAGCTGGAGATTTTCACGGTTTTACGCGGCGAGGCCTTAGTGCCCATTTTCAATGAGGTAGGCGAAGTATTGGAAGTCGCCCGGCTATCTTCCGAAGGCCCGGTGCGCCAAGTCGAAATACAGCCGCGGACATGGCATACCGTGATGGCCTTGTCTCCCGTGGCCGTGCTCTATGAAATCATTGAGGGCAAATACGACCCGGCCACGCATAAACGCTTTGCCAGCTTTGCCCCCGGGGAGCGCGATCCCCAGGCGACCCCCTATCTCGCCGCCCTGGAAAATCGACTGCAACCCTTCTTGGGACAAGCCTGAAAAGAAGGGCGTGATTGCCCTTAGGGCTCAGGTGCCCGAAACCACCCATCCGCGAGCGACAAAATCGGCAAACCACTCGGTGAGGTGGGATTCCAGTTCCTGCATTTCCGCCGCGGGCAGGTCGGGCAATCGGTCGATGACTTCCGGCAAGGTGCCGGGCTCGCGCAGGGATTGCAATAAGGCGCATGCCGCAGGAGCGACTTCTTTTTCATACAGGGTGATTTCTTCGCGATAAACCACCACCGAAAACGCCCGGGAAGGAGGCAAGTCCACCACCCGTTCCAGGCTGGTGTCGCCTAATACCGAGCGGCGATATTCGCTCCAATCATGGGTCAAGGCCAGACAGGTCACATGAGGCGCCAATCGCAATGGCAAGGCCATTAAGTCGGCACCGGCGAGGGCGGCCGGAAGGAGGCGATGCCCAAGTCCACCCTCAAAAGCCCTGGCGAAGGCACGATCAAATACCACCGCCTCCAAGACTAGGTCACGATCGCTTTCCCAATATTCCGCCCGCAAAAAGGCTTCGAAGTGGGCATCTAAATCATTGAGATAGGGCGAGTCGGGCTTATGCTTGTCGAGATAGCGAATCACCCAAGGGTTATAGCGGTGCAAGCCCATCACATGAAGGGTGCAGTCATAATCCAATTGCATGACGCTGATGAGGCGAAACCAATACTGGCGGTTATACACCTGCGCGCGATCGAAGGCGTTCATGCTAGCGTGACCTCGCAAGAAGGCTTCCGCTTCGGCGGATAATGCATTCTCGGGGCGAAGGATGCCGAATTTTTCGCTATGCCAATCCGCCGCCAAAGGGCGGGATATCATGCGACCTAACCATTGCTGGCTTTCCCACAATTCCGGGGGAATGCCAAAAGGCTGGGTATCGCGACCTCGGCGCTTCATTTGCGGAAGGTGAAATACACGGCGCCACATAGGAAGGCAAAAGCCACCAGATGATTCCAGCGTAAGCTTTCTTTCAAATAAAGCACGGAGAAAGCGGCGAAGACAAGAAGGGTGATGACTTCTTGCATGATTTTTAATTGGGCCGTGGCGAAGGTGGCGCTGCCCATGCGATTAGCAGGCACTTGCAGGCAATATTCAAAAAAGGCTATACCCCAACTGGCGAGTATGGCAATCCACAAGGGGGAACTCTTGTACTTGAGATGACCATACCAAGCAAAGGTCATGAAAATATTCGAAGCCAAAAGCAGGAGCACCGTCTTCATGAATACCAAAGGTAAAGACGGTGCCAGGGTCTGCCGAGCCGATTTTCGGCTCGGCTAGAATTCCGATTAGAAACCGACTGACATTCCAATTTGAGCGAACATACCGGGGGCCGCATTGCCGCCGATGAATTGCGGGCCATTGGCCAGAAGAGCCTCTTTGACGGCTCCTTCAAAGGCAAAATTCTCGTAGGCCCAACGTAGGCCCACGGCCATGTCCGTGCCGGCGGTGAAAAAACTCGTCGACTGGTCCAGATTATTTGCGCCGCTGGGCATATTGGTCAGGGACACCCAAGCCACGGAGACACCCGCGCCAGCCGTCGCCTCGAAGCCATGACCTAAGGTCTTCTGAAAGCTCATATTCGGTGTCACGGAGACCACGGCCAAGGAACGGTCAGTTGGCGCCGAATCCCAATCGCGGGTTTGGAATTGAAACAAGCTATTTGAGCCCGCGAAAACCTTGAAAGTGCCAGCATCTTTGAGGATATAGCCGTGATAAAACCACAACTGGACGTCGGTGATGCTACGCTTGGCTGTGGCCGCTGCCGCGGCGGGCTTGTTTTCCCAGCTTTCAACATTCAAAATGAGTTCAGCATTGAGGGCATGAGTGCCTTCGGCAGTGGCATCTTTTTTCCAGCCACCCATCAAATGAATAATGCGCGGAGTCACCTCGGTTCCAGCAGGATCGAACTTGATATAGTTGTCATTACCGGTAGCCAAGTCATCGAAGCCAGTGAGCACCGAAACTTCGCCATAGACATCGCCAGCATTTCCAATGGCAAAACTGCCAAAAGCACCGAAGCCGTCGGTTTCCAATACCGTCTTGGTTTTGGTGGAGACCGTGGCCAGGGTATCCTCGGTCGAGACCTTATTCAAAGCCACCATGAGACCGCCGCTGAACTTGCCTGCGCTGGCGATACCGAATCGAACTTCATCCGGCGACCCGCCACCATAAGCCGCACCGAACCAATTCAATCCGATAGCCTCGAAGCTATAGCCGGCATTGACCAAATCGGCACCGCCCCATCCCGCCAAATATTGCCGGTCGATGAGATGACCACGTTTGGTGAAATCGTCCACCGTATTGTCCGAGGCGGCATTGCCCTTCATCACCGAGCCATAAAGGCCCGTGCGCGGACCGACCACATCGCTCGAAGAGGCGGGCTTTGCAGCTGGGGCGGACGTCGCCAACGCAGCCGAATAATCGCTTTGAGCGAAGGCGAAGGTCGAATAGACGGCGCATGCGACGACGCCAGTACGGAACGGTTTCATGGATGTTTCTCCTCGGGGATGTGAATGTGACCCGATACTTAGAGGTTTTTTAAATCTAACGGTTCACTAGCAGAAATGTTGAAGAGCTGTGAGTAATTACAAGGCAAACCCTACTTCTGTATAATTTTCCGCCATAAAAATCAGGCGTTTGTCCACATCTGTGGATAGTTTGTGAACACTAAGGCAACTTTTAACGAACACCCGTCAAAGAGTTTTAAACCCGACATTTCCACTTTGTTTCCAAGCGATGACTGCTGGCAAAATGCCGTGGCGACTACCCCGCAGGAGGATTGACCTCGGTGATAATGATGCTTTCGAAGCGATTCAATTCTTGTTTGTGATACTGTAAAAAAATGGTTTCGGTTCTTACGCCGCGTAGAATGTTGACAATAAAACGACTATAACGATAAAGTAAAGAAATGCCCCGTCCCGTTTCATCGTAGATCCCGGGCGGCAACGCCTCCTCGCCGATTCGCGACTGACGTCTCAACTTATTCAGCAGACGCAGCATGCTCAAATTACCCGTACTGTCCGTGACGGAAAAGCCCACCTTCTCCTTATCCACCGCCACCATGAGCTTGATACCTCGCCGCTCAGGAATATCGACTTCCGAGGGTGCCGTCGCCGCGGTTTGATCGCGTTCTTCTGGAGTGATTCCATGGATGGCATAGGAAAAGGTATTGAGCAGCATTTCATGCAGAAACATTCGGAAATTGCCGCGTTCTTCCGCATGCACATAGGGCTCGCCGAAGTCGAAGGCTTCGTCTATGACGGCTTGCACTTTGACCGGTCCGCTAAAGGTTCGAAAAAGCGGACCCACGGTATAGCCCTCATGAAAATACGGTTCAAATCCGAAAATATTGCCCGTGAGCAGTCTCACCGTCAGAGCGCGTAGCAAGGCGGCATCGAAACCGCTTTTCTTGAGCACATTGCCCACCGAACATTCTTGCGCCACTTGGAAATAGTCCACCCCATCGTCGGCCAATAAGGCCACTTGCAACCACGGATTGAAGGCGCGTAAGGCTTGAATCAAAACCGAAGCCACGCCCATTTCCTCAGGCAGCATTTCCACGAAAACCAAAGCGGGACGGCGACGAGGCACAAACTCGGGCCACCTATCCGGATCAAGGGTGGCAAAGGAGATTTGCAAACGATAAGCCGGCTGCCAAGTCATGGTGGAATACAGCTCGCGCAACCGCCCTGCCAAGGCCGGCGTTCTGCCCAGGAAATAGACCGGCGTTGTCGCCTCGTTCACCGAATCGTCCTAAGTTCAGGTTTTTCCGTCGATTATACCATCCGCAAAAGCCCCCGGTAAAAGGCCCATCAAAGCCCTTTTCTTAGCGTTTGTCCGACCCCCCATAATATGGGAGCTTTCTAGCGGTGCTGCGGAGGTTTGATTTCAGACATTAAAGACATGAAAAACGAATCCACATTGAAATATCCACAAAACTGGGTGATAATCCGGTTAGGAATTTGCGCTGCCGGCATCGCATGACGGTTTCGCGAAGACTGTAGGAGTCCATTAATCATGCTGACGACAGGAGAAGTGGCCAAGCTCTTCCATGTCTCTGCGCAGACGGTGATCAACTGGCTTGATCAAGGCCGTATGCCGTATGAGCGCATCGGACGGGGCCCACGCCGCCTGACGGAAGAGGCGGTTCTACGCTATGTGGAGGAGATAGGTATCTCCCCCGAAGCGCTAGACGAAGAGATTTATGCTCGCGCCGCCAAAGCCGCCGCCGCTTACCGCAATGCCTCAGGGCCGGCCGTTATCCTTTGCGATACGGACCTGAAAATCATTGGTTGGAACGAATCCGCGCGTCATCTCTGGGGTCATACCCAGGTGGAGATGCTGGGTAAGTCCCTGACCAAGGTCGTGGCCAAGGCCATGCACAACGACGCCCCTGTCGAGCAGCTGATCAAGGCTCCTTGGCAGGACAAGTCCTACCAGTTCGACGCCGTGCAAGACACGCGCTATGGCAAGCCCATTCATGGTGGCTTAACCGTATCGCGCTTCTATCTCGACGGCATGCTGGCGGGTTATGTCGTTGCGGCCAAGGACAGCAAGCCCAAAACGGGCTTGGAAATCAAGAAATAACCGCCCTGTGACCCGACTCTAAGGTCCATTTTTAAGTCCCTATTTGGGGCTGCCTCGCCGAGGCGGCCTTTTTTTTGCGCTTGGATTTATTGCCCCAGATTGCCCCAGCCAAGGGATCAGGGCTTTGGCGGTTTATCGACAAAGCGATAAACTTTTTCACCTGGCTTGGCCATGCCGAGTTCGTGGCGAACCACGGCTTCGAGATAGGCCGTGTCTTCCGTTAGCCTGCGTTTTTCTTTCCCTAAATCTTCGCGCCTTTGCTCTAAACTATCGATAACCTGGCGCTTGCCCGCATTGACCTGGGCCAGTTGCCGCAAATTCAAAAGTCCGCTGGGGCCATTCATCACGTCATAAACCACCACCGCCAAAATGCCCAGCAAAAGCCAGGGCAACCAGGCAAACCCCGGCCGGCCTTTGGACTTGGCCACCTTGTTTTTCGCCATATTATTCGGGGATTTGGCCATAGGTTAACGGGCAGGTTTCCCCGTGAAATTAGAATAACATCCTTTGCCTTCGCGCGTCGCGAAAGCGGCCGTCGCGTCCGCGTTCGATTTCCCCCTGCATTTCCCAAGCCAGCAATTGCGCCGACCAAGCGGCTAGCGAACGGGGCGGACGCATGGGTGCGCCTTCCTCGCGAATCGACTCGGCCGCATGATGCCAAGCTTCGAAAAGCTCTTCGGCCGACAAGGCTTGGCTCCGCTCCAGATATTGCGCCAATTCTCGCGGCAAAATCCTTGGCTCGCCCGGGTGGCTCCGGGCGTCCGGTCCACTAGGTTCCAATGCCGACCTTTGCACCCCAGGCCTCTCCAGGCTTTTGCCCTTGCCGTCCCCCGTCCCCACAGAAGGCAAAGGCATGCGCCGCGCCACTCCCGTCGCCAGTATTTTCAAGGCCGCTGGCACATCAGCAAATGCAAAAGCCCCCTGACGCAATAGGCCTTGCAAGCCACCCCCGACCTCGCCCGTCAGGCATGCCAAGGGCACCAAAACCGGAAGCCCCAAGCGGCGCGCATACTCCGCGGTATGCAAGGCGCCGCTGTCAGGCCCGGCCTCGACCACAATGACGGCCCGCGTGAGTGCAGCAATCAAGCGATTGCGTTTGGGGAAATGACCTCGCAAAGGCGGCGTTCCCGCCGCATGCTCGCTAATCAAGGCCCCCTGTTCGGCCATTTGTTGCATCAGCAAGCGATTCGACTTGGGATAAACCACATCGACCCCGCAACCTAAAACCGCCGCCGTAGGTGCTCCCACCTTCAAAGCGGCGGCATGACAGGCCGTATCAATGCCCTTGGCCAAACCCGAAACCAGCCCATAACCCGCTTCGCCCAAAGCTCGCGACAAATCCGAGGCGAGGGCCATGCCCAGTCGCGTCGGATGCCGTGTGCCCACCACAGCCACCGCGGCCTCAGGAAGACAATTCCAAACCCCGCGCACTTCGATGCGCGGAGCCGTAGGCAAGCGCCTAAGCCCGCAGGGATAGTCTTCACTCTCCGAAGTCAAAACGCGAATGGCAAGTGCAATGGACATACCCAAGATATACTGCTCATTTGAGCAGTTATCAAGGTGCGCAGCCTCTCGATAAACCACCCACAAGGTTGGCATCTTTACGCGCTATGTCACCTAATTCAAAGCGCTATTCCACCGACGACCTCTTAAACATTATGGCTCGCCTACGCGCGCCCGACGGTTGTCCCTGGGACAAAGAACAGACCCATGAATCGATTTTGAGCTGCCTGATTGAAGAGAGCTATGAATTTGTCGACGCCGTCGAGCGTCACGATAGGCCGAATATGGCCGAAGAATTGGGCGATTTACTGCTGCAAGTGGTCTTTCACAGCCAGATGGCCCAGGAACAGCGTCACTTCGAATATCAAGACGTGGTCACCAGCATTTGCGAAAAACTGATACGTCGTCATCCCCATGTTTTTGGCGAAGCCGAAGCCAAGGATGCCGCCACCGTCGTAGTGCAATGGGACGCCATCAAGCAAAAAGAAAAAGCCGAAATGGCGGCTAAAACCGGCTCAGGTCCCGATGCCGCCGCCCAACCCGAATCGGCCCTGGGGCAAATTCCCCGCCAATTGCCTGCCTTGGCCAAGGCCCAGAAAATTCAATCTCGCGCCGCCAAACATGGCTTTGATTGGCTGGATTATCAGGGCCCCCTCGCCAAAGTGCATGAAGAATTGGCCGAATTCGAGGCAGAATTGAATCAGCTCCAAACCTCGGGCAGCCTGACCGACCCCACGGCCCCCCTCACCGCCAGCCGCGCCATGGCCGGCGAACACCCCACCCCCGAAGCCGCACGCGAACGACTAAAATCCGAATTCGGTGATTTGCTGTTCTCGATGGTTAACCTGGCGAGGCGACTCGATATAGACCCGGAACGCGCCCTTTCCGGCACCAACCAGAAATTCATGCGCCGTTTCCAGACCATGGAAAACCTGATCCACACCGATGGCCAAAACCTCAATGGCCTGACACTGGAACAAATGGACGCTTACTGGGATCGGGTTAAAAAAGCCGAGACTACTTGAAAACCAAGTTGTTCACTATCAGGCCAGCAAAGAAAAGCAGCAAATACCCAAACCACAAAAAGGTCAACGGGTAGTTGAAGAACTTGTCTTCGGTGCGATGCGAACCCTTGGGCTTACCCTGAATATCGACCACACTGCGGCGCAAATGCTTCAGGCTAAACCAAAAACCGGTCGCACCGATAATAATGAGGAGCAAGGCTTTTATCATGAGCTGGGTTTAACATAACAACCCCCGTTCACCCTGCCACTGGGGTTAAGTGCCACCCCAAGCCTTGCCAGCAGCCCCGCTTGGATTTAAATTGACCCTCCTCACGTGGGCGCCCACGTCTTCCTGCTTTCCGAGAAAACCGGGTCGCTTTAACGCGACGGGGTCGGCTTTCGCGGGACGTCGTTTCGGCGTCTGCGCGGGTACTCCTTCTTTTAAGGCCAAACCTTAGCCACCGGCAGACTCGACCTTCAGGACCTCTACAACCGACCCTATGGACTTAATCGAACGCATTCAACAACTCGCGCAAGGAGCCTGCGAAGCGCAGGGCGCCGACTTGGTGGATGTCGAGGTTTTCCGCGCGGGCCGTCGTCGCATTGTCCGTGTCTATATCGGCAAGGCCCCTTCCGTCTCCATCGACGACTGCACCCAGGTTAGCCGCCAACTCGGCACCTTGCTTGACGCCGAGAACGTGCTGGAAAACGAGCCCTATACCTTAGAGGTAAGCTCGCCCGGCATAGACCGACCTTTCAAATCCCTGCGAGACTGGCAACGTAATGTTAGCCGTATCGTTCGTTTGTCCACCCAGCAGCCGATACAAGGCAAGAAAATTCTGATCGGGAAACTCGTTTCCGTGACAGAAAATTCCGCCGTGATCGAAACTCCTGCCGGCCCCTTGGAAGTGCTTCGCTCCCAAGTGACCCAGGCCCGCTGCGAGATCGTCCTCCCTTCCTAAGGAGAGTTTCCCTATGTCGCTCGAAAAGGACCTCATCGAGAATCTCTCGCTCATTGCGAAGACCAAGAATTTGAGTCAGGATGTCGTCATTGATACTCTGCAACAGAGTCTCGTGAATGCGGCCAAGAAATACCTGAACGTGGCCAAGAACGTCGAAGCCGAAATCGAAACCGAAAGCGGCGAGATTCATGTCTACCTGCGTGTGCATGTGGTCGATGATTATCCCGACGTGCCCACCGAAATGACGGCCGAAGAAGTGGCCACCTATGACGAGAAATACATGCTGGTGAGCGAGGCGAGCGAATACAATGCCGACGCCGCTCCCGGGGATTATCTCGAAATGGAAATCCCCATCGAGAATTTCGGTCGCGCCGCGATTCAAGCCGCTAAGCAAAACCTCTTGCAGCGCGTGCGTGATGCCGAGCGCGAAAAGATTTTCGAAGACTATCAGCATAAAGTCGGCACTCTGGTGACCGGCACGGTGCAGCAAGTCGATCGCGGCAATATCCTGGTGAATCTCGGCAAGACCGAAGGCATCATTCCCCTGAAAGAGCAAATCCGCAAGGAACGCTATCGCCAGGGCGACAATATTCGCGCCTATATCGCAAATGTGAGCACCAATACCAAGGGCCCGCAAATTCTTTTGTCGCGCACCCATCCCGAATTTTTGGCCCGGCTTTTTGAGCTGGAAGTGCCCGAAATTCACGATGGCATTGTCACTATTCGCGCCGTGGCGCGCGACCCTGGCTTTCGCGCCAAAATCGCCGTGGTCAGCAAGGACGAGCGCATTGATCCCGTCGGCGCCTGCGTGGGCATGAAGGGCAATCGCGTGCAAGCCATTGTCCGCGAGCTTAGCAATGAGCGCATCGACATCATTCACTATAGCGATGATGCCAGCTCCTATATACGTCGTGCCCTATCGCCCGCCCAAGTGCGCCAGCTCACCGATATCGGTGATGGACGCGTGGTTGTTATCGTGGCCGACGAAGACCTTTCCCAAGCCATAGGCCGCGGCGGACAAAATGTCCGTCTCGCCAGCAAGCTCATGGGCCGTGAACTCGACATTTATGGCCAGACCGAATTCAGCAATTTGCCGCCCGAAGAGCGCGACGTGCTCTTCAAGCCGCGCGAAGGTGCGAAAGTCCCTGCTTCCCCTGAGGGAGTGGCGGGCGTCGCCTCAACGCCGAAGGTGGCTAACAAATACAGCGAACTCGAGTCCTTGTTTAGCAAGAAAAAGACCGAGCAGGCGCCATTGCCGTGAGGGCCTGAGTCCAAGACCCGCGCGGGAAACCGCGGGGGTAGCACTCAATCGATCCGCCAAGGTGGCGGAAAGGCCCGCGGGGCATGCCGCGAAACTACATTGGAAGCCGCATTATGACTGATACCAAGAAACGCGTCTCTTCGCTGGCCAAGTCCTACGACATCTCGAGCGATATGTTGCTCAAGTTGCTCAAGGATACGGGCGAAGACGTTAAGTCGGCCTCCAGTATGATCGACCAGCCCACCTTTCTCAAGGTGAAGCCGCTCATTCACGCCGAAAAAGAGCGCCAAGAGCGCGATGAACTCATTAAGTCGGGCAAAAAAATCCCGATGAAGGCTGTGATCAAGAAGGGTCCGCCTCCGGCACCTCCAGTTCACATTCCAGCACCAGCGCCCGTTGTGGCTGCGCCCGTGGTCGAAGCTGCACCTGTGGCAGCGGCGATTTCCGAGCCCAAGCCTGCGCCGCGTCCGGCACCGGTAGCCGAATCCGCTCCCGAGCCCGTGCAAGCCCCCAAGCCTGCACCCAAGGCCGAGGTCGAAGCGCCAAAGTCCGCACCTGTGGCCGAAGCCCGTCCCGAAGTGGCTGCGCCCTCCGAGGTGGTGGAAAAGCAGGTGCGTCGTCTGGACTCGATGGACACGATTACGCCATCGTCTCCCAATAAATTTCAAACACGTATTGAAAAGCCCGTCCCTCGCCCGGTCCCAGTGGAAGCACCGGCCGCGATTTCGCGTCCTGAGCCCAAGCCCGTCGAAGCAGCTCCTGCTCCGGCAGTGTCGGCGCCGTCTACAGCCCCGGTCGAAGCCGTTGCGGCAGCAGCATCAGCACCCGAAGCCGCAGCGTCTGAGCCAGCTTCCCCTGTGGCCAAAAACATGACTTCGGCCGATGCCGAGGCCAAGGCACGCTCGATTTATCAAGAGTTGAAAGTTTCCGTCGAAAAACCCGATGCCGCCCTTTTGGCCCGCATCGCCCGCAGCCGACAAGATCAAGGTCGCCGTGGTGGAGGAGATCGTCAAGCTCCAGGTCAAGGCTATTCCGGTCAACTCACCCGCCCTGCAGGCGGCGGTACAGGCGGAACCGGCGGTGGTTATCAAGGCAATCGCGGTCCCGGTGGACCCGGTGGTCGTGATGGCCAAGGTGGTGGCTATCAGGGCAATCGCGGTCCAGGCGGACCGGGTGGCCCAGGTGGCGCCGGTGGATATGGCGGCAATCGCGGTCCTGGTGGACCCGGCGGCCAAACAGGTTATCAAGGCAATCGCGGTCCCGGTGGTCCAGGTGGACCCGGCGGCGGCGGTGGTTATCAAGGCAATAGACCCAGCGGCCCCGGCGGCGGCGGTGGCGGTTATCAAGGCAATCGCCCCAGCGGTCCCGGCGGCGGTGGCTATCAGGGTGCTCGTGGTCCGAGTGGACCTGGCGGCGGTGCGGGTGGCGGCGGCGGTGGCGTAGGCCCCGGTCGCGGTCAACGCGGCTTTGATTCTCCCCGTGATGTTTTTGCCCTGCGTGCCCAGCAAGCGGGTGTTGTCGCCGGTCCCGGCGTCGGCGCTGGCGCTCCTCCTGGCCGTAGCGATAGAGACAAGGATAAAGAGCGAGGGAACCGCCCCGAGGGTGGCGGAGGCGGCGGCGGAGGCGGTCAAGCTCCACGTGGACGCTCCGGCGGACGCGGACGTCGTAAGACTAAGGAACAGATCGAAGCCGAATTGTTGGCAGCTCGCAATAATGTGACCAAGGTCATGGCGAGTTTGTCCAAGACTCCGGGTGGCAAATTGCGGCGCGACCGCAAAGATGGCGAAGAAGAGCAAGGCGGCGAAGAGAAGCGCATTGTCAAGGTCGCCGACTTTATCACCATCGGTGAATTGGCTGGCCAGCTCAATGTCTTGCCTGCCAAGGTCATTGCCAAGTGCATGGAAATGGGCATGATGGTGACCATCAATCAGCGCCTTGACCATGAAATGATCGCCCTCATTGCCGGTGAATTCGGCTTTGAAGCCGAATTGATGGAAGAATATTCCGAAGAAGCCTTAGGCACTTCGGAAGAGGGTCATGACGACCCCGAGAAATTGGTTTCTCGCGCACCTATCATCACCGTGATGGGTCACGTCGATCATGGTAAGACTTCGATACTCGATTATATCCGCAAGACCAGTGTGGTCGCGGGCGAATCGGGTGGCATTACCCAGCATATCGGCGCCTATCGCGTGGCGACTCGCCTCGGCCCTATTTGCTTCTTAGATACTCCCGGTCATGAGGCTTTCTCGGCCATGCGTACTCGCGGCGCCAATGTCACAGACGTTGTCCTGCTTGTGGTCGCCGCCGATAGCATGGTCATGCCTCAAACCAAGGAAGCGATTTCCTTGGCGAAGAATGCCAATTGCCAAATCGTGGTGGCCATCAACAAAATCGACTTGCCCACGGCCAATGCCGACAAGATTCGCACCCAACTCGCCGAACATGGCGTGCAGGACGAAGCTTGGGGTGGTACGGTTTCCGTGGTGGAAGTCTCGGCCAAGAGCGGCCTCAATATGGACAAGCTCCTGGAACGCTTGGCCCTCGAAACCGAATTGCTCGAACTCAAGGCCAATCCGGATCGTCCCGCCATGGGAACGGTCATTGAATCGCGCCTCGATCGCGGCAAAGGCCCGGTCGCCACGGTGCTGGTGCAAACCGGAACCTTGCGCGTCGGCGACGCCTTCGTCACCGGTATTCATTCGGGACGCGTGCGCGCCCTGCTCGATGAACGCGACCGTCCCCTCAAGGAAGCCGGTCCTTCGTCGCCTGTGCAAGTGCTCGGAACCGAAGGTGCGCCTCAAGCCGGCGACAGCTTTGTCGTCGTCGAAGACGAGCGCGAAGCGCGTGAAATCGCCACCCGCCGCCGCATGGCGGCCAAGGATCGCGAATTGCGCCAGAAGCGGCATATCACTCTCGATCAGCTGCATGAGCAAATCAAGAGCGGTGAATTCCATGAGCTCAAGTGCATTATCAAGGGCGACGTGGATGGCTCAGTGGAAGCCATCGCCAACTCCTTGGAAAAGCTTTCGACTAAGGAAGTGCGCGTCAATGTGATTAGCAAGGGCGTGGGCGCCGTGAAGGAGGCTGATATTCAATTGGCCGCCGCGGCCGATGCCTTGGTGATCGCCTTTCACGTCATTCCCAATGACCAAGTCCGCAATATGGCGGAACGCGAAGGCGTGACCATCAATCTCTATCGCATCATTTACGATGTGGTTGATGATATCAAAGCCGCGATGGAAGGCATGCTCTTGCCTGAAATCCGCGAAGAAGTCGCTGGCGATGCAGAAATCTTGAAGCTTTTCAAGATCAAGGGCGTCGGTTTGATCGCGGGTTGCAAGGTTAGCAGCGGTGTGGTCGAACGCGACCTCAAGGCCCGCGTTTATCGCAACGGCATTGAAGTCGCCGAAGCCAAGGTCACCTCGCTTAAGCGCGAGAAGGACGATGTCAAGACGGTCAAGGCTGGCTTCGAATGCGGTATCGGACTCGACAATATCAAGGATATTCGGGAATCCGATGTCATTGCCTTCTTCCGTAAGGTTGAAGTCGCTCGCAAGCTCACCGCAGCCAACGCCTGAAGCGGATCCTGGTGCCCGCGCCCTTCTCTGAGAAGGCCGCGCGGGTCACCTTCCCCGCACCACCCAGTTACACGGACCCCATCCCATGACTCGCAGGACGGATCGCATCGGCCACCTCATTCAACGTGAGTTGGGCGATTTTATGCTCCGGGAAATGTCGGATCAACGCGTGGGCTTTGTGACCATATCCCGTGTGGATGTGACCACCGACCTAGCCCATGCCAGGGTCTTTATTTCCATTTTGGGCAATGACAAGGAAAAGCACGATTCGCTCGAAGCCCTGGCGCATTCGGCCGGCTTTATGCGGACTCACCTTGCCAAAGCTCTCAAAACCCGAACCGTACCCCGCCTAGCTTTTGTCGAAGACAAAAATCTTGATCATGGCTTTCGAATCAATGAAGTCCTTAAGGGCTTGCAAGCCAAAGAGAAAGTCGACAAGCCCGAGGCTGACCCAGAAGACGAAGAATGATTTTGACCGATACCCTGCCTTTACCTGATTTGGAACGAAAAGCCGAACTGTTGAACTCGAAACCCAATTCCAACCCTTCGGCGAAGCCGCGCTCCCAGGCTCATGGCTTTTTGCTTTTGGACAAAGCGACTGGCATCAGTTCCTTTCAAGCCCTTTATCCCGTCAAGCGCTTATTTCGTGGGCAAAAAGTCGGCCATGCCGGCACCCTCGACCCCGCCGCCTCGGGTTTGCTTTTGGTGGCCGTCGGCAATGGCACTCGCCTGCTTGAATTTCTCGAAGGTTTGCCCAAGGTTTATCGCTTTGATTTGCAGCTCGGTATTACCACCGACACCTATGATCTCGAAGGCGAAGTGCTTGAACGAAAGCCCGTGCCCGAATTGAGCAACGAGCAAATCGAAGAAGCGCTGGCTCCATTTCGCGGTAAAATTCAGCAAACCCCGCCCGCCTATTCGGCCATCAAAATTCAGGGCAAACGCGCCTGCGACCGCGTGCGAGCGGGCGAAACCGTTGCTTTGACGCCGCGCGAAGTCGAGGTGAAGCGCCTCGAACTCAAGGAGCGCAAGGGCGATCGGATGACCCTGGAGCTTTTTTGTTCCAAGGGCACCTATGTACGCACCTTGGCCCATGAAATAGGCCAAGTGCTCGGCTGTGGCGGAGTCGCCGCCGACATTCGCCGCCTACAAATCGGCCCTTATGACTTGCGCGATGCCAAGCCCGAAGGCGACTTGACCGGAGAGGCCGACTTATTGCCACTCGCTTCGGCCATGCATCATTTGCCTGGTGTTCAGCTCATCGATAGGTGGATAGGCCCCTTGCTCAATGGCAATTCCGTGCCTCCCGTGGGCTATGCCCTGATTGAATCCGATACCGTGGCAGATTCACTTTATCGCGTCTTAGATAAATCTGGCAATCTTGTGGCTATCGGCGAAATCAATGCCCTGCGCCAATTATTGCCCCGCAAGGTGCTTGCCGGATCGTGAACCTTCCGGCTCAAGGCTGGGATGAAATCCGTCTCGCAAGGCCGAGCGCAATCACTCTGGGCAATTTCGATGGTGTTCATCTAGGGCATCAGCATGTGCTTCATCGCCTCATTCGGCTCGCAGGGGAACGCCAACTCGACCCGGTAGTGCTCACCTTTGATCCTCATCCCCGCCAGGTTTTCCGCCCCGACGACCCCTTCTCCTGCCTGGCTTCGCCGGCTGAAAAAGCCCATTGGCTGGCTCCCTACCCGGTCCAAGTCATCACCTTGCGCTTCGATAAGGCTTTGGCCGGAGTCCCTGCCGAAAGCTTTGCTCGCGATTTATTGCTGGGACGTATGCAGGGCCAGCTTTTTTTATTGGGCCATGATCATCGCTTCGGCTCCGGGGCCAAGGGCGATGCCAACTTATTGCGATCGCTTTCCCAACCCGAATGGGTCATCGAGGAAAATGAGCCCGTTCATGTCGGTGGTGAGCTTGTCAGCTCTTCCGTGATTCGCGCCCATTTGGAAAAAGGTCATTTGGAACAAGCCAATGCCCTGCTGGGGCGGCCTTTCAGCTATTCCGGCCAGGTCGTGGCCGGCATGGGAAGGGCCAGGCAAATGAAGGTGCCCACGGCCAACGTGAATACCGGCTGCCCCGAGAAGGTACGCGTGGCTTCAGGCGTTTATTTCGGAGTGGCGACGTGGCAAGGTCAACAAAAGTCGGCCCTGGCCAATATTGGATTTTCCCCCACTTTCGGGGAACAGCAGTATAAAATCGAAGTTCACATTCCGGGATTTACCGGCAATTTGTATGGGCAAGATTTGCAATTCGAATTGCTGAAATTCCACCGACCCGAGCGCCGTTTTGCGGATATTGATGAATTGAAGGCACAAATCGAAAGCGATTTATCGGATTTTTTCGCGTTTGTCGGATACCCCTAGGGCCTTTAGTTACCTTACCATACAATTGGGTTATAGCCCATATTACCAAGGACCACCTCATGAACGATATGACCGACACCAAGGGTCTTGTCGATGACGGCCCCAATTTTATTGGGCCTTTACTCATCATTGCTTCCATTTTAGTGTTCATTTTGCTGCTTTTGGGCCTTTTCATGCCCAATGCGACCTGGGCGACCTAATTTCGCCGGCGCCGCGGCAGGTGAAAATCTGCCGCCAAAGTGATTTTCTAAGGGCTTGAGGCCAAAGCATTTGGCTAGACCCGTTTCGTTATCTACTTTTCCGCGTCTCACTGAAATAACAAAACCGGCCAGCCAAGGAAAAGTATCCGCATGCCGACCATGACCAAGGACATCGCCCACAATCTCGTGACCCAATTCGGCGTCAATGAGAATGACTCTGGCAATCCCAAAGTGCAAGTAGCGCTTTTGACCCACCGCATTGTTTCCATTACCGAACACATGAAGGTTCATAAGAAGGACAAGCACAGCCGCCGCGGCCTGACCACCATGGTCGCCCAGCGCCGTCGCTTGCTCAACTATTTGCAGCGCAATGACCTCTCCGGTTATCGTGGCTTGATCAAGCAACTCGATTTGCGTCGTTAATTTCTTTTCATTTTCCCAAAACGCCCGCCGCGCGGCCCCGACGTGTTCGTGGCGCGCGCCTGCGGGTCGCCACTTCCGGCCACCGCATCCCGCCTTGTGGGACTATGGCTGCAAGCGGAGGCCATCGCATTGAATAGGCGCCTGCCGCGCGTGGCGAGAAAGCACCATCAATGTCTCAACACAGCGTTTCTGTCGTCCTACCCGGCGACAAAACCATCACAATTGAATCTGGAAAATGGGCCAAACAGGCGCTCGGCTCCGTATTGGCCCGCATGGGCAATACCGTGGTGCTTTGCACGGTTTGCACCGGTCCCGATCAAGACAATGACTTTTTCCCCCTAACCGTCGAATACCGCGAGCGCTTTTATGCCGCGGGTAAAATTCCCGGCGGTTATTTCAAGCGCGAACTCAAGCCCAATGATCATGAAGTGCTGAATTCGCGCATCATCGATCGTCCCTTGCGCCCCATGTTTCCCGACGGCTATCGTCGCGAAGTGCAAGTGGTGGCCACGGTTTTATCGGCGGACGAGAAATACGACACCGACACCATCGCCGTCGGCGCCGCTTCGGCCGCCATCGGCTTGGCCGGCCTTCCTTTCGAAGACCAAGTTGCCTCTGTGAAGGTTGCTGGCAATCGTGACGGAAGTTTCATCATCAATCCCACTTTCGAAGAACAAGAACAAGCCGACATCGAACTCGTCGTCGCTGGCAGCGCCACTTCGATTCTCATGGTCGAAGGCAGTGCGATTGAAGTGAGCGAAAAGCTCATGGTCGATGCCATCTTGGCAGGCCACGAAGCCATCAAGCTTTTGTGCAAGGCTCAGAAAGAGCTCATCTCTTTCTTTGAAGTCAAAAAGAGCGATTGGCAGCCCAAGGCCATCGACGCCGAGCTTTTCAAAGCAGTGGAAGAAGTGGCTGCTCCCATGTTGAGGAAGGCCTTGCATACGCCCATGCTCAAGAAGGCGCATTATGGCGCCATCGGTGAATTGAAAAGAACCGTTTTGGCGGCATTGGCTGAGCGCTTCCCCGGTCGCGAAAAAGACATCAAGGCCTATCTCGAACAAGTCGAATGGCGCGACATGCGCGAATTGGTTTTGTCGGAAAAGATTCGCATTGATGGTCGCGGAACCAAGGACGTTCGCCCCATCGACATCGATACCCAGGCTTTGCCACGCGCCCACGGTTCGTCCTTGTTTCAGCGCGGCGAAACCCAGGCCCTCGTGGTCGTCACGCTGGGAACTCGCACCGACGAGCAGCGCATCGAATCGCTCCAGGGCGAAACCTTCAAGAGCTATATGCTGCATTACAACTTCCCCGGCTTTTCGGTCGGTGAAGCCAAGCGCATGGGCGTCACGGGTCGTCGCGAAGTCGGCCATGGTTTCCTCGCCGAGCGCGCCCTCGCGCCCGTCTTGCCCACCGCCGAGAGCTTCCCTTATACCATTCGCATTGTCTCCGATATTCTCGAATCCCATGGCTCCTCGTCCATGGCATCGGTTTGCGGCGGCAGCCTTGCCCTCATGGATGCCGGCGTCAAAATCAAGGCTCCCGTGGCCGGTATTGCCATGGGCCTTATCTCCGACGGCAAGCGACACGAGACCTTGAGCGATATCAATGGCACCGAAGATCATCTCGGCGACATGGATTTCAAAGTTTGCGGTACCGAAAAGGGTATTACCAGCTTCCAGATGGACATCAAGATGGCCGGCATCACCTCCGAAATCATGCACCAGGCATTGGAGCAGGCCCGCGAAGGCCGTCTCCATATTCTCGGCAAGATGAAGGAAGCCCTGCCACAAGCTCGCGAATTGAGCAAATACGCGCCTGCCATCATTCAGAAGAAAATCCCTGCCGAACGCATTAAGGATCTCATCGGTCCTGGCGGCAAAATCATTCGCGGCATTCAAGAGAATTCCGGCGCAACCCTCAATGTCGATGATCAAGGCAACTTGACCATTTCGGCTCCTCATCGCGGCAATGCCTTGGTGGCCATGAAAATGGTGAATGAGCTTTTCGCCGAAGCCGAAGTGGGCAAAACCTATCGCGGCAAGGTGAAGGGCATTGCGACCTTCGGTTGCTTCGTCGAGATTTTGCCTGGCAAAGAAGGCTTGGTCCATATTTCCGAATTGGCCATTGGCCGCGTCGAGAAAGTCGAAGACGTGGTCTCCATGGGCGACGAGCTCGAAGTCAAATGCATTGGTGTCGACCCGCAGGGCAAAATCAAGCTCTCGCGCAAGGCGCTTTTGGCTCCTGCCGCTTAATTCGCCCGATGTGGAATACCGGCTAGGCCGGTTAACTGCGGATAAATACGAGGCCGTTTCCCCAGGGAAGCGGCCTTTTTTTATGCCTAAGGCTTTAGAGAGCTAATCTTTGTGCTCCATGCCAAAAAGACCAGCCTCCGCCGCCAAATCCCGCGTTACTTCCGCCCCGCAGCAGCGCGGGCGCACCCAGGTCAGCCAACTCCCCAATGGGGTGCTGGTGGCCAGCGAAACCCTGCCAGACGTGCGCTCAGGCAGTCTCGGTGTTTTTCTCGATATCGGGTCGCGCGACGAGACGCCGCGCACCAATGGGCTGGCTCATCTCTATGAGCATATGGTTTTCAAAGGCACGCCCAAGCATTCGCCTTTGCAAATCGTGCAACGCTTCGAAGCCAGTGGCGGCCAGGTCAATGCTTATACGAGCAAGGAGCAGACTTGTCTTCATGCCAAGGTCGTGGATACTGAAGCCGAAGCCAGCCTCGCCATGCTGCTCAGCATGGCCCTCGATTCAAGTTTCGATGCCGGCGAATTGAAAAAAGAGAAAGAAGTCATCGTCGAAGAGATTCACAGCGTGCACGACAATCCTGAAGAGCATGTGTACGAGCTTTTCTCAGCGGCAATTTTCGGCGACCATGCCTTGGGTTGCCCTATCGCGGGCACCGATGCCAGCGTGCGCGGCATGAGCCGTAAGGATTTACTCGCTCATCAAGCCCTCACGCGAGACACGGCACCCATGTTGGTGACGGCGGCAGGGAAAATCGATCATGACGCCCTGGTTCAATTGACCTGCAAGGCCTTCAGGATTCCCGGCAGCAAGGCCAAGCCCGTCCCTGCCAATGCGATTGGATTGCTGTCCCCTGCCAATGCCGATCTGAAAAATGCTCGGCCACGACTGAACCGCACGGTACCCGAAATGAAGGCTCGGCATTTGGTCGATAAGCGTAAGGTGCAGCAATGCAATGTCCTGCTCGGCGTTCCCACCTTCGGCTGGGAAGATGAAAAGCGCCTAGCCCTTTTGCTGTTGAATCTCGTACTCGGCGATGGCATGAGCTCTCGCCTTTTTCAAAGTGTACGCGAAGAGCGCGGCTTGGTTTATTCGATTTATTCCAGCCCAGAATTTCTCATCGGCTGCGGCGCCTTCTCCATCGGACTAGCCACCGAGGCGGGTGATTTACCCAAAGCCCTATCGGCCATCAGCGGCGAGATCAAACGTCTTAAGAAGGAAGGGCTGCCCGCGAAGGAATTGACCGACGCCAAGCGTAACCTGCGTGGTTCGGTCCTGCTCGGCCTCGAATCGACCAATACTCGCATGGGAGCTTTGGCTCGTCAGATTTTTTACGGGTCGGGCATTGAACCTATCGATCACTTTTTGGATCGCATCGAAAAGGTGACGACCAAGCAAGTGAATGCCTGCATTGAAATGCTTTTCCAACGCGAAAAATGGTGTAGCGCCATTGTCGGCCCCGAAGACGCCAAACTCGATTTGGCTAAGAACTTGAAGTTCTAATCGACCCTAAGGGAGCCGTAGCCTTAAGCTCAAGGGATGCGCCGGCATTCAAGCGATGCCCGCGCTTTGTCGCAAGGCCGCCATGGCGGCGGCTTGCCCCAGAGTATCGCCCCAGGGCATGGCCTGGGCTTCGCGTTTGCCTTGGTCGATAGCTGTCTCGACGGCCAGGGCTTCGCGGCCATACATCGTGAGGCCATCGCCTTCCAGAAAAGTCTCTTGCCCCTCCGGCGTAATGAGTCTCACCTCGGCACCCATCGCCGGAGCATGCCAGGGCTGCGGAATTTCAATGCGTCCGCGTTCGCCGTAAATCGCCGCCCAGGCGGGCTGGCCAACCTTGGCCGCGCATTGCAAGGAGGCCAAGGCCCCTGAGGGAAAGGCCAGGCTAGCTGTCATCCATTCGTCGACTCCCGATGAAGCGCCGATATGCGCTAAGGCACGGGCCTGACGCGGCTCAGTCCCTGCCACAAAGCGGGCGAAGTTCACGCAATAGCAGCCCACGTCCAAAAAACCACCGCCGCCGATTTCGGGATTGAGGCGAATGTTTTCGGAACGCGCACCGAGATCATAACTGAATCGCGCCTCGATGAGTCGAATTTCGCCGAGGGTCTCGGCATCGAGTAAGTTGCGCACGCGTGCCATCCAGGGATGGCAGCGATACATGAAGGCTTCCATGAAAAAAACGCCGCAAGCCTCGACCTCACGCAAGGCCGCTTCTGCCACTTTGGGGTCGGGGGAGAAGGGCTTTTCGCAAAGCACATGCTTGCCGGCGCGCGCTGCCGCGAGGGTCAGGGGAATATGCAGGTGATTGGGAGCCGCGATATAAACTACGTCGACTTCGCTGTCGGCCAGCAAAGCTTCGTAGCTGCCATAGGCGCGATTGGCGCCCTTGGCGCCGAATTCGGCGGCGAAGATTCGGGCCTTTTCTGCATCGCGACTGGCCACGGCTTGTAGGTGAAGCCCTTGCGAAACCAAGTCCTTAGTGAATTTGCGGGCGATATTGCCGAGAGCGATAATGCCCCAGCGCAGGGGTTTGCTTGGTGCCATGTCCAAATAAAAACAAAAGCAGGAGAATCTAGGGCGAATTTTCGAGCCCGTCTAAAATCTTCTTTCTCGGTCGCACACGGGCGAGATAAAAAACCGCCGAGGCTGCTATGCAAAGCATAGAAGGCAATAGCAAGGTGTAAAAAGAATATCGACTATAGGCCAACATGGCGGCCACGCCACCCGCAAAAAAACCGCCCAATAAGCTGGCCAGAAAAACGAACTTCCATTTTTTCACCCGTTTATGCTTTGCGGCTTGTCCCAACAAAATGGCCAAATCGGTGACGATGCCCGTGACATGGGTGGTACGTACGATGAGTCCCAGATAGCTGCTGGCCATGGCATTTTGCAGACCGCAGGCGAAAGAAACGAAAAGCAGACCATTGTTTTGATGGTGGCGAAATAAAAATAAGGCGGCGAGCAGAGATAGGCCTTCCATCAAAAGCACATAAGCATATTCGATTTTGGGTTTTAGGTTCCCCACCCCTATCAAATAACCCGAGACCATGGCTCCGGCGAAAAAGCCGAGGAAGATGAAAAGCAAATTGGCGATGTCTTGTTGATCGCCCGCAGCAACGTCTATGCTGATTTTAGAAACCACGCCTGACATGTGACTGACCGGAACCTGGAAGTACATGAGGGAGGTGGTATTGATAAACCCGGCAATAAAGGTGAGCACCATGCCGCCGGAAAGAAAAAGCGGGTCGACGAGAACATGATGGCGAATCGCATCGGCTTCGCTATAAGGCATTGCAGGCAATTATACTCGCTGCCCATGTCCGAAGGCCCCATTTCAGTGGGGGAATCGAATTGAGCCCAATCTGCGAGTTGACTTCTTGACACTAGTCACCGACAAAGCGCACCCATAAGGGCCCACGCCAATTCGGATCTCGTGGCAACCAGGCAATGGCCTGGCCGCCTTCCCGCTTCCACGTCAAATGAAGCTGTTTCAGAATGCGGCCATTGCTCATGGTCACTTCCACCGCAGGAGCCTTGCCTGAAGCCCATGACCGGGACAGTCGCCAACCCGCTTCGACGCCTTGTCTCGCGACTGCGCTGGGAAGGTGAAATTGCGTTCGTCGAATAGCGGAGCCCTGACTATCGCCGGTGCAAACTTGGGATGCCGACCAACCGACTTGCTTGCTTTCGGCCCATTGCTTCAAAGAAGGTCCTAAGGCACAGAGTTGATTATTGCTGAGGTCCAGGTTTTTCAGTCCGGTCAATAGGGTGAATTCAATGGGTAAGTCGGTCAATTGATTGATGGATAGATCGAGACTTTCCAATCCTTCCAGAGCGCCTAAAGCTGAAGGCAGCCTGGTGAGTCGATTGCCGGCCAAATTCAGGAATTGCAGGAAGGGAAGCATGGCCAAATTTTCGGGTAAGGCGCTAAGCGAATCTTGATCGGCAATCAAGTACATGAGATTTTCTAGGCTATCAATGCCTGTGGGTAAGGCCAGAATTTCATTGTCACCAATATCGAGATACAGCAAATTCCGCAACGCGGGGAAACCCGGAGGCAAGGCGCGCAGGGCATTGCTTCTCACCTTCAACTGGGTCAATTTGTCGAGACTGGTGATTTCCTTGGGCAATTCGGTCAGCAAATTGCCGGAGAGATCCAAATCGGTGAGTGCCTTCCACTGCACTATATTCGCCGGCAAAGAATAAAGGGCGCAATGCGTCAGAGAAAGTGATTTCAGAGAATCGAGATTGAAGATTTCGTAATTAAAGGTGACCAGGGAAAGGCTATCCATCCGGAGACCTTGGGCCCGACCATTCACCCGCGTGGTGACTTGGGTCACGGGAATCTCGAAATGGGCATTTTCGTCGAGCAATAGGCGTATAGCCAGGGAGTCCTGCTGCCAGCTTTGGGCAAGCGGCCAGGTGGCCGTCAAAGCCAATGCTGCCGCCGCGAACAAGGTGGAAACCGAAGACATGCAACCGTCCCTGAAGGATCGCCCTAGCCCTGAGAGTTCATTTTAGGCCTGGTAGCTAGGTAAACATAATGCTGAGGCCTCATTCCGAAGCTCCATATCCGCTAAGGACTCATGCAACGCCTATTCCTTGATTTCTCGGCAAACGAACCAAAGGGTACTCCCGAGCACGATATAGGACGGAAAATGCTGTGTAAACTGATGGGGAAAAGCATGATTTGTGGCTAAAATCACTAAGAGAGCCTTGTCCTCGCCGCCAAGTCCTTGGCATGAAACTCGCGAGTTCTGGTCAAAGTCGCCCAAGGGGCGGATGGAGTTTTGAAGGAGTATGCCCATGTCCAAGCTGATTTTATGCGCTATCCTGGCCGGGTTCATGGCCATGGGCGCCTTGGCGGACGGCAATACAGATGGTTTGACCGACGAGCAAATGGCCAAAATTGAAGCGTTGAAGGCCGAAATTCAAAAAAAGCAAGAAGATTTGCGGTCGGAACACGAAGCGCTTAAAGCCAACCATGAAGTCGAAATTCAAAAGCACCTGACCGAAGTCAGGACCAAGGTTGCCGACTTCAAGCAAAAACATGAAGCCATAGAAAAGCAATTCAAGGCTCTTGTCGACGAATACAAAGCCAAAATCGACGCGGCTTCTAAAGAGCAAAAAGACGCCTTGGTCAAGGATTTTCAAGCCAAGGTGAAAGCTTTGCATGAGCAACTCGCCTCGGAGCATAAAAAGTCGGTCGACCATGCCATGAAGGCGCATGATGTCGAAATCAAGGCGCGTCAGGAAAAGGCCAAGGCCGAAGTCGCCGCCCATAAAGCGGAGGTGACAAAACTGCGCGCCGACTTCGAAGCCAAACGGCTAGAATGGCAACGCAGCCACCAAGCCACTTCCGGTTCTGGTAAATTGACCGAAGAACAAGTGGCTGCACTCCGGGCGAAATTCGCAGAATGGAAAAAAGCCCAGGCCGCCAAGTCCTCCTCCCTACCTGAGAGCCCGGCTCCTTAAAGGCCGTCTCGTAAACAAAACGAATCTGCCTCTTCTCGCCATCGCGAAGGGGAAAACGGGCTTCTCGTCGCAAAGACGGGAAGTCTTTTCTTTTAGCAGGGTATTGAAGAAGCCGCGAGAGTCGGCAACCAAAATGTGGGTTTTTAGAGATGCGCTTTAATGCTACTCTCCTGGAGTCGAGATTGCATGAGTAGGCGGCGCCAAGAAAACCGACGGCATTTGGCCATCACCTCTTTACTAGGCGTTTCCCTTTTGCTTGGATATGCTTTCTCCCAATCGCCTGCGATTAGCCCAGCGGGCTGCCCGGCCCTGCTGGATTCCCTGCGCACCTTGCTCGCCGACAATGATCCGGCCTTTCTGATGATGGAAATAAACGATTCCAGCTGCCTCCCCGAGGAGAAGCAGGAAGCCTATTATCAACAAGCCATGGGGTCTCTCCTTTTGGGCAATCACGCCGATGCCAAGCTTTTATTGCACGGTGCCCTCGCCTATCCCGGGCCTTATCGCGATTCGGCTTGGTACTTGTCATGGCGAGTTTCACGCGAACTCGGCGAGGAAACCCAGGCCGAAGCCGCCATGCTCCAGCTCTTTGAAGAATCACCGGCGTCACCGCACTTGAGTGAAATGCTTTCCGCTCCATCGCTGAAGCCCCGCACCGAAACCCCGGCGGTTATGGCGGCGAAAAAACGACCTTGGTCCATACGCACCTTTCACGCCTTATCGGCCACCCATGATCCGGATTATCACCGCGACTTGGCGGAGAACCGCTTGCTGTGGCAGGGGCAATATGTCTGGAAAGATCATGGCTTCAGCCCGTCGGTCCAGGCAGGGGTGACCCACGATTTAATTGGGCCTCAACCACGGGTTTGGGAAGACATCCCCGAATTGTCCGCCTTGTCGGGCATGATGAGCCTGGGCTATATGCATGGTTGGTTCTTTGCGAATGCCTCGGCGGGTGTCTCCTATGATTTCCTCAGGAAGAGTTTTGCCGGACTTTCGGGTGCAGGCACGGGATCCTTCGTGGGATGGAATGTGCCCCAGGGCGGGCTATTGCTCGGCACGCGCATTCCCTGGCGCCAAGACCGAGGAAGCTCTTCGCTCTATGTCATGGCCAATCGCTTTCATCGCTCCATGAGCCAGGTTTCCTTGGACGGCTCTTCGGCCCTCCACTGGGGCACCTGGACTCATTCCGTTTCGGCGTCCGCGGAAAGGCTCTATCTCGAAACGCCTGTCAGCATTTTCCAAGACACCCTCTTCGTCTTGCCGGCACCCCTCCGTAACACGCAGGTTTCGGACTACTACGGTGATTTCGCCTATGAAGGCCTTTATTCGGTAGAAAACCGTCAGCCTAAGTGGCGCACGACTTTCAGTGTTGCTTATCGACAAGAAAAGCAATTGATTCGCCAAGCCACCGATTCCCTGGTCTTGGTCGACCGGATCGACACCACCCAGACTTTTTCCGAATTTCTGGGTGATGCCCCTGCCACGGAGCAGCGCCTAATCGCGCATATCGACATTCATGCCGCATTGACGCCGCATTTCAGCCTCAATACTTCGCTGCGCTCAGGCTATCTCTGGGTGACTTGCTCCGACAAAATCAAAGAGCGCGAAGGCATGGTTTTTCGGGGCCTATTGAGTTTAACAACCACCTTTTGATCACAATGACGATTCCACGATCTAACCCCCACACCGAAGTGCCTTTGCCAAGCGAAGGCCGGGCATCGCTACGGGTTTATTTGTGGGCTTCGATCGCGGCTGGCGCCTTGGCCTTATTGCTGCTCGCCGGCTTCGCCGTTTATCTCTTCACGCGCAATCTCGAAATTGCCCGCCAGGCCAGCCGAGAGCGCATGAATAATCTCGCCGCCTATATCGTCGAGCATGTCGAAACGGACTTGTTCTCCTATACCCTGGTGCTCACCCCGGAAACCTTGCCTCCCGCCTTCGTCCAGGAAAAAAGCGCCTGGCTGGCGAAGCTGGCGAGGGCCACGGGATTGCAGCGGGTGGCACTCACCGATTCCCTGGGGCGTCTCTATGTGGCCAGCGAATCGACTCTCGCTTCTGGGAGCATCATCACCCGGCAAGTGGCCGATTCGACTTGCTTCGAAGCCGCAGCGCAAACCGGCCAGCCGGTTTTCTGCGGAAGAAAACAAGGCGGCATCACCTTGCAATCCCTGTATCACCCCTTCGATTTTTTCGGCAATCGCCATTTGATCGTGCTCGAATCCGACAGCAATTTCCTGACCTACCTTGAGCAATATCGCACCTTCATTCTAGCGGTGTCGGCCTTTTTGGCCTGCATACTCGCGGGCCTACTGGCGGCCTTGATTCTCATTGAGCGCAAGGCGCGCATTGCCCTCTCCCTATCGCGCCGCAATGAGCAGCTCGCCTTTCTCGGCCGCGCCAGCGCCGAATTGGCGCATGAGCTCAAAAATCCATTGGCCATTATCAAGGCTTCGGTCGATGTGCTGCGACGGCAAATGGACGTCGAAAGAAAAAACCAGGCCTTTAATTTTTTATCCGATGAAGTCATGCGCCTTTCACGCCTCATCAGCAATATTCTCGGGCTCTCCCGCGATCGCCAATTGGATTTGCGGTCATTACAACCTGCCGACTCGGTCCTGCCCGCCGTGCAAGCCACGCGCGAGATTTACCCCGACATTACCGTGGACGTGCAAATCGAATCCGGCTTGCAAATCGTCGGGGACGCCGATGCATTGCGGCAAATCCTGGAGAATCTCCTGCGCAATGCGGCGCAAGCCATGGAGGGTCGCGGACATTGCCATGTCGTGCTGAAATCGACAGCCACCCAGGTCGAGATAGATGTCGCCGACCAAGGCCCGGGCATTGCTCCGGAGCTTCGCGCCAGCCTATTCGATCCCTTCGTTAGCGGCAATAAGGCGGGCACCGGTCTGGGCCTGGCCATCGTGCGCAATCTCGTCGAACGCATGGGTTGGCGCATGTCCCTGCTTCACGATGCTGCCGCCGCCACCGCCGTAGGCCAAGCGGAAGTGAATACTTGTTTTCGCCTGGAATGCGATATCAAGTAAAAAGGAAAAAATTCAAAGTGGAACGGAAGATAAAAGTAAAATTTCGAGAACTCTTTGCTTGCCGCAGCGGAGGTTTCACTCTTTCGGTATTCGCTTGGACTTTAGTCGCGCCTTTATACTTCAACGCCCCGGTTAACTTGTCCCCACCTTTTCCTTTGACTTTGAACTTTTTCCTTGGCCCCGGCCTTACTTTTTCCTTGGCTTCGGCCTTCGCCTTCGTCTTCAACTTTTTCCTATGAACTTTTTACTTTTTACTTATCCGAGGTAACTCATGTCACGCATTCTCATTGTTGACGACGAATCGAAACTCCGCGCTTTGCTGGTCATGGCGCTTTCGTCCGAAGGCTTTGATGCCGAAGAGGCGGGATCGGCGGAGCAGGCTCTCGACAAATTGCAGAAGGGCGGCAGCTATGACGTGGTGATCACCGACATACGCATGCCCGGCCTGTCGGGTTTGGAATTGATGCAGAAGCTGAAGGGCGCCTATGGCTCCCCTGAATGCATTGTGATGACGGCCTATGGCGATGCGGGTACCGGCGTCGAAGCCATGCGCCTCGGGGCTTTTGAATACGTGCTCAAGCCCTTCGAGATGGACGAAATGGCCTTGCTAGTCAAGTCGGCCCTAGAGCGCCGCCGCTTGCGCAGCGAAGTCGAAGATTTGAAATTGCGCGAAACCGGTCGCTACAAGCTGGAGCGTCTCATCGGCTCCGCCAAGCCCATGCAAGAACTTTTGCTCCAGGCGAAAATGGTTTCACGCCGCGACACCACGGTCTTGATTCGCGGGCGCAGCGGCACGGGCAAGGAATTGATCGCGCGCGGCATTCATTCCGAAAGCGGACGCGATCCCTTTATCGCCGTGAACTGCGGGGCTTTGCCCGAAAGCCTGCTCGAAAGTGAATTGTTCGGCCATGAAAAAGGAGCCTTCACCGGAGCTGCGCTCCAGAAAATCGGACTCTTCGAACGCGCCGAAGGCGGCACCATTTTCCTCGACGAAATCGGCGACGTGACCCCTGCCATGCAGGTCAAGTTATTGCGCGTCCTGCAAGAGCGTGAATTCATGCGCGTGGGCGGCACCAAAACCTTGCGCACCAATGCGCGCGTGATCGCCGCCACGCATCGTAATCTCGAAGAAGAAGTGAAAAAAGGGAATTTCCGCGAAGACCTTTATTTCCGCCTCAATGTCTTCCCCATTTTCGTGCCCTCGCTTTCCGAGCGCATGGAAGACTTGCCCATGCTCGTCGATTATTTCCTGCGCAAATTCGATCATACCGGCGGACTGGCCGAAGGCGTGCTCTCACGCATGCTCGAATACGCCTGGCCGGGCAATGTGCGCGAGCTGGAAAACTGCCTTGAGCGCGCAGCCATTATCGCGGGCACCGGTCCGCTCACCCTCGATCATTTGCCCGAACACATACGCCAGAAAAAAACCCTGGAGCGTCCCTCGGTTTTCAAGATGCCGGCCTCGGGCATATCCCTCGACGAGCTCGAAAAGAGCTGCATCCTGCAAGCCCTCGACATGACCCATGGCAATAAAACCCGCGCCGCCGGACTCCTGGGCATTACCCGTCGCGCCCTCTATTCGAAAATGCACACGCATAGCATTCGCGGATACGGAGCCACTGGCGAAGCCGCCGCCGAAACACCCGAAAGCCCCGAAGCCGCGGCCCCGGCAGCCTAAACCCAAATACCTCATTCCCGCCTCACGCCTGCGGGCGAGCCTCGCCTGTCGAACTTAGCGGTTATAGGCTGTCCAGCCGCCGCCCGATTCCTACTATAAAGGCATGTCTCAAGACACCGCCAAATTCCTCGACGTTGCTACCAGCGCAGCCCGCGAAGCCGGGCTCGCCGCGCTCAAACTGCAAAAGAACTTGCATGACATTCGCTATAAGGGGGCCAAGGATTTGGTCACCGAAGCCGACTTGATGAGCGACAAGCTCGTACGCGAACGCCTCTCGACCGCTTTTCCCGATCACAATCTCATTACCGAAGAAGGCGCCGACGCCGTGCATGGCAGCCGCTATACTTGGCATGTCGATCCCATTGATGGCACCATCAATTATTCGCGTCGGTTTCCTTTGTGGGGAGTCTCCATCGGCTTGGCCGAAGACAATGACATGCTTTGCGGAGCCATTTATTTGCCGGCCACCGACGAGATGTTCACCGCCGTGCGCGGCCAGGGCGCCTTCCTGAATGGCGAGCGTATTCATGTTTCGCCCGTCACCGATTTGAGCCAAGCCATTATTTCCCACGGCGATTTCAATGTGGGCGCCGATGAAGCTGCTCGGCGCATCATCAATGAAGCGAATTTTTTGGCGCGAATGAATACGGTCTCGTCCGTACAGCGCGTGAAATGCCTGGGCTCAGCCGTCATCGAAGGCGCCTATGTCGCCAGTGGCCGCATGGAAGGCTATTGCATGGTCATACTCAACTCCTGGGACGTGGCCGTAACCACCTTGCTAGTGACCGAGGCCGGTGGAAAGGTCACCACCTTGACTGGCGAGCCCTGGAATCTCACTCACCGCAATGCCCTGTTTACCAATGGCCATTTACATGATGCCTTGGTGGCCAGCCTAGCCTGGGATGCCCAGCATCCCTATAAGCCGATCTAAAATTCCGCTTTTTGTCCAGCGGAGGGTTACTCCACCGGGTTAAACTATCGTCAAATACCCCGGGTATCTGGATGAATAGTTTTCGCTTAGGGAATTGGGGACTGACCCTCGGCTTCTTGGCCGCGATGGCCTTGACCATAGGGCTCGTAAGCCCCCTTCCCAAGTTTTATATCGCTTCGCCAACACGCGCTACCGCCTGGAATCACGGCTTAATTCCCTATTTCGAGGACGGGAAATTCGGTTATTGCAATCGAGATGGCTCGAATCGCATTACTCCGCGCTTTGACGGTGCCGACGGATTTAGCGAGGGACGAGCCAGGGTTTTGGTTTCCGGGCGCTTTGGCTTCATCGACAGCAGCGGGATTCTGGTTATTCCCGCCCGTTTCAACTGGGCCAGCAGTTTTCGCGGCGGCTATACCTCGGTTTGGACCGGCAATGGCTGGAATTATCTCGACAAAGAAGGACGCTTGCTCGCCTTACCGAATGGGCCGAATCCTACCCTGCGTGCGCTTTGACCCCGCCCTGACCGAATAACCCTGTCTTTTCAAACAGATAAAGCAAACTCAAGGCCGTAATCTTTGACCTGAAGGCACCCGCCCCCCTACCATAAGGGGCCATGCAAAGCGAAACCATACTCTTGGTCGAAGACGACCCCTCCCTGCGCTCGGTCGTGCGCTTTTATCTGGAACATTCCGGCTATCAAGTGATTGATGCCGACAATGGCGTCGATGCCCTCTTCTTGGGAACGCAATTCCAAGGTCCCATTCATTTGCTTTTCACCGATGTGGAAATGTCACCCATGTCGGGACCAGAGTTGGCGGAGCAATTGTTATTGCATCGACCCGACACCCAGGTGCTTTTCATGTCGGGCAATCACAGCGAAGACCAAATGTTGCAGGGACTTTGCCTGCTCAATGCAAAATTTCTCGGCAAACCCTTCAATCCCCGCTCCTTGGGGGCCGCCGTGAAAGAAGTGCTTAGCACCGATATCGTTTAAAGCCGCCCAAAGCCATTTTGCCGCAAGCGGTTAAGTTTTCCAGGCATGAAGCAATGCCTTATTTGCCAAGCCAGCGACGATCAAGCCTCCTTATTACGCCTTCCCGTGACGGTCGAAGGCAATCCCCTGGGAGATTTTCTGGTATGTTCGGCCTGTGTCGAACTCTTGGGAAAAGAGCAAATCGCCACTCTGGTGCGCACTGCCGCTTCGGAAGGAAGCTATGCTCCCGAGAATATTCTCGCCGCTCCCGGCAACGAAGAAATCGAAACAGCCGACTCGGTAAATGAGGCCCCAGCCCCGCGCAGCATGGCTCAGGAAGTGCCGGCTGGCATTCTGAATGACCCCGATCGCTTCGGGGCTTGGCTGGGCAAAAACCTAGCGCCCTTGCTGCTGGGGCAATACGGGCAGGGTCGCGGGCAGGTTACCCTTTTGACTTCCCTGACCCAAGACGGGAATGAATTCCAATTTCGCGCCGTTTTGGGCGACTGACCGCCCCGCTTAAATTACCTTAAGCCTCTATGCCGGCACGACTTCGGCTTGCCCCGAAACCCCACTCCTGGCCGCGGTTATTGCCGTCGCCTTCCCTGCTTTTCACCGCCTTGGCTGGCCTTTGGTTGGCTTCTTGCGATGTCTTCGATCGCGATCTCGGCGAAAATACCGTAGGCAGCAGCAACCTTTCCGAGGGTCCGCTCGATTCCTTGGCGGGAGGTTGGTCTCGCGATTCGATTAGCGCCAATTTGCAGATATTCGCCTCGCCGACTACCCTCAAGGCAGGAAATCGCGACAAGTCCGAAATCACGGTGAGGGTTTTCGATCGCAATCGCAATCCTTTGAGCGGACAAGTGGTTCGCTTTGCCGCCGAACGCGGCGGGATCACCGGTCGCGACACCACGGACGAAAAAGGGGAAGCCCATGCGGCTTTCAGCCCCATCGCCGAAAACACTGACATTCGCCTTTTGGCGGGCACCGAAATCGACGGTAAAATGCAATTCACCGGCCTGGCCATCAGTTTGAGAGGCCTCTCGGTTCGCATTCAATCCAAGGCCGCAGATACTCTGGTCGGCAAGGCCATTCCGCTGGATGTCTTTGTCACCGATGGCGACGGCGAGGCCGTTTCGGGAGCCAAGGTCAGCCTCGAAGGCGCTCAGGCACTCTCTGGAATCACCGATGGCTCTGGCATTTTTCGAACCTCGGTCACGCGCAGCGATATAGGCACCGTGAGGGTGCGAGCTTCGGCGCTTGGCGCCAGCGATAGCTTGACCTTAGGGTTTTTCGCCGGGAATGTGGGAACGCGCACCAGCAATTTGTCCCTCTATGTCGACCCCGGGCGCATTGCCGCCGCCGAAGGCGTCACCGCCCAGGTCCATGCCATTCTTTACGATGATCGGCACAATCCCGTGGTCGGCAAGACCATAGCCTTTTCCTCCAGCCATGGACGCATAAGCCCTTCCGCCCAAACCGACGACAAGGGCGTGGCCACGGTCTCTTTTTTCAGTACACCGCAAAATGTCGATGTCACGGTCTCGGCCACGGCGTCGCTGGGCGATTCGTTAAAGAATGCCATGGCTACGGTTTCCCTCACCAGCCTTACCGTCGGCATTCAACCCAACACTCAAGACGCCTTATTGGATGACAGCATCACCTTGACCGTGCGGGTTAAAGACGGACTCGGCAAACCCGTCGCCGACGCTCCCGTGGTGATTCGCAATGCCAATCCGAGCAGCGGCCGCACCAATGCCAGCGGACTTCTGGTCGTGAAATCGGCCTCAGCCACCGAACAAATGCTCGTGATGACAGCAAGCGCGCTGGGTGCAGCCGACACCGTGAAATTGTTTTTCTGGAAGAAAATCCCCACGGACACCTTGGTGAGCCGTCCTGCAGTGGGCAACCTCCGCATTTTCGTCGAGCCGCCGCGCCTTCTGGCCAGCAATGCCGATGAGGGCAAGGTTCGTGTGGTGGCTTTCGACAATTTGAATAATCCCATTGCCGGGAGGCAGGTGCGCTTTACCGCCAATGCCGGCATCATCACCCAAATCGATACGACGGATGCCCGGGGCGAGGCCACGGCGACCTTGCGGGCCGTGCCTATCAATACCAATGCTCGCGTGACCGCCTCCATGTCGGTGGAAGACTCCTCGCTCAGCGTGGCCACGGTGGTGACTTTCGAAGGCTTGCGTGTCGAAGTTTTGCCCTCGGTGCAAAATGCCTTGATCAATACCACGGTGCCGGTCACCTTGAGGCTGACCGATGGTGCGGGCGTTCCTGTACCCGATGCCACCATTTTCTTCGGCGATGCGCCCAGTCTGGGTAAAACCAATGGTGCCGGCCTATTGCTCACCTATCTCACCAGCGCTAATCAAAAGCGCGTTCCGCTCAAGGCTACGGCCCTCGGCGCCACCGATAGCGGCTTCGTCGATTTCTGGACGGTTTTACCTGGCAAACAACAAGTGGTCGATTCGATTCGCGAATTGCGCATTTTCAGCTCGCGCAGCCAATTGCGCGCCGACAATAGCGACTTTGCCGTGATCACCGTGATACTCAGTAAAGAAGGCAATAATCCCGCCGTCGGCGAGACCATCAAATTCACCAGCAATCTCGGCATTATAGGCTCAAGCGCCGTCATCGATAGCGCGGGCCGCGCCCAAATCACTTTGCGCTCCGTGCCCATCAATGGTACTTGCCGAGTCACGGCCACCGCCGTGGGACGCAATCTCACCGCCAGCACCGAGGTGCTTTTCAGCGGAGTCGCCTTGCAATTGCTTCCGTCGAAAACCGATTTCAAGGTGGGTGAAGACGCCGTCATCGACGCCTTTCTCAAAGATGGATCGGGCAATCCTATCGGCGGTGACGCGGTGAATTTCACGGCCTCCGGTGCTTCGGCCCTTTTCAGCAATGACTTGAATCAATACACGGTCACGCTGAATCCGCTGGGACAAGCCCAGGTGCGCGTGCGCAGTGCTACCGCTGGCCCGGTAAAGGTGAAGGCTCTCTCCCTGAATACCGCCGACTCGGTGACCCTTCGCTTTAGCAATAACACTTTGACCATGACCACCGACCGAGGTTCGCTAGGCATTGCCGGCAATGACTCGGTGCGCATCACGGCCACCTATGTCGATGGCAATAATGCCGCCGTGGTGGGCACGCCCATTCGCTTCGCCACCACGGCTGGCCTTATCACCTTGGCGACCGTCAATACCGATGACAATGGCCGGGCCGTCACCTTTCTCAAAGCCGCCAGCTTCTCGGGCTTGGCCACGGTCCAAGCCACGGCGGCCGGAGGCACTGCGCAAACCCAAATCACTTTCAATGCGGGCAGCGCGGCCAAGGTGACTCTCGAAATCACTCCCGACAATATCGCCATCAATGGAGGCCTGGCTAATTTGCGCGCCATCGTCGTCGACGCCCAAGGCAATCGCATTAGCGGGCAAGATGTTTCCTTCCGCATCTTGCAAGGCCCCGGCGGCGGCGAAACCATCACCAAGCCCGTCAGCCAAGCCCAAAGCGGCGTGGCCCTCAGCCAATTGCAATCCGGCACGGTGCCGAGCACCTATCGCGGCGTCAGCGTCGAAGTTCGCGTAGGTAACTTCGCCGATACGTCCAAACTCACTTTGTCGGGTCCGGCTCGCACCATCACCATTTCGCGGCCGGAAGACGACTCTATTACCGTGCCCAAGGGCGGTAATTCCAATCCCAGCACCTTCGCCTTCAATGTGGGCGCGGTTGTGCAAGACATCAATGGCAATCCCGTGGCGGATGGCACCGAAATTCATTTCAGCGCCGTGGTGACTGGCATGGCCATACGCCGCTTGCTGAATGATGGCTGGACCGGCTTAGGCACGAGCGGGGCCGGTAGCGTCGAAAGAAAGCCTCGCTACAAAACCGTTTATCAAGACATTCCCTTCGAAGACATCAACAACAATAAGGTTTATGACCCCGGTATCGACTTGAATATCGACTTCGACCCTACCGTCGCGGCCCGCGGTGAAGACATCAATGGGGATGGCACTTTCGATTGGTCGGCTGCGGATCATACCTATTGGTATGACTTCAACAATAATGGCGTCTGCGATGCTGGCGTCGCGGAAGACCCCAATCCCTTTTTGGTGCCCTTGGACAGCGTCACCATTTATCACGATCTCAATAATGATGGCCAATTGAATACCAGCGAGGTCATCGGCGGAGGTTCTTGCAATGACCAACCCGCCTCAAGTGACTTCCCTTATCACCTTTGGGAAACTCGCCGCTACTTGGCCAACCTACCCTTCACCGAAAATGATTTCGCCGTGGTCATACCCACTTCCGCCGTCACCAAGGGCGGTATTGCCGAAGTGCAGATTTCTTATCCTCGGCAAGTGTCGCAACGTCTCTTTGTCACTGTGAATGCCGAAGTGAATGGCATACGCGACAAAGACGGCGAGCGGTTCATTCTGCCGAAAATCGTGGGGCAATGATGCGTATCGAAAGGCAAATGCTAAAGCCGTCTCGGGGCATGAGCGCCACCGCCCTAGCCATGGTGGCCATGGCCATGAGCCTGACTTGCGTTTTGAGTCAGGCGCAATTCCCCATTCAAAGCATGGGACACGAACGCTTGGGCTTAGCCTATAACCTGATGGCTTCAGGGCAAAATATCACTCGCCAAAACGTGCCTTCACAGCAAATGGCGCATCAATTGGCCGTGGGCTATGCTCCCATCCCCTATGTCGGCTTGATCTTGGGTCTTGGCATCGCCCGCTTTGAAACCGAACCGTCGAATTCCGCCGGAGCCTTTCGCGGCAAAAACGGCTTATCGCCCACTGCCGCCTTGCAATTGGCCACTCCGGCATTTTTGCGCGGTGTCTTGCGCGTCACCGCTGACCTATCCGTACAGTATTTGTCGAGCGAGGATAATCAAAGCCTGAATTACAATGCCATGGTGGTCGACCCGGCTCTTGGCTTGCAGCTCTCGCCCTTGGGCTTTCTCGATTTACGCCTGGGTGGACGCCTTCACATGGTCGATGGCCATATCGATTTGCCCCGCAGCAATGCCTCCTCGACTTTCGCGAATGGCACCACCGGACGCGGATACATAGGCTTTCTGGTCAAGACGCCCGCAGAAGGTGCCTTTTTCGCCGTCGACCTCGACTTTTCTCCTGAGACCGATGCCAATTGGAGCCACGGCCCCGTAGAAGCCACCGTGCGTGCCTCCATCGGAACCGTGCTAGGCTGGCGTTCCCGCGAGCCTAAGGTCGTCCCCCGCAATCCTTATTTTCCGAATTATAAAGAGCTTAAGGACAGGCAAGAGCAAATGTCCGACGAATTGCAAAGCGACTAAACCGCTCCTTTTTTTCCCATGCCGAAATTCAGTTATAAAGTTCGCGATCGCGATAATCGCGTGATGATCGGAACCATGGAAGGCTCCACGGTCGAAGAAGTGGCCGATCGCCTCAGCAATATGAATTTCTTGCCCGTCGAAATCCTCGAATTGGGATTCGACGGAACCAGCGCGGGCAAAACCTTGCGCGATGCCTTTAGAGAGGCTTTTAAAAGCAAGGGGAATAAAATCCCTTTCAAAGATTTGGTTTTGTTCACGCGTCAACTTGGCACCATGGTTGGCCAAGGTGTCACGCTTTCCAAATCCTTAGAACAATTGCAAAAAGGCGAAAAGCCCATTTTTCAAGCCGTGATCAAGCAAGTCGCCGACGACATTTCCACCGGCTTTACTTTCTCCGATGCCATTGCCCGCCATCCCATGATTTTCAATCCCATGTACGTAGCGGTATGCCAATCAGGAGAAGTCGCAGGCGCTCTCGATCGAGTTTTGGAAGGATTAGCGAATTACCTCGAAGATCTTTATGTGATGCGACAAAAGGTGAAAACCGCGACGCGTTATCCTCTCGTCCTTTTCATTTTCGTCACCATCATGGTCGTCGGAATCCTTTACAAACTCGTGCCCACTTTTGAAAATATTTACAAGGGGATGGGCGCAAATCTTCCCCTTCCCACCCAGGTTTTGATTACCCTATCACATGTGATACGAAATCACTTCATATTGGCGGTTATCGCCATGATTGCGGCCTTCATCGCCTTTCGCGTCGGCCTCAATATGCCGGCATTCAAAGCCATTTACGATCGCAATGTTTTGCGTATCCCTGTTATCGGGGGTGTCCTGACCAAAAGCATTTGGGCGGTTTTCGCTCGTACCATGGCGCTCTTGCTTGATGCCGGTACACCCATTTTGAAGGCCGTTGAAATCGCTAGTGCTGCGGTGGACAACCGCTATTACGCGACCCGTTTGGAACGCGTCTATACCAGCCTAAAACGTGGAACGCAATTGAGCGAAGCCTTGGAAGGCTGCGGACTTTTCCCCGTCCTGATTATTCAACTCACGTCCACCGGCGAAGCCAGCGGCAAGGTCGACACCATGCTGAGCAAAGCCGCCGAATTTTATGAACGCGAAATCAAAGCCGTTGTCGACAATTTGGCTGCCTTGCTTGAACCCATCCTCATTGTAATTTTGGGTGGCATTGTCGGTGCGATACTCATAGCTCTCTACCTGCCCATTTTCAAAATGGGCCAATACATTCATTAAAGGTTTTTTCGGAGGCAATCATGTCAATTCAACCCATACACCATTTAAAACAACGCGGGTTCACTCTCGTTGAAGTGATCGTCGTGGCGGTCATCGTAGCCATCTTGGCGGGCGTGAGCGTGCCGCTGTATTTGGGGTATATCAATAGTTCACGAACCAATCAAGCTACGAATGCAGCTGGGTCAGCGGCTTCGTTTATCAATGCATGTAGGAATGGCGGAGATAGTGTTGTTGTCGGCAATGCGAGCAGTACAACTGCCCTTCCTTCGACCGGCGACATCCCTGGAGGGGATACGTTGTCCTGTGCCGGAAACGGCGCCATGATCGCACTACCTTCAGATATAACATTGAATATAGTCAGCGCGATTTCACTTCGGGCCTTTCACAGTAGCGGTGGGGATTCATCCGCTGCCTTTTCTTATAGTCCGTAATTTACGAACGGCCACACTGATTTGTATTAAAACCACTCCATCACCGGAGTGGTTTTTTTTGTTCCCCCACATCCAATTTTCGCTTCGCCTTTGCCCATTCCACTTTGTTTTATCCTGCCCATTTCCAAAACCTTGGGAGGACCGTCCCAGTTAGCCAAGGCTCCGGGGCAAGACATGCCGATATCCTCTTTGCCTTTGTCGCGTTCTATCGGCATCCAGAGGTACATTTTCCGATAGCCTGAGCCTTGGGACCCATTAATTCACATTCAATTCGGGTTCGTTGAAAGCGTCTAGCGATTGCGGATTTTGAAACAAACTTGAAGCTCATTCTTGTGAAGGAGGAGGTAGGCGGGGCGGTTCTGCGCAAATCACGGGATCGCGGTAATGGGGTTTTATCTCATCTTTTACTAGGGGTTTCCAATATATTCCGCCAAATATTTTGGAATTACGTTATAATGTCTATATAACGAGGTGAATTCATGATTAAGCAACTCACGAGGATCGGTAACAGTCAGGGCCTGATCATTGACAAGGCCATTTTAGACCTCCTAAGCATCAAAGAAGGAGCTTCCTTCGAGATTACCACCAAAAATGGCGGCCTCTTTCTAAAGCCCATCGATATCAAAGATGTGTATGCCGACGTCTCCAAGCGCCATCGCAAAAGCCTAGACAAATTGGGCCGATGAACGATCCCGTTTTTCTATCACGGGAGTGTCCTTTATTTCCAAACGTTTGAGGCCAACATCACGGGTAGCCCAACCTTGGTTCGTGATACGGAGGCGCTACAGGCCGCCATCGAAGCTCCCAAAGTCACTTTTTTATGGGCAGTTTCTAATGGATCTCTTTGAAATGGCCGCAACCTATGCGATTGCTATTTCACATCACCACCCTTTTCTTGACGGAAACAAGCGCTGTGCAATGGGTAGTGCTTTAGCCTTCCTCGCAATGAACGGCTTTGGGGTGCATGAGCACAAAGACGAAGCTCTCGCCGACCTGTTGCTTGATTTTTTTAACAAGACTATCAGCAAAGAGGTTGTCGCCCAATATTTTCGGGACCATGCATCCGCGGTATAGTGTGCATCGCCTTTTTGTTCCCTGCGCATCGCCCCACCGGTAATTTTGAACATGGCATAAAACTCAGGCCTAGTCGCATCGACCGTTAACCCACAACCGGGTACAATTGAATGTCCGATTTTTAATAGTTAGAATAGGTGTGAAATGAATACCTTGGCTCAAGTCACAAATGCCCTTTCCAATCACAAGACTGAACTTGTAACCAAGTTCAGCGTGAAGAAAATGGCAATCTTTGGATCCTTCGCTAGGAATGAGCAAAAAAGGACAAGCGATGTTGATATTCTTGTAGAATTCAGTAAACCTGTTGGCATCGAATTTATCGACCTTGCAAATTATTTGGAATCCCTTTTAAAGCGCAGGGTTGATTTGGTTTCCAGAAATGGAATCAAACCGAAGTATTTCAGGGAAATCAAAGACGACCTGCACTATGTCTAAACGGACATCCGGCCAAGGATGCAGTTATTCGAAACTTTGAAATTATAGGAGAGGCGTCGAATCGACTTCCGGATGACTTTAGAAAGCAGTACTCGGAAGTGGATTGGGCCCGAATCATTGGTTTTCGAAATCGCGTGATTCATGAATATTTTGGTGTCGATCATTCCATTGTCTGGAAAATCGTTCAAGGTTACTTGCCCGAGCTAATCAAGACTATCGCCAAGATCAGAAAAAAGAGCCGATAACGAATTTTGAAAATATCATCAAGAACGAGCCGCAAGTCCCCGCACTTTCTGGATGGCTTTTTTGAGGTCGCCCTTGGGTAGGCTCTTTTTTTCATGGCCAATTCAAACTGATAAGCCAAAACTCTTTTGGCAGCAACAGCCTCGACATCCGCAAAAAAATAGCCGTCAATGCGAATGCCACACGCTTATTGCCATCAATGAAACAATGGTTCAGAGCCAAACTTTGCAACATGGCGGCCGCCTGTTCGGAAAGCGACGAATAATATTCTGAGCGGGGTCGCGCCAAGGCACTTTCCAATAAGCCCACACCCCGAACACACCACAGCATTTCCCCGCCTTGTTTATCGTTCGGCACGACGCGACAGAAGGCGAGCCCTGAGCGACTGCGAATGTGATGACGCCGCGCTTTTCCAGATTGCGGATTCTTTACACGAACTACCCTGCGATCCTAATCCTGATGCAGGCCCCGGAAGCCTACCAGCCTTCACGAACCGCAAGAGGTGGGTTGACCTGCAAATTCGGAAATTCGTTTCATGCGTTCCATCACAATCGGCAGCCTAGCCTGCCCTGCGGGATGCGGTGGAAGATGGTAGGGAATGACATCTAGGATTGCCCGATTACTGAGAAGGCCTGCAAACCAATTTGACAGGTATTCTTTGCATTCCGATGGAGCACTTGAAATTTCCTGAACCAAGGTGGGACGGCCATTCAATAAGGAGACGATATCTTCCAAATCGGAACTGGAACCTGGATCTGCGATACCTCGATCGGAAAATGCCGTACACTTCGTCGCCAACATATAGGGCGGCGTTAATATGCGCCACATGCAGGATTTGGTGATTTGCACCGGAATCAAACTGGCCATTCCGGCACGATACCACTTATTCGAGAACCCGAGGATGGAGGCGTCGGCTGGCATGAGGTCCACCGTGATCAGACCCAATTTCCATCGGCATATTGGCGCGCCTTCCGACATGTCGTTGATGAAGCCATAGGCCCGCATTTGCGTTTCCACCGTGGATCGGTATTCTTGGGCGCTTCCAACCTCGATGACTACATCGATATCCAGCGTCACGCGCGGGTGCTCTTCGAGTTTGTCTGTTAGGTAAAATGGAATACTCGCTCCGCCAGCGAGAAAACAGCGCTCTTTGAGATCGCCGAGAGCCTTGGCAACGGTCTCGATTTCTCGGCTATTTGTCGCCATGCAATCGCTTCTTTAATTCTTCACTCGCCCATGCCCGTTCACGGGCACGCCCAACCCGCAAAAGGTCTATATATGCCATGGCTTCGTACAGTTTTGTATCGAATGACGAAGCCTTTTTTTTCCCAGGTGCGAAGCGCATTTGGCAAGGATGAATAGGCTTTAGGCTGCTACCCGATAGACTGCCATTTGGATCCGGCCAAACATAGGCACTGGCATTTGCTTTATTCGAGGCAAAATGCATTTGAATGAACGGCGCTGAACCTGCTGTAGGGATTCCACGCGCCTGAGAGCCGATTTCGGGAGGGAAGAAATACTTGACTCCATGAAGAATCAATTCAAGGCAATTCGCTTCGGGAACATGCCATGGATTTGCTTTGTCGAGGCTTAGCAAATCTGCTGACCTAATGCGTTGAATCGCTAGATGGCATTGGGAAGTGGAAAGACCAAGCTCGTGAGATAGGCTTTGATAGCTCCATAATGGACTGGGTCGAAGTCGCAGCAGAATGAGAAGTACAATATCTTGGCCTTTAAGCATATTCTGTATTCTAGAATCTGGAATATAGAATGTCAAAAAATGAAGTGCACACCGCGCTCAGCCAGACACCCCTTACATTTGGGGGAAGGCGAGGCCGACAAGGGCGACGGGGTAAGGCTGGCCGAGCCTGGGGGGCGTTTGGGAAGCGCGGAACGAGCGCCTGAGCCCCCCGAAAAACCAGGGTAAAGCCATATTTTCAGGGCAACGTTTCTAAATCGGCTGAACCAAAGAGTTGAAATTCGCATTTCATCGCAATCGAAGAGCCGTCGCGCTAAAACCCTTGTAGTAAGCTAGCCTTCACAACTTTTATACCCTAGTACGTCATTGAAAGAAAAAAAAACATTGCCCACGGCCAAGGTCTCCAATTCGCCATTGGCATTTTTTCGGTCACATCAAGTCCTTTCACCCATGACCAATAAATCAACTTAACGCCTTCATCTTGCTTTCCAACCAAGGCGCAATTTCCTCCAGGCCGGCCTTGCCTTGAATAACCCGATCAATCAAAAAGTTTTCACCTTCTTCGGCATTCACGATAAGATTCCAGCCATTCATGCGCAAAAAAATCGCAGTTAATGCGAATGCCACACGCTTATTTCCATCGATGAAACAATGGTTCAGAGCCAAACTTTGCAACATGGCCGCAGCCTGTTCTGAAAGCGATGAATAGTATCCTGAACGGGGTCGCGCTAAGGCGCTTTCCAATAAGCCCATATCCCGAATACCGCCTTGTCCCCCGAAGCGCTTAAGCAAAGCTCCATGTAACTGAAGACATTCTTCGAGGGTAGGAAAATGGGTCAACTTCACTTGGCGAGGCGACCCAACAATTCAGCATGTTGATCTAATACGTCCTCCATGGCCTGACTAAAAGCGGGACGCACACGCGCTTTAGCCAGATATTCCGCTAAAGCCTCACTCACTACGCTGGAAATACTGCGATCGCATTCTTGAGCATAGGCTCGCAAGTCGCGCAAAACTTTAGCATCCACCTGGGACGCAAACTTGACCGGCTTCATTTTTAGAGAGTAACCACTGATTCATGAAAAATCAAGAAATAGCTTGAAAAGGGAGCGGCCCATAGACTCTAATGCCCAGACCCTGGAAGCCCGCCTAGAGCCCCCTCCCCCAATTTTGCTTGGAAGGTGAGTTTTTATTGAAATTCAGGATATGCCCCGCCCTTCCCAACCTCTAAACAGATAGACCAGTTACTTTTAGAGCCATGCAAATGCCACTTGGCTTTCCGAATCGACCGAGGAAGCTTCCCCAGCAAAAAGGCTTTACCTTGGTTGAAGCCCTCATAGTTTCAGCCATCATTGCCATTCTTGCGGCGGTGTCCATTCCGATGTATACCGGCTACGTGAATAATCAGCGCATTCAAGCGGTGAATACCCTGGCCCAAACGGCGGCCGTCAATGCGAATGCGCTTTACCGGCGGGGTCAATTGCCTGATGTATTAGATGGAGCGGCGAAAGCAGCGAAAATCAAAGCTGGGCTTTTTTTGCCCGTACCTTCGAATTACAACATTTCAGTCAATACTACTGACACTACCGTTACGGTAACCGATGTAACCGACCCCAACCACCACTATGCATCAGATCCTGTCAAATATCCATAACCTATTTCTCAAACGGAATCGGGCAAGCCAGCGCGGATATTCCTTGGTTGAATTGTTGGTTTCGGGTGTAATACTAGGCCTAGTTGTTATCGCTGTGACGAGCATGATTCGCAGCCAAGCTAATCTTGATGAAAGCACCAATCTACGTCGGCAAGCCTTGGATTTACTTACTGAGGTCTCTCAGAGCGGAAGATATCATCCTATCAGCTCAAGTTCTACAGATTGGTCCAATGTGAGAAATATCGACACCATAGCATGTCAATTAATAACCCGACACGATACTATTGCTGGCTCAATGTATGCAGATATGACTGAATTTACAACTTGGCGAGTGCAAGGTTTGCCTATCACATTTAAAATGGTGGTTGCGCGTATCACTTGGAGGGACGAATCCATAACGGAAACAGCCTATATTACTCGCCATGTTATCAATTACCCGCATTAACAGGCTCGGCCATAGGGGCATGACCTTGGTGGAGGTTGTCTTTATCGGCAGCCTTTCGGCCTTGCTTACTCTCATGGCTTTTGTGATTTTTCGCAGTCACCAGGCGGCGCTCTCCCAATCGACTCAGGAATTGCGTTCGCAACAAATCACCGCTAACCTGGCCGCTGAGATAAAAAGCGAGGTCCATTCCAAACGATGGGTTATCCCGCCTGACTCCCTTATTAGTTGCAGAATACCCGGAAGTATTGGCGTCGTTTCATCCAGCTTTGCCGTATTCACGAATTCAGAGCGACCGGAATGCCTCCGCGGCACCTACCCACCGAATTGGATAGGGTATGGTGTCAATGTTTCAGGCGAGCTTGTAAAAGCCCCAACTCCGACAACTTGGAATGACCTTTTGACCTATACTAGTTGGCCGCCCCTGTTGATCAGCGGCCATAAAGTTTTCGTAACCAATCCTATACCATTTGTGTTTCGGCACGAAAGCGGAGAGTTAACCATCAATTTTCAGTCCGTGAAATTTGATAGTGCTACAGCAGAATCAGTTTGGATGGCCCCTATTCTCACTCGCGGTTTTTTTGGGTCTTTATAATTAGGCATAGGATGCAAAGGAAAAAGACACATAGAGAAGTCGGCTCCGTGCTCGTCGGCGTGCTAATGCTGGGGCTTGCCGTAACAATTATGGGTGCCGCTGTTCTCCTACTCGCCGGGCATGGTTCTCAATCGGTGACTGATGCCGAGGCTGAATCCCATCGCACCTTGGCTGCGGAGGCGGGAATAAGGCTTTCAGCGGAATGGCTACGGACCCTGGCGTCGATCCCAACCTATGAGATCCCAGATTTTTATGATACCATTCCCGACATTCTGGGCACTCCGGATTTTAATAATGTTTTAAATGGGGTTTCGGTAAGGGTTGACTTTTATAGAAACGACAGCAATCGCGCCCCGAACCAGCACAGGTATGGAAAATTGATCAGCCAGACTCGCCCATCTCTGGGTGACGCTGCCGGATTATTTCCAACCATACAGTGCAGCCTTTTCGTCAAAGACACCAATATCTTCATTTACAACTGCTTAACTTCCACGAGGTAACCCCCACGTCTCTTATTAGTTTTGCCCAAAGAGGAAAATGCAATTGAAAGCCCCCAAGGCAAAAACTAAACGCGAGGGTAAGCCTCAAAGCGTCATCGGCTTGGAATTCGACAGCTATGCCATAAGGGCGGTGCGGGTGAACCATGCTGGGGCCAATGGCTATAAGATTGACTCACTCTGCGAAGAGCGGGGCAGCTTTAGCGTAGACGCCGACTTAATTGACGGACTGCGCAAGGTGAAATCGCGCCTTTCCATTGGGTCGCGCGAGCATGTGGTGACTACGGTGGCGGGCAAACAGGTTTGGGCGGGAGAAATGCTTTTTCGCGCCCTGCCGACGGCGGAAATGATACCGGCCTTGAAGCTGGAAGTACGGAAAACTCTGCATTTCGAGGCTAGCGGAGCTTCCTTAGATTATCAGGTATTGCGCGAGCCTGATGAAAAGCAGGAATACGCCAATTTATTGGTCATTGCTGCCCACAATAATTTGGTACAAAAGCAAATCGCCATGATGGAAAGGGTTGGTTTTCGCATCGGCATAATTGAGGTTTTGCCAATTACAGTCGCCAATACGGTTTGGGCCCAGGTGGGCAATAGCAAAAGCGAAGCGGCCCATGTAGGATTGCATTTCGGGCCCCAAGTTTGCACGGTCACCATAGACGGAGAGACCACACCCCACTTCAATCGCAGCATTTATTTCGCTTCCGAAGAAGTTTATGGGAGCACGGAGCAGCTCACGCCCAAGGAAAAAGACCGTCGACTGCAAATTTTAGGCGAAGAAATATCGCGCACTCTGGCCTATTACGAAAAGACTTTTACGGTACCTGGATTCGGAACCGTCATGGTTTTGGGAGACTGCGCCCAAGAGCCGGGCCTACCTGAATTGGTGCAAAAGGCTACTGGCCTACGCCCCGTGGATTCGGACTTATTGACTCGCTTCGGCTATTCGGCACCGGCAGAGGCACATAAATTTGCTTTGAGTCTCGCCCTGGCGCTACGGGAGGACACATGAAGGCTCCCGGCACGGTTCGCTATACCACCAATCTCATCCGCACCTTGCGGATGGAAGAGAAAAAGGACGAACAAAGAGAACGGCTGACTCGCATTTTGGCGACCGGAAGCGCGGTGCTTTTATTGATGGCCATTTTGTACTCGGCCGTCAATATTTGGTCCATGCAAAATGTATTGAAGGTTGAAAACGAGAATTTACAGCGCCTCAAGGCCGAGTTCACTAAGCATACCGCTTCGCGGGAAACCATAGACAAAAACGATGTGGAAACTCTGAGCCAATTGCAATTGTCCAGCATTTTTTGGAGCCGCCAACTTGCGGCCCTGGGCCAACATTTGCCAGAGGGCTATTGGCTCAAAGCCATCAGTTTTCAAGGCACAGATTTAAGGGTGTCGGGATTTGCCAATACCAACTCTTCACAGGATGAATTGGTTGAATTGCAGCGCTATCTCTTAGACTTGGGCCAGGATAGCACCTTCAAAAAGCAGTTCTCGAACATACGCTTGGCTTCGGCCACTCGTAATGAAGACGAAGGTCGCTTGTCCTTCGAATTCACAGCCGAAAACGCGACAAAGAAACCCCGATGAAGACATCCCGCCTTATCCTTATCTTGCTTTCAGTTGTGCTCGCTGGTTTTTTAATTGCCGATGCTCTTTATTTGTCAAAATTCGAAAACAATTTTCAAGCTCTTGAGCGCGAACGTATTGTGACCTCGAATCAATTGGCGACCGCGAAAATCATTTCCGAAAATCTCAATCACGTGCGTGACATGGTCTTTCAAAACATGACCTTTCCGGGCCGGAAAGACACGGTGGGCGTCGATTTGGGGCTTTATACTTTTCTCACCGAATGCTCTCGCGATTTGAAAATGAAATTACTGCGCATCCAGCCCCAGACCAAGCAAACCAAGGGCCGCATTGTCACCTATGGCTATGACGTTGATATGGAAGGCGATTTTTTCAGCTTCGGCGAATTCTGCTCCAAGCTCGAAAACAATCGTCGAATTATAGCCTTGACCCGCTTCGACCTTTCCACCGCCAGCGCCAAGGATGGGGCCTCACCGACTTCAAGTCATCGCGCTTTGAGCCTTAAATTGCATTTGAACACCTTTCAGGTGCTGAAATGAAGTTCACATCCGCCTTGGGTTCGGCCTTGATGGCTGCGATTTTGGCCTTGGTTTTACTCATACGCATGACCCAAATTCACCAGTTCTTTCAAAAGACCGTCCGCCAGTCCTTGGTGGTCACCGAAGGCTATGATCAGAAATTCATCGACTTGGTGAATCATCTCGAAGACGTGCTCGCCACCCGCGCCAGCTTTTCCTATCCGGGTGGTAAAGACCCCATGACGGGCAGGCAACGCGAAGTCGCTCAATATGTGCCTATTGCTCCCGTAAAACGCGTCGCTAGCACCCCTCGAACCGCAGGTCCGGCCAACCAGGCTTCCCTACCTGCTCCGGTAGCCGTGAATGACCCCTTTCGCCTGACGGCCCTCATTGCCGATGATTATGGCCGCTACACGGCTATTGTCATGGATGGTGAAAGGTCTATGTCGGTCGATGTGGGCGATATGGTGTCTGGCCGCAAGGTCCTGCGCATCTCCTCCCGGGAAATCGTCCTGGGCAATGATGCGGGCAGCATGACCTATAACCTCAATGGCGAACGCATACCCGGGACGAAATAGCGCTTGCTTAGCTAGTTTGGCCTAGTATGTTCCGAGCCGACTGCCTATCCATGCCCCCCAGCCTGCCCTCAAGCCTGAAAACTCAGCGAAGCGCCTTTTCCTGGCGCTATTATGCTTTCTTCGGCGCCCTGGCCATGTCCTTGGGGACGATTGCGCCTAAGGTGGACGCGGCCGAGGCTTCGCCGATTTTGACGGGAGATTTGAATCCCTCACTGAAGACAACCATTTCGCTCAATGCCGCCGATGCCAGCCTTTCCGAGGTGCTTAAGGTTTTGGCTGACCGCTCAGGCATGAATTTCGTGGCCAGCGAAGGCGTGCAAAAGGCCCGCATTTCCATCATCCTGAACAAAACCCCGGTGGCGGAAGCCATCGATTTGATTGTGCGGGCTGCGGGTTTGGGCTATGAAATCATTGGCAATTCGGTGCTGATTGGCGATGGCGCCAAGCTCAAGGATGAGGTCGGTCAATCCGGCTATGTGATTGCCCTCAATTATGCCGATGCCGATGAAGTGGTGCAAATGCTCGGGGACTTGACCAAGAGCGTCAAGGTGGATAGAGGCGGGAATCGCTTGGTGGCCTATGCCAGCCCCCGCGTCATCAATGAAATCACCCGCATTGTAAAAGCCGTCGATCATCCGCATACCCAGGTGCTACTCGAAACCCGCATTCTCGAAGTGGCTCTCGATGACAATAATCGCTATGGCATTGAATGGGGCAACCTCTCCCCTCTCTCCACGGGTTTGCTTTTTCCGGAAGTGCCTGCCGTGAATGGCTGGCAATTGCAAGGCGGCAAGCGGCTTCCGATTTCGGTACCCTTGGCCCTCGACCTTTTAATTCAGAATGGCGATGCCCGCGTCTTGATGAATAGCAAATTGACTACCACCAATAATCGCGAAGCCAGCCTGCTCATCGGCCAAAAAATCCCCTATGTGGTACAGAGTTTTAATAGTTCGGCCTCGACTACTGGCCCCAATTTGCAAGTGCAAAAAGAAGAAGTCGGCGTGAAAATGAAAATGCTTCCGCATGTGAATGACGATGGTGAAATCAGTTTGACCCTGGAGCCCGAAGTCAGCTCGATTGCCGGCTTTAAAGGTCCCAATTCCGACTTGCCCTTGGTTAAGGTACGCACGACCAAAACCACGGTGCGGGTTTCCGACGGCCAAACCATTTTTCTGGCTGGTCTGATTTCCGAGGAAGAGACAAGTGTGGAAAGCCGGGTTCCCATATTGGGCCAATTGCCCGTGCTGGGAGCGCTATTCACCCATAAAGTCAAGGTCAAGACAAAAACCAATCTTATCATTGAGATTAAGCCCAAAATCATTCGTAAATCCGCCGAATTGCAGTTCATCAACGAGACACCGAAGTGAAGTAGTGGTAGGATGAAGAGCCGATTGCGACAACCGGCTTTGGCATGAAAATATCCTCCGTCTCATCTACCCTAGTCTCCCTGTGTTCCGGGGAGAAAAAGCTTCCTCCGTCCAGGCTGGCCTTATTGGGCATTAATCTTGCCCTGGCCTTAGCCTATTTCACCTTGGGCTCTCTCTCTCTATCCCTGACCACCGCACCGGTCTATTCAGCCTCCTTTTGGCCAGCGGCGGGATTGGCCTTGGCCTCGGCGCAAATGTGGGGCTTTTGCACCTTGCCTGGATTATGGCTGGGGGCTTTCACCGTTGAACTTTGGGCCGTTTTGCATTTCGGCAATTCGTTCTCGCCCACCCTGATTTTTCAGCAGGCCATCATCGCCCTGGGGCCCATTGTTCAGGCTTCCGCTGGAGCCTTATGGCTACGACGTTGGGGCCGGGCGGCCTTGCCTCTCGACACCTTGTCGAGCGTTTTGCGTTTCACCTTGATTTGGGTGCCCTTGCTTTGCGTGGTGAGTTCAAGTTGGTGCGTTTTTTGGATGACCCAATGGAATTTCATCGCTCCGGGGCTGAAAGGCTTTGCCTGGTTATCCTGGTGGGCAGGTGACACCTTGGGCATTGTCTTGGCGGCTCCGGCGATGTGGATGCTCTTCAGCTCGCCGCGCTGGCTTTGGCGCCCTCGCCTGCTCAATGTGGGTGTTCCCGTACTGGTCTCATTGGCGGTGGTGGGATATTGTTTCGCCTGGACCAGCCGCTGGGAACAGCGCAAGGTCGAAATGGAGTTTCAGCGCCGCAGCATAGCCTTGAGCAATGCCATAGATCGAGAGTTGCGCCTGGTTTTAGAAAACCTGCAAGGTCTGGAAGACAATTTCGGCGGACACCCCGACATGGGTGGCCCCGGCTTCAAGATTGCGGGCATGGGTCTTATTTCCCGGGTGCTAGGGGTGGTGGGCGTGGGCTTTGCACCGCGCATCACGCCTGAAAATCAAGCCGCTTGGCTGAAGCAAGCCCAGGTCCTGGGGCTGAATGCTTGGGACATACACGATCTGGATGGAGACGGGAAATCGGTGCCTCCCGAGGCCCGGTCCGAGCAATATCCGCTTTTATTCGTGATGCCTGACAAACTCGCCTATGCCGTAGGCATGACCTTGACGCATGAACCGGTTCGGCGCGAGGCCATCCAATATGCCATGGCGACAGGTAACACTGGCGTGACGTCACGCTTGTATTTCTCCCGTGCGGCAGGCCAACAGCTTGATTCGGCGCACAATACCGCCCTGGAAGCTCAATTGCAAAGGCCCGGCGGTCACTATGCTTTTCGACCCATTTTTCGCGGCATAGGCTCAGCCGAAGGCGTTGGCCGAAAGTGGACCCAGGAAGAGCGCGACAAAGTCTGGGGCCTGCTTGTCATCGCCTTTCGCCTTCCCGATTTGCTCGACAAAGCCTGTGCTGGCGGGCAAACCAAGGGCCTTTCCCTGTTTATTACGGACACCGCCATACACGATGATTCCCGGCTTCTCTTTAGTTCGAACTTGCCTGGCCGCGATGGCCGCATTCCCGGTGGCTTTGCCCACGAAGAAAAAAATCCTGCCATACGCCATGCCGTCATCCTGAATGCCGGCGGCCGTTCCTGGCAATTGAGCTTTGCCAGCACCTCGGAGTTTTTAGGCGGACAACGCGCCTGGACGGCCTGGACCCTGCTGGCGCTGGGCCTGCTTTTCACCAGCCTTCTGAGCGGCTTTCTATTGGTCATCACGGGTCGAGTCGCTCATACCGAATTGTTGATCGACGAACGCACCCGTGACTTGCAACTCACCAATGTGGAGTTGCGTGATGCTAAAGACGCTGCCCTGGCGGCCAGCCGAGCCAAGAGCGAATTTCTCGCCACCATGAGTCATGAAATACGCACCCCCATGAATGGGGTTTTAGGCATGGTTTCCCTGCTGCAGGAAACACCGATGAACGAAGAGCAGGCCGAGTATTTGCGCGCCGCGCAAACTTCAGGCGAAGGACTGCTCGACATCGTGAATGATATTCTCGACTTTTCCAAGGTCGAAGCCGGCAAGCTGAATATTGTCCCCATTTCATTTGACTTGCATGGTCTTTGCCAGGAAATTTGCAGCCTCTTCTCTTCGCGTTTCGCCGAGAAAAAAATCGAGTTGATTCTAGATATCGATCCCAAATTGCCCCGCCGGTTTTTGGGAGATGCCGTTCGGATTCGCCAAATTCTTGTCAATCTCTGCGGCAATGCCCTGAAATTCACCCATGAAGGCCATGTGCGACTCAGCGTCTCCTGCCCGGTCCAAACCGATAGCATGCGCCGAATCGTCCTGGACGTCGAGGACAGCGGCATCGGCATCGATTCAGAAAAGATCAGCCAATTATTCCAACCCTTCACCCAAGCGGATACCAGCACCACGCGCCGATTTGGCGGCACGGGTCTTGGCCTTGCCATTTGCAAGCGCCTGGTCGGCCTCATGGACGGCGAGATTGAAGTGCGCAGCCAGGTGGGTCAAGGTGCGACCTTTAGCGTGAACTTGCCTTTGCAGTGTGAAGATGAAACACCCACGGTAGCCTTGGCCTTGCCCGAAATTCCCACCTTGATTTGGGATAGCCATGCCGTGGGCGGTGCCGTCACTTTGCGGGAATTGCAGGCCCGTAGTCTCGCCTGTATCCTGGTCCGCGAAGAAGGCGAGGCGCTAGAACATTTACGCCAGGGTCTGGCCAAGGCGATGCCCTTCCGATTTGTCATCCTAGTGGGTAGGCATGGTAGCTCCGAGCCGGTTTCCAAGCTGGCCGCCTTGCGCCAAGCCGGCGGCCCGAATATGTGCCTATTGGTTTTCGCTGCCACCCATAAAGGCGAAAGTGGTTTGCTGCGCGCTGCCGGAGCCGATGCTTATTTGGTAAGCCCCATTGAACCGGATTTACTCGACAAAACCCTGCAATCCCTGCTGGAAATCGAGCCCATAGCCACCCAGGCCAAGCTAAACCCCGAACCTCCCGTACCGGGCCCGACTACGATGCCAGGCCAGGACAAAGGGCCGACGTGGAAGGTCTTATTGGCGGAAGACAATCGCGTCAATCAAAAGGTTGCCCAACGCATGCTCGAAAAGCTGGGCTGCGAAGTGCTGATTGCCAACAATGGCCTAGAGGCCTTGGCCCTGGTCAAGGAACACGTTTTCGACGCGGTATTCATGGATGTACAAATGCCCGAATGCGACGGCTATGAAGCCACGCGGGGCTTGCGCGAAATGGAAAAGCGAGACAAGCGCTTCCCTTCTGGACATCGCCTGCCCATCGTCGCCATGACGGCCAATGCCATGCAGGGAGACAAAGAGCTATGCCTGCAAGCCGGCATGGACGATTATCTGAGCAAGCCGGTGCGACCCGACGATTTACGCGCCGTGGTCGACATCTACTTGCGCAATCACCCGCGCACGGCCAAAAGCTAGGGACCGATTAAGCGAAGAGCTTTTCTGCGATTTGCACCGCATTGAGCGCCGCGCCTTTGCGGATTTGATCGCCCACTACCCAGAAGTCCAAGGTATTCGGCTGGGAAATGTCTTTGCGCAAGCGACCGACCAAGGCAGGGTCCTTGCCCGAAGCGTCCAGGGGCATGGGCCAGCGATTATTGGCGCGGTCTTCGAGGATTTCAACACCCGGGGCCTGGCGCAGCAAGGCATAGGCCTCTTCGAGCGAAGGATCGCGTTCGAATTCCACATTGACGGCTTCGCTATGCGCGCGCAGCACGGGCACGCGCACGCAGGTGGCATGCACGCGTATCGAATCGTCGTGGAAAATCTTGCGAGTCTCCTTCACCATTTTCAATTCTTCCTCGCAATAGCCATTGTCGGTCATGGGAGAATTGTGAGGAAAGACATTGAAGGCATAGGGATGCGGGATCACGGTACGATTGAAGGGCTGGCCATCGAGATAGGCGCGAGTTTCCCCTGCGAGTTCATCCATGGCGACGGCTCCGGCGCCACTGGCGGCCTGATACGTGCAAACCACCACGCGCTTCACGCCGTATTTCTTATGCAAAGGAAAAAGCGGCAAGGCCATGATGATGGTGCTGCAATTGGGATTGGCGATAATGCCCTGGTGCTTGGCAATGTCCTCGGGATTGATTTCCGGTATCACCAGAGGCACGTCGGGATGCATGCGAAAATAAGAGGTATTGTCCACCACCACGGCGCCGGCCTTCACTGCCGAAGGCGCGAATTCCTTGGAGATTTTTCCACCCGCCGAAGCCAAAACCAAATCCACGCCTTTAAAGCTGTCATGGGTCAATTCTTCGACGACCAAATCGGTGTTTTGAAATCGCAGGGTTTTACCCGCCGATTTTTTCGAAGCCAAAAGCTTGAGATCAGCGATGGGAAAGCGGCGCTCGGCCAGGATGGCGAGCAATTCGGTACCGACCGCACCGGTCGCACCCATGATGGCGATTTTAACACTCATAGTAATCCTCGAAATGTCCTCAGCAGAATTGTCCAAAGTAGCTAAAAGGCCCATGAAAGCTACCTTGCGCCTGCTCCCTCTTTTATGCCCAAGGATAGGCCCATGACCGTCTTTCACCCCTCCCCCATTGACGCTCCCGCCACCTTCCCTGCCCGCCATTTCGGCCCCGGAGAAGGCGAAATCCAGGAAATGCTGGCGGCCTTGGGACTGCCGAGCCTCGATGCCCTCATCGAGCGCACCGTGCCCGAGGCCATTCGCCTGCGCGGCGGCCTGGACTTGCAGGGGATGGGCGACGAGGCGGCCTTTTTGCGCGAAGCGGCGGCCGTGGCGGCCAAGAATAA
>JAYUVP010000323.1:0-24583 GCA_043753995.1 Fibrobacterota bacterium
GGGCTGCGATGCCCGCCGACTCCGGCTCGATTTCGCGTAGGCCTTTTGCATCGAGGCGCGTCACGCCCACCAAGGCGTTGGCTTGAGCCTTGGCTGCCAAGGCGTCGAGGCGGGGCAATTCACTTTCAGCCGTGGCGACAATGACCTTTCCACAAATTTCATGGGGCACACCTTGCTCGCGGGCGAAGTCTACGAGCTGCTGATAGCCCTCACGGCATAGACGTGCTTTAGCACTGCCGGGCTTATAATAAATGCCCGAGTGAATGACGCCGCTATTGCGTCCGGTTTGGTGCTGGGCCAGAGCCGCTTCTTTTTCCAGCAGCAAAAGTTTGAGACCGGGATTTTTTTTCAGGAGGCTATAAGCTGTTGCAAGACCTACGATGCCGCCACCGGTGATGAGGATGTCGGTTGGGTAGGAAGTCATAACCTTTTTCTGACGTTGTAAATGATTTCTTTGGTAAAAATTCCAGTGGTCCCTTTTTCGTCGTCCTCGGTCCTTCCACCCATGATGATGCGAACGTAAATTTGGGTCGCGGTCGTATCCATCAGGTTTTTCAGCGGAACCGTTAAGGCAATGTCTCCCCTGCTTTTCAGGGAATCATAGGCCGAAACCATACCATATTTGCCTGTATAGTTTCCCGAGACTAAAGACCCGTGTTCGATGTCGATGATATAGCGAGTATAACTATACCCTGTCCCATTGATTTCGTAGTGCAGTTGCAGCCCAAATTCACCTGAAGCGTACAATTCCTCCTCGGTCGAAGCCTTCACTATGACCAATTTGAAATCCTGATCACGGATAGTGTTGCAATTTGTAAAATTGCTGGTCTTGCTGAAAACCCAGTCACCGGAGTCCGCTTTAATATGGCTGCGGGTACCGATTAGATCTCCGGCGGGATTATTATAAAAAAGGCTGGGGCCTCGCCAAATAGAGTCATTGATATTCTGTAAGTAAATGGAATCATGAACCCTATTCATTGCCATAGCGAGATGCGGCACATAACAAACCCTGACCCTTAAATCCTGGTTTTCCACCAAGCCAAAAAAGCGAAGGCTGTCGGAATCCACATGGATCATGAACAATTGTGTGGGATACCTTAATTTCGGCGGCGATGACTTCAAGACCCAGAGATTGTTGGCCGACGCACCAGTATTTTCAGAAACCTGACAACCGGAAAAAATCGCACATCCAAGTGAGCTAAGCAAAGCGAATATTCTTTTCATCTTAATAGCTCTTTTTCGGATGCTGGGTTGAGAAGTCTAGGGCGGTTTCCGCTTCACTCTTCCTCGGATAGATAACCCTGAAAGGCCTTGCGTCCATGCGAAAGCAGGCCATAGCCAATCAAGGCGCCCATGCCCGCGCTCAGCACATCGGTGATGTCGGGATAACGTCCCGGGATAAAGCCCTGCGAGATTTCCAGTAAGACGCCGGTGGCCATGGCCGCCCCAATCGCTAAAGCCCAAGTCAGGGCTTGGCCGGGCAGCAAATAGGCCCAGCAAAATCCCAAAGGGGCCCACACTAAGGCATCTTCGATAAAGCGCGCCAGGGCCAGAAAAGAGGTTTGCGCGTATTCCGCCAGGAAAGGCATCAAATTGATATCGGCCTGCCACGGTCCGAAATGAAAGGGATGCAATTCCTTAAGCGCCGCCGAAGCCGCCACGCATACATAGACCAATAAGGCACCGAAAAGGGGGTAGCGGCGCCAGCCTTGCACGGGAACTAGCACGGCACCTATCCATGAGCCGAGGACCAAGACTAAGCAATCCTGAAAGGCCGGTCCGCGCGAGGAGACAATCATTTGGCAAAGCTCAAGGCCGATTCCGAAACCCGAGGCGACTATCCCTGCTAAAAATATGCGAACAGCGGCATGACCGATGTCACGCTGTTTCAATAAGCGCCCTAAAAACATGGCCAACAAAATTTGTCGGCCGAGAAAAATCAAATCGTCGGAGGGCAAATCCAAAGCGAAAGGATGAGCCAGTAGGCCATGAATCTTGCTTTTGAATTGGCCGAAATCGAGAGTGAAATCAAAGGGCGCGAGCTCGCCCACGAAAACCAAAGCGGCGAAGGCTAAGGCGGGATAAGCCGCTTCGCTGGCCCCGAAAGCTTTCACCTCGGCATGGTGGGCAAACCCATGGACCGCACGGCGTAAAACCATAGCCCCCAGCACACCCAAAGCCGTGCCCAGGGTATTGAAGACCAAGTCGGTGAAGGCTGGCGTACGGGTGTCGGAAAGTACTTGCACCGCTTCCACAAAAAGACTTAAGGCGCTGCCCATTCCGACAATGGCTAGGGCTTTCCAGCGCCGGTTTTTATCGCGTATGGCCGTCCATCCGAGAAAACCGAAAGGAAGGAAAAGCAAAACGTTTTGCACATCGTCGAAAAGCGAATTCGAATAGCCCGGCAAAAGGGGATACCAATTGATGCGATGCAAACGAGCGGCAATATGATCGGGGCTGAGATTGAAGGAAAAGGGTATGGTGGTGCCGTATATAATGAAGGCGGCGAAGGACAGCCAAAGCAAGCGGCTCAATTGTTTGCGTGATGTAGGCATGGAAGATGGAAAAGCTAATTGCAGTGACTCAAGCTGGTTTTAAAACTCCCCCGGGACCCATAGCGCAGTTCTTACCAGAGATTTAGGCGAGTGGATAATGCGGTGCGGCAATGTCCCTGTGGGTTCACCTCGCTTACTCCTAGCATGAAGGCTTTCCATTTTGGGTGCATGGCCCGGAAGCGATCGGGGGAGAGGCGGGAGTCTTGGCTAAGCTCGACGCGGCCGCCAAAAAGCAGAATCAAATCGTCCAAAGCGTCGAGGCGACGCCCGGAAACAAAACGCAGGCAGGCCTCGATGCCCATCTCCTCACGACCGGGTGACTGAATGGGGAATGCAAGACCCACGATATCGGATCCTTCCGTCCGGAGGCCAATCGCAAAGCCGCCGTCGTTTCACACCCGTCTGTGTCAGACACGTAGACCAAGCCTCACCCACGAAGTTTTCAAAGCCACCCAAGCGGTCATGATTTCGCCCTCGTGAATTGGAGGCAATGGCACTACCCCGGCTCATTCCTGGGTTCTCCGGCAAGACGGGCAAGCAAAATCCTAAGGGCAAGAGAAAGCGCATCAAATCAGGGCAACCGACGCCGCTAGAGGACGTGAGCCATCCGGAATCAGCATGGAATTCCAGCCAAGGACTTAACCCCGCGGTGGAAACCGGGCGATGGCCTGCCGCTGGCCTGGCCTGCATCGCCGCCGCTCTAAAACCCAAACCCCGTGGAGAGTAAGGCTCGGCAAGGGCCAAGCCCAATTCCGTCTCGGAAAGCGGTCGCAGCACCGTCAAATCCGGATCGCGAAGTCCCCAGGGGTCGAAAAACCGCTTGACCCATTTTACGATGCGGTTTCCTCGAAGTCATTTGTGACAAAGTGCCAGTCCTGTCTACCTTGAAGCCTTGATTCCCATTTCATCCCACCCCTACCGGAGAATAACCATGGCTCACACTCTCGCCCCCCTGCCTTATGCGCATGATGCGCTCGAACCCCATTACGACAAAGCCACGCTGGAAATCCATCACGGCAAACATCATCAGACCTATGTCAACAACCTAAATGCCGCCCTCGAAGGCCATCCTGATTTGCAAGCCAAAAGTCTCGACGCTTTGCTCAGCGATCTCAGTGCCGTGCCCGAAGGAATTCGCCGCAAGGTGATCAACCAAGGCGGCGGCATTTGGAATCACAATTTGTTCTGGGCCGTCATGGGCCCGAAAAAAGGTGGCGCTCCCACCGGCAAAATCGGCGAAGCCATCACCGCCTCCTTCGGTAGCTTCGATGCTTTCAAAGCCAAGTTCAAGGAAAGCGCTCTCGCCATGTTCGGGTCGGGCTGGACCTTCCTGCTCGTGAACAAAAGCGGCGCACTCGAAATCCAAAACTGGGGCAATCAAGAATGCCCAATCTCCACCGGCCTCAAACCCGTGCTGGTTGTCGACGTTTGGGAACACGCCTATTACTTGAAATTCCAAAACCGCCGCGCCGACTGGGTCGATTCCTGGTGGAATGTGGTGAATTGGGACAAGGTGAACGAGTTGTACGCGGGGTAAGTTTCCCCCTCGGTCGAGCCTCCTCGGCGCTTTGACGCGAAAGTCTGATGTCACCGCAATCCGGGCGGGACTCGGACAGCCGCCTCTCCACAAGTGTCGAGGCGGAACTCGCCCGTCCGTTTGCGGTGACCGCCTTTCGCTCGCCATCCCCAGGGGACTCGGCGCGCGGGTTCACCTTTCCCGCCTTATTCACGCCAGGAGCATTTCCCTGGAGCCGAATTGCGCCTGCGGGGTCTTTCCCTTCCCCCTCTGCCCCAAGGGGCGCCTTCCCTGTAGCGCGTAGGTTACTCCCCGGAATTGGTGTTTCCCTGGGGGCGCGCGAAGGCGGTCGGCGCTTTGCGCCTTCCTGTTCGCCCGCTACACCTTATAATACTCGCGATACCAATCGACGAAGCGCGCCACGCCTTCGGTCACCGGGGTGGCGGGCTTAAAGCCGACATCCTTTTCCAAATCGGAAACGTCGGCCATGGTATCGGGCACGTCGCCAGGTTGCAAGGGCAGCATATTCATTTCGGCTTTGACACCGAGCTTCAGCTCCAAAGCGTGGATATAGTCGAGCAATTCCACGGGCTGATTATTGCCGATATTGTATAGGCGATAGGGTGCCTTGCTCGTAGCGGGATCCGGATTCATGCCATCCCATTGTTCATTGGCCGTGGCGACATTAAAAAGGGTGCGATACACGCCCTCGACGATGTCGCCGACATAGGTGAAATCGCGCTTGTGATGGCCGTGATTAAAAACATTGATGGGCTTGCGGGCAAGCATGTTTTTGGTGAACAAGAACAAAGCCATGTCGGGGCGGCCCCAGGGGCCATAGACCGTGAAAAAGCGCAGGCCGGTGGTGGGTAGGCCGAAAAGGTGGCTATAGCTGTGGGCCATCATTTCATTGGCTTTTTTCGTGGCGGCATAAATTGACAAGGGATGATTCGCCCCTTCATGCACCGAGAAAGGCATGTGCAAATTGCCGCCATAAACCGAACTAGTGGAGGCATAGGTGAGATGCTTCACGCCGTGATGGCGGCAGGCTTCCAGAATATTGGTAAAGCCCACGATATTGCTGTCGATATAGGCGCGCGGATTCTCAATGCTATAGCGCACGCCCGCTTGCGCCGCCAAGTTGACGACACCGTCTGGCTTGTATTCAGTAAAGGTTCGGGTGACCAAGTCGTTATCAGCCAAGTCGCCTTTCACGAAGGAAAAGCGCCCGTCCTGATTGAGCAAGCCGAGCCGGGCTTCTTTCAATTTTGGGTCATAATAGCTGTTGAGATTGTCCAGGCCGACGACGCGATGTCCGCGAGCCAGAAGCAATTGGCTCAAATGGAAACCGATAAAACCGGCGGCGCCGGTGACAAGCACATTGGCTGGAGAAGTAGCAAGCATGGTCGGTAATGTTAAGAATTTGAGATGGCTGGAAGGGTCATGTCAAGGAGGCCTTGCTACCTTGGCAGCCCGGTTTTAAGCAGGAGATCCTATGTCGACAGCATTCAGCAATGTCACCGTAACACCCAAGGCCAATATTTATTTCGATGGCAAGGTGGTGAGTCATACCGTGCAATTCGCCGATGGCAGTAAAAAGACCTTGGGGCTCATTTATCCCGGCGAATTCAAATTCAATACCGGGGCGCCCGAACGCATGGAAATCATCGCTGGCACATGCCGCGCGCGCCTCAAAGGCGAAGTCGAATTCAAATCTTTTGCCGCTGGAACCCATTTCGACGTGCCGGGCAATGCCCATTTCGACATCGCCGTCGATAGCGGCATCGCCGAATACATTTGCAGTTTCTTGTAAGTCCCTGATTTTCGAAAGTCGGGATGCCGTCTTGTGATTAGGGCATAGGCTGGGAATCGGGTGATTCACAGCCGCCATAATTCGACGCCAGCGGGTTTTTGATCCCGAGGCAGGACATGCTTCAAATCCGCTACCACGCCTTGGCCGTCCTTGAGGCGCTTGCGCACCAAATCCCATCCACCTTGCTTATAGGCCTGGTGGGATACGGCCACGATGACACCGGCCGCGGGCCGCAATTCTTCCATGGGCATCAATTGGATGCCGTATTCGTGCTCGGCTTCTTCGGGATATGCCATCGGATCGGTGACTTGCACTTCGACTCCATAGCGTTTCAATTCCGAAATGATGTCCACGACCTTGGAATTACGCAAATCACTCACATTTTCTTTAAAAGTGAGCCCAAGGATGGTGACTCGCGGCTTGCCTCCGTCGAAACGGGCGCAACCGCCTTGAAGCAATAAGCGAATGACTTCCTGGGCGACAAAGGAGCCCACATTGTCATTGATGCGGCGACCGCTCAAAATCACTTGCGGGATATAGCCCAAGGCTTCGGCTTTATGCGTCAGATAATAGGGATCGACGCCGATGCAATGGCCGCCGACCAGGCCGGGTGTGAAGGGCAAAAAATTCCATTTGGTGCGAGCCGCTGCCAGCACATCCATGGTGTCTATGCCGATACGGTGAAAGATGAGAGACAGCTCATTGATCAAGGCGATATTCAGATCGCGCTGGGTGTTTTCAATGACCTTGGCGGCTTCGGCGACCTTGATGCTGGCGGCCTTATAGACTCCGGCCTTGACCACCTTGGCATAGGTCGCGGCCACGATGTCGAGGGTTTCCTCGTCCATGCCCGAAACCACCTTGGTGATTTTGGTGAAGGTATGTTCCTGATCGCCGGGATTGATGCGCTCCGGACTATAGCCGATTTTAAAATCGACCCCGCATCTCAGGCCTGAAGTCTTTTCGAGGATGGGCAGACAAACTTCCTCGGTGGCTCCTGGATAAACCGTGCTTTCATAAACCACGATATCGCCCTTCTTGAGCTGACGGCCTACGGTTTCCGAAGCGCGGCGCAAGGGGGTAAAGTCGGGCCGATTAGCCCCATCCACGGGGGTAGGCACGGTGACAATCAGGAAATCGGCGAGTTTCAACCGATTTTCGTCGGTGGTGAAATCGACGTCTATGCCGCGAAATTCCTCAGGTGCCACATCCCGGTTGCGATCGCGTCCCTGCTTCAATTCCTCCACGCGCTTGGCATTCACGTCGAAGGCAATGACCTTGCCTTGTTTGCCAAAATAAAGGGCTATGGGCATGCCCACATAACCCAGTCCGATGACGGCGATTCTTCTTTCCATGGACCCTAGGTTATCAAAAGATTACCCCCCAAGTCACCTATATTTATCGAAGAGGTCACTTTTTTATGCCCATATCTCCCGCCATCGATGAAGCCAAGGTTTTACAGGCCTTGAAGGCCGTACGCGATCCCGATTTACACAGGGACATTGTCGAGCTCGGTTTCGTGAAAAACATGAAAATCGAAGCTGGCAAGGTGGCCTTCGATGTCGAATTGACAACCCCGGCTTGCCCCGTCAAGGAAGACCTCAAGCGTCAATGTGTCGAATTCGTTTCGCAATTGCCCGGCGTGCAAAGCGTCGAAGTGACCATGACGGCCCAGCCTGTCAAAGCCACGGGTGGCAAGCGCACCGAGAATTTGGAAAAAGTCCGCCATATCGTGGCCATCGCCTCGGGCAAAGGCGGCGTGGGCAAAAGCACGGCCACCGCCAATCTGGCCGTGGCCTTGGCCCAAACCGGCGCCCGCGTGGGCGTGCTGGATGCCGACATTTACGGCCCCTCCATGAACATGATGTTCCATGTACAAGAGGCGCCTGTGCTGGACGACAAGCAAAAGCTGCATCCGGTCATCGTGAACGGTATCAAGATCGTTTCCATGGCCATGTTCGCCGACGATGAAAAGCCGGTGATTTGGCGCGGCCCCATGGTATCGCAGATGATACAGAATTTCGTTCACAATGTGATTTGGGGCGAACTCGACTATTTACTCATCGACATGCCCCCGGGCACCGGCGACGTGCAATTGACCTTGACCCAGAGCGCCCCCTTATCGGGCGGAATCATTATCACCACGCCTCAAGACGTCTCCGTGCTCGACGCCAAAAAAGGCCTGAAAATGTTTCAACGCGTCTCGGTGCCAGTGCTGGGTGTGGTCGAGAACATGAGTTATTTCATTTGTGATCAATGCGATAAGAAGCACTATATATTTCGCCAAGGTGGCGGCCAGCGCATTTCCACCTCGCTTGGCCTTCCCTTTTTGGGCGAAGTGCCGCTTGAGCCCGAAGTGGCCGTGGGTGGAGACCTAGGCACGCCCATCGTGCGCCGGGCCCCCGAGTCGACCTCGGCCAAGGCCTATCGCGACATCGCCGGTGCCATGGCCTCCCAGCTTTCCATCCTCACCGCTGCCCGGGGCGATGTACTCGGCGACTACGAATACAAATGGGAAGATTTGCCGATGGCTGAGGCCACGGTTTAAGCCCCCTGGGGCCCCTGTGATGCGCATTCCTTCTACCTTTGGTTGGCCATGAAAATTACCGCCCCAGTTCGCATCCACCGCGAAGCCGATAACGCCTTGCGAATCGCCTGGAATGACGGCTCGGTGGACACCTTTCCTGTGCATGCCTTGCGCCTAGCTTGCCCCTGCGCTGCCTGCGTGAATGAGTGGACAGGTGAAAAAATCCTCGACGCCGCGCGGGTGCCGGCCGAGGTCAAGCCGGTCAAAATCTTCTCGGTCGGCCGATACGCCATGGGCATCCATTGGAGCGATCGCCATACTACGGGCATTTTTTCCTATGACTACCTCAAAAAACTGGCCTTGAAATAGGGTCAATACCGAGGCTTAACTCTTCATGGTTGACAAGGCCAAAGAAAGGCCGCCACAATAGAGTTGTCGGTAAGGTCGTACCCTTTGGAACAGGGGTCGGCTGTCAGATTGACAGAAGCTGTTTACCTGGTGGATAGGACCATCGGACTTTGCAGCTTGTGTCATGTCAGGATAGGGTTGTAAATTTCGCCGACAGGCGACAATAGCTTGCAAGGGGCCGACATCCGTGGTTGATTATAACGAACAGCTTTACTTCCGCGACCTTTACCGGCACGAAGTCATTACGCCGGACGAGGAAAAAGAGCTGGTCTTGAAGGTCAAGGTGGGTGACAGCAAGTCACTCAATCGCCTCATTCTCGGCAATTTGCGCTTTGTGGTTTCCATTGCTCGCCGCTATCAGGGCAAGGGCCTCTCCCTGCTCGAACTCATCAATGAAGGCAATCTCGGACTTTACAAAGCCGCCAAGCGCTATGACCCCAGCCGCGAAGTGAAATTCATTTCTTATGCGGTGTGGTGGATTCGCCAAAGCATACAGAAGGCCTTATTCGAGCAAGTCGGCGCGGTGCGCGTGCCTCCCAATAAATTGGCGCTCGTCAATAAGTTCAAGAAAGCCTTGGTGCAAAACGGCGGTGATTACGAAAAGACCGTCAATCTCCCCGATTTCGTCGAGCATGAAAAAGAAATCGCCGAGGTCATGGAGAAAATCGCCGACGTATCGCTCAATGCCCCCATTGGCGCCGACAGTGATGCCCGCGATCCCGTCACCACCTTGCTTGACGTCCTTGGCAATGAGGGCAATCAAGAGCCCGACAGCGAAAAAGCCGAACTCGCCCGCGTCATCGATTCGGTGCTCGGCCAAATGAGCGAGCGCGAGGAAAAAGTCCTGCGCATGTATTACGGCATCAACTATTCCCGCGAATTCACCCTCGACGAAATCGGCAAAGAGCTCAAGCTCACCCGTGAACGCGTTCGCCAAATCAAAAACAAGTCGTTACGGAAATTACTGCGCAGCAAGGACAGCAAGGATCGCTTGTTGCCTTTTGTGTCGGAACCGTAAAGGGAGAGGTTTCTCCCTCGGTCGAGCCTCCTCGGCTTTGTACGGGGTGGCTGATGTTCGGCCATGAAAATTGGGCTCGCGGGTCCTCGGCCCAGGAGCGGCCCTGGAGTCAATGGCCTGCGGAGCGAGCCCGATTTTCAGGCGCTCACCGCCACCCCTCCGCAATCCCCAGGGGATTCGGCACGGGACCGGCCCCCCACTTTAAGCGGTTCTAGTGCCGGTAGTATTTCCCTGGAGCAAGCAATGCCTGCGGGGTCTCTCCCTGCCCTCTCAACGGGGGCCTGGCCCCCGTAACGCCCCTGTGACTCCCCCTGTTTGTTTATGCATTTCCCTGGGCGCGAAGGCGGTCGGCGCTTTGCGCCTTCCTGTTCGCGTGCTTCCGGGGTATTACCTATGGGCTTGCAGGGGATATCGGCGTGCGCCAAGGGCTGCGGTGGACGTCTCCGAAGAGGCTCGCTCCGCAGCGAGTGAAGCGAGTGAGGACCGCGAGCTTCTTCGGAGACGGAAACGTCTGCGGCCCGCCCCTTTTTGCGCGTTTCCCTGGGGGCTTGCGATTTCGGATAGGATTTGATTTACCTAGGTGACCTTGGTTCCAATTGCAAAGCATTTAGGTTGCGGCCCGAGACGGTCCATGGTTTGAGCCTAGCCGCCCTTCTATGGGTCCGGGAGGATTTGGATCCTTTGAGAAGAGGGCTGGGTACGGCGGTCTGTAAAAATTTCAGCAAGGTAGGCACGTGAATATGTCCATACCCCGAGGCTCCTGAATGGGGTGGCTCGACTTGGGCCGTATAAACCAACCGGTCTCCCATGTCGCTCACCTGGGGTATCGAATGCATATGGGCCAAGGGGCCACCTCGCAATACGCCGAGAGAAACAATGCCTTGCGAGACGAGGCTGTCATACCTGAAGAGAAAAATTCCTGAAGAATTGGGTTTGGCCTGATTGGCGGGAGATTCGTCATGGGCAAGGGCCAAGGCCATCAGTGGTGTAGGATAGCGAATCGAGTCCTGGGGGAAAACAGTTAAGCCTAATGGCCTTTGGGTCACCGTGGACATCACGCGGGCTTCAGGCAAGATGCCATCGGGTCTTAGGGTTTGCACCCGAATTTCCACACGATAAGGCTGGCTCAAACAACAGGTTCCTGGATAGGCCTGGTTATCGCGATAGGCCATCCATTCATGGTAATCGGGAATTTTATCGCCATCGATGTCGTCGAATTGAATTCCCATCCTCAAGCCATCCCGATGAGGCGTTGATTTGAGGATGCGCGATTCGGGTGAGGAATCGCCGGTAAAATGACGAAAGCCTTCCACCAGCCATTCTTGCGAACCCTGGCTTATCCTTCGGGTAATGGCGAGCAAATCGGGTAGGGAATCATATCTCCATAGTGAGTCCCGATAATTTCCGACGGCAAGAGTGCGTGTCAAACCCAAACGCGATGGCTCGGTAGAATCAGGTAGATCCATATCGCCACGGGCCGTCAATAATTTTTCGGTGAGATTCTTTAAACTCTCCGAGTGCACGAGTAGGACTTGTATGCGACCGGGATGTCCTGCCAGGCCCACGGCGATATCCGGATAATCGTCCCTATCGAATTTGCCAATAGTTACAGAGGCGGGACTTCCCTTGAGCAAAACCGAAGTGTCGGGGCGCGCCTCCAAGCATTGCTCCAAGGAACAACCAGGCTGGAGGGTTCTAAAATTGTAGAGGTCTAGGAAATAACTCGAATCAATTCTTCTCACCATGGCTATGCCTCGATAGAACTTATCTGGAAACGCTTCCATGACAAGCATCACATCGGCATATTTTCCTGGAGGCAAGGATTTTTTTTCTAAAAGTCCAAAACCATGATACCCTCCCCTTGTGGCCCATAAACCAATGGAATCGCTCCAGCCATTATGGGAGGAGCCCTCAAGCACCAAATGGTCGTGAATCACGTCAGCGCCATTATGAAATAAACCCAAGGCTAGGGGCCGAAGTTGCATCTGGAATGCATTCGCACCCTCGGGCAATTGTCCCCCATCGGTCAGCCCACGGGAATCGTTAAAGACGCCCGTATCCCACTTTAGCTCCGAATTCACCGGCTCGTTGGGGAACGAGAATAATCCACCGCCAAAATCACCTTGCAAGGCGAGGGGGAGGGTGGCGTGAAAATCGCGGAAGATTTGTAGCGAATCCTCTCGCGCCAGGGCGGATTGATTTCCGGAAGGAGAATTTGCTGCGGAAACGGGTATTAGAAAAATCGTCAGTGTTAGCCAGAATTCATGCCTTTGCATATTCACCTCGTAACGACGGTCATTGTTTTCATTGCACCGAACCGTTCTTTCAATGCAAGACCGAAGGCTTCGATTATTTTATGCCTTAGCTGTACATGGCCCTAGTACGGCTCTGACGCCTTTTGGTTGGGGAATACTTCCCAGGTCATCAGGCCATTTTGCCTTTCTTTTGTAACGGACCGTTTAGTCGCGCCTATCCCTTACTTCGCACCCGGCAATTCTACCGTCCGCCCATTGCTTCGAAATGCGCCCTTCTCTGCATCCTTAGTGAACACGGCGGTACCTTCGAATCGATTGAGGCGAATGCGGCCTTCGGCTGCCCCCTGGGGGCGCAAGTTGGCAGAGCGAATCGCCGTCGAACCGGGACGAACGCGACCGGCGATTTTGAGTTGGACCTTATAGCATCCGCCATCGCCCGTCATATACAGGGTTTTGCGATCGGGGCCGCCGAAGGCGCAATTCGAGGTATTGCCCATGGCTCCCGAAGAGAACCGTTTGCCTTGCACATCCTTGCTATCGATGGCGATACTGCCGAGCTCCTTGCCAGTAGAATCGTGTACGTAAAACTTTCCCGCTGACCAGTTGGCGCGATAGAGATTGCCCGCTTCATCAAAGGTCAAGCCGTCCGTGGCTCCCGCGAATTGGGCGCAAGCGCCGATTTCTCCGGTGCTATTGTTCACGGCGCATTTCTGCAAGTTATTGCCGCCGATATAGAGGGTGCTTTTTTCTTCAATCCATTCCACGCCATTCGCGCCACTCACCGTCTTGGTTTTGAATTGCCCATCGGGGCTGCGATAAAAAACCGTATTGCCGCCCAGATTGGAAAAGAAGACAGCTCCGGTGGAATTGATGGTGATGTCATTTACGCGCGCCAAATTCATAGTGCCGCTTTTGGCTGCCAAGACCGTGACCTTGCCATCGGTTTCGATGCGCAGCACGCTGTCGAGCATGCAAATATGCAGGCGTCCCTGATTGTCGAATTCGAGGCCATTCGATCCGCGGCTGGGATCTTTGAATACCGACTTTTCGCCGGTGGGAGTGATTTTCCAAATACGGCCGGTATTGATGTCCGGGTCTTCAGAGAAAAACAAATTGCCGTTTAAATCGAAAGCGGGTCCCTCGGAATAGGAGAGTCCTTCGTGTACAGATTCCACCGTGGCGCCTGCATCCGCTATCGAAGTGGGCAAGGTGACGGTGTGGGCCCAAAGGCCTTGCGCCGACACTAAAAGCAGACCCAATTTCGCATTCCTTGACATGGTCATGAAAACCTCATTCTTGGCTGCTAGAATAGCTTGAAAGGGGCAAATCCGCACGGTAATTGAGCCTTTCCGAAACAATGTTCGAATCTGTACCGAATGGCGCACCGGCCACCTCTATTCCGGTTTGATTTTTCCGGCTTCGCGACGTAAAGCTTCGGTAGCTAAACCTTGTGCTTTCAATATTCGCTGCACGGTAGGTCCACTAATCGGCAGACTCTTTAAGACCAGGTAATAGGCGATGCGATCGCAGCCCCAATCGGGATAAGCCAAGGCCAATTCTTTTACCCGATCTATCCAAACGGGGTCTTGCCATTTCCCCTGGCCGTTTTGGGCTTTTTTGGTCATGGTGCCGCCTTTAAGAGTAAGGGGGGCGAATAGTCTTGACGAGCTTTCGTCCATTGAATAAACTAAGACTAAGTCTCAATCTAATCAAGAAGCCAGGGGAATCTTGTTGCTCAGGAATCGCCTGCTTTTTGAAACGGAAGAATCACCATGACAAACTTGATTTCGGATACAGCCTTTCATGCCGTAGAGCGGGCCTTGCTCGCCTTGGTCCTGGGTTTAGGCCTGGTCACTATCGTGATCTTCGCCTGGCGCTGGAAAGTGGTTCAGTCGGTTCGGCATCAGGCGAGGCCCTGGCTCGACAAGTTGTCTCGCAATTTGCCACCCCAGGAAGAGCAAGGAGAATCGGGGCTCGGGGCATTGGCGGGCGAGTCTGGAGCGGCGGCGCGCATGGTACGCCTGGGCATGGCCCAATCAGATTTGACTCCCGAGGCCTTGGACAAGGTATTGGAAGTGCAAGAGATGCGCGAAATGCAAACTCTTGGGCGAGGGGCTTCCTTTATCGGAACCGTTGGCGCCAACGCGCCATTTCTGGGGTTAACCGGCACGGTACTGGGCATTTTAGCTGCTTTTCGCCGCATGGCCGAACAAGGCGGAAGCGGCGGCGTTGAAGTCATGACTGCCATTGCCGGAGCTTTGATTGCGACGGCGGCCGGATTGCTGGTGGCCATTCCTGCCGTGGTGCTTTTCAATTTGCTCAAGGCGCAAATACGCGGCGCCCGCGAAGATTTGAATATGGTGCGAAGCCTTTTGGTGGCAAGAAGCCTGCAAGCTGTGGCCCGCGAGGTGTACTGATGGCTCTTCCGCAATCGCAAGACGACGATGGCATGTATGCCATCAATATCACGCCCCTGGTTGACATTTTCCTGGTGCTGCTCATCTTGGTGATGATTTCTTCTTCCTTGCTCGATCACCGAGAAATCCCCGTGAGTGTGCCGCAAGCGGCGCATGCGGGAGAGAAAGCGCCCAAGGCTTCGGGCCTAACCATGTCTTTGGATCGGCGCGTGTTTTTAAATGGCAAGGAAAGCGATTCCGCTTCGGTGATCTTGGCATTAAAGGCGGAGGTTGCCGCTGACTCTAGCCACCAAGTTTTGATTGCCGCCGACAAGGGCTTGCTCTACGAAGACGTGACGAGGCTTTTGGATTGGGTGCGCGGAGCAGGGATACGCAAATACGCCCTCAAGGTCGAGAAGTCCGGCTAAGGCTGAAATCATCAGCAGCAAAAAAAACCAGACCATGCCCATTTTACTACAACCGAATCTCGGTCGCAGGCGCAAGCGAAAAAGCCCCAAGCCATCCGTTTTTCAAGCCGTGGTTTTGCCTTCGCTTTCCGAGAAGCAAGGACGCTTTGCCGGCGCAACTTGGATCCGTGGGTCGGCGGTTTTTTTGGTTTTGGTCATGGTCACCGCTATTCTCTGGAGCCCGCGTCCAAAGCCTCTTCCGGAGAAAAATGAAATCTTCGTTTTCGAGGAAGAATCACCTCCGCTACCTCCTCCACCGGTCGAACCTCCGCCACCTCCTCCCGATCCGGAGCCGCTTAAGCCCGAGCCTTTGCCGGAAGAGCCGCCCCCTCCGCCGCAATTCGGTTTGCAAGAAGAGGCGCTTAGTGAAACGGGCGACTTGGCCGTGGCGACGGGCAATACCCTGCAAGTGGCTGCGGATTCGGTGATCTCTCCTGCGCCGCCGCCTCTGCCGCCCGCGCCCATCTTGATGGATCAGCCTCCCGGCATTCTGTCGGGGGTAACTCCGGAGTATCCCCCGCGCGCCTTGGATCGGGGTTTGGAAGGTACGGTCATCGCCCTCATCACCATAGACACCGCCGGCAAGGTGACCCAAGTCATAGTCGAAAAAAGCGCGGGCATTGATTTCGACAATGTCGTCCTGGCTTCGGCGCAGAAGACGCGATTTCAACCGCCCATGCGACATGGCCGCAGGGTGGCGGCAAAATTCCGTCGGCCTTATGAATTCAAGCTGGAATAATTGCAGCCCCTGAATCAAGCCGACCTTTTCCATCACTTTATTTCAACCCAGGAACGATGAATGAAAAGCTTTCCCCTAAGGGCTACCTTCCAAAAAGGAATTTTTGCCGGCCTCTTGACGGTAGCCATGGCGATCCAAGCCCAAGAGGTTGTGGATACGGCAGCTGCACATACGGATTCCACGACTGCGGCGGCCCTGCCTGATACTTCCAAAAGTTCCGTAGTGGCAAAGACTGTCGTAGCAGATTCGGTGGTTTCGCTTCCTATTCAAAAAGTGACGGGTCGTAAACGCGCTCCGAGTCGCATTGTAGATGCCACGGCTCTCAAACTCAGCGCGACCTTGCATGAGACCCCGCGCAGCATCACGGTCCTGAGTTCCGAACGCCTGAGGGACCAGAACATGACCACGGTGGCCTCCACCATGGACTATGTCCCGGGCTTCTTCAAGAACAGCAATGCACGCGAAGGGTATCATTATTACTCCCGCGGTTATCGCATGGCTGCCGTAGACACGCGAGTAGACGGCTTCGCCGGCATCAATGCTGGCGGCGACATGAGCTCCAACCTTTTTGGCGTCGAGCAAGTGACCTTCCTGCGGGGACCCGCGGGCATCCTATACGGAGCGTCCGGTGCTCCCGGAGGCATGGTCAATGTCGTTACCAAGAAGCCCCAGGCCATTCCTGGCCGCCAATTCGACTTCCGGATAGGGCCCTTCGGAGGCAGCTCCGTAGGCAATAGCGGCGGCTATGGCATCGATGCTGACATGACCGGTCCCCTGGGCGACGACGGCCGCGTGCTCTACCGCTCCCTCGCCACCGTGGAAAACATGAATCAGTTTACGGCCAATGTCGAAGACAAGAATCGCTTCGGTGCCTTGTCCCTTACCTATAAGCTGGACGGCGAAGGCCGATATGCTTTCACCCCCATGGCTTCCTATACCCAGTTGGCCCGGCCCGATGGCCGCGGCATTTCCATTTCTCCCTCTACCTCCCGCAGCGCCAATGACAATCAGGACGGGATCCATTTCGAAGACTTGTCTCCGATGGACGTAAACTTGTCCTCCGGTGGTCGTGAGGACCGGCAGTTCTTGAGTGGATTCGATTTCACTGCCGCCCCCAATGAGAAAGTGAAGTTCCAGATTGGGTATCGCTACCTCAACTACGATTCGGAGGTCAACCAGTTCTCGCCTGATACGGCCACCTTGAAGCGGGCCACAGTCGGGGATGACAAAAGCTGGACCGTGCAGCGCCGCCAATCCCGCAGCGTCATCGAACGCTGGAGTCATAGCTTCGACGTCAATGGTTCTTATGAGTTCAAACCGGAGGCCACCACTTGGTGGAAGAATGTCACCCAATTGGGCGTCAACGGCCGGTGGAATGGTAATGATCGTTCCGCCAGCGCTACCGCGAAATATAGCCAGAGCCCGATTAACATCTATACGGGCGTGGTGACCTCGGCTCTCAAGAATGACACCTTGCCTCTGACGGAAGCCGCCCTCACCAGTGCCTTCGCCTTCAACTTTTATGCGCAGGACCAGATCTCCCTCGACAATAATCGCTGGATCGCCACCCTAGGTCTCGGTTATGCCCAGGAAACCCCGAACCGAGATTACCGTCCCACCAGTATCAATGCTGATACCGTACGGGATCAGAAGGCCTTTACTTCCACCAAATACGGCACACCCACACCCAATGCTGCCTTGCTTTTCAACGCCTCAAAATCCCTTGCTCTCTATGTCAGCTACGCCTCCAGCTATACTCTGGCCCCCATGGAACGCGAAAACAAAGCAGGCGAGTCCGGTGTGTTCGGGCCCGAACGCGGCGACAGTTACGAAACCGGCCTCAAGTACGATCTGCCCTCGCTCGCGGCCTCCTTCAATCTGGCGGTATTCCATATTGAGCGTTTTAATGTCATGACGCAAAGCCCAACCTCCGATCTCAATTCCCACGGTATCCGCTACTACACCCAGAAGGATGGCGAGGGAGTGATCAGCCGCGGCGTGGAACTGAGCGGCGAAATGCAGCCTTTGCGGAACTGGCGCGTGAGCGCCGGAGGAGCCTACCTACTGGCGGAATACCAAAGTGATTTGGACAAGGTCTCCGATGGCGCACCCGCAGACAAGAGTCCGGAATGGTCGGGCAACCTGTTCACCCGTTATGATTTGGCTAATGGCCCAGTGCGCGGCCTAGGTGCCAGCCTGGGAGCCACTTACCAAGGCGAGCGTCTCTCCGCGATACGCACCACCACCGCTCCCGATCCCTTAGTGCTGCCTTATTTCATCCGGGTGGACGCCGGCGTTTATTACCGCGCCAATAACAATATCGACTTCGCTTTCAATATCGAGAACCTGAACGACGATCGCCGTATCGCCCTGGATGGAACCACGGGCACTAATATCGAAATGGGCGCCCCACGGCGAATTTCGTTCCGCACCGGATATCGGATGTAATCCCCTGGGATCGGAATTACCACTTTGGAATGCAAAACATGACTTTTCGCAAAGCCCTTTTCTGGACCCATCTCATTGCTGGCCTTGCTGCCGGCAGCGTGATTCTCTTCATGGCCTTGACCGGCATTTTGATGTCTTTCGAGCCGCAAATCGTGGCTTGGGCCGAACGGGATTTGCAAACCGTGGTTAATCCCGCCTCGGGAGCTGGGCGGCTTCCGCTGGACACCCTCCTGTCCCAAGCGATTGGAGTATCACAGCGGGGACGTCCCAGCGCCGTTACCTTGCGGTCTGAACTTGGCGCTTCGGTAATGGTGTCCTTTGGCAAAGAAGGGGGCTCCGCCTATTTCAATCCGTATTCTGGCGCTTTGCTGGGCTGGGAATCGCGCACCCATGCGTTTCTTCATCAAGTCGAAGATTTGCATCGTTGGTTGGGTTCACGCAAAATCGGCAAGCCCGTAACCGGCGCGGCTTGCCTGCTTTTTTTCTTCTTGCTGCTTTCGGGATTCTATATGTGGTGGCCACGCCGTTGGAATCGCGTCGCTTGGCGATCGGCGGCGATTCCCCATTGGAAACTCAAGGGCCGCGCGCGCGATTGGAATTGGCATAATACCGTAGGCTTTTGGGCCGCGCCCTTGCTGCTGATCACCACCACGACCGGCCTCATCATTTCCTATCGCTGGGCCAATGATTTGCTTTTCACCCTTACCGGCAATGAGGCGCCTCCCCGTCCGCCAGAGGAAAAAGCCAAGCCCATGGGTGAACGCTTACCTCGTGGGGAAGGCAGAATGGGCGAAGGCACCGGAAAGGCCAATCGAGATCAAATGGCTGTAGCGCCACGCGCCAGCTTGGACACCTTGCTGGCCAGGGCGGAAGCCAAGATTCCCGCTTGGGCCTCCATTAACCTGCGATTGCCTCCAAAGCCCGGAGGTCCGGTCACGGTTTCCATTATCGAGCCGGGATTTACGCGTCGCACGGCGCGTTCACAATTGACTTTGAACGCGGCCACGGCTGAAGAGGTGAAGTGGGAGCCCTATGCCGAGCAGAATTTAGGGCGCCGTTTGCGCTCCTGGGTTGTGCCCTTGCATACAGGACGAGCATTAGGAGCGGCGGGGCAATTCTTGGCCTTGTTATCGGCGTGCGCCGCCGCCCTGCTGGTTTATACCGGCGCGGCCATGGCTTGGAGGCGGTTCTTCAAAACATCGGCGAAAAAATCCACTTAAGGAGAAAGTGGCGGAACCGATTTTTTCCCATCGACGCGATAATTTTTTTCAAGGTAGGGGAAACCGCGCCATGCTACCGAGAACGGAACCTCCATTCCGTCTTTCCCCTGGCTCCGAGAATGGGGACGCCGTTGAATCGAAGTAATGCCTAAGGACTTCGCGGCCGCTTGCACACCCGCTTCTATGCTGCTCCAGGCGCCAAACTGATCCACGCCTGAATAGGACCAAGACATGGCCCCCGCATACGAAGAGTCCACCGCGTTTTGGTAAAACTGGGTTTCAGTGAGGTATCCCGCTTCGCTAATGCCCGGAAACTCGCCGATGACAATGGGCTTCCCTAAATTCCACGCGGAAGCCTTTTTATCGAAGGGGCTATAAGTCCAACCTCCGCCACGCATCCAGGAGTAATAGTGAACCTGGTAAAAATCCAGTTTGGCCAGCGAATCGCCAGTTGCCGTAATCAAGGCGCTGTCGCTCCATAGATTCCTTTCCGTACCCGTGGGGTTATTCCAATTCCATTTCAAGCTAGCAGAACCGGTCGTAACCAAGGCCTTAGGCGCCGCGCGATGAATGGCCGCCGCTAATTTTCCCGTCCAAGCTTGCAATTGAAGCGTCGTGACTCTTTGCTGGGTGCTGCCATCCTTGTCGAGCATCCATTCCGGTTCATTACAGATTTCCCATGCTACGAGGGCGGGGTGGTTCGCATAGCGTTGCGCCAGGGGCGTCATGACTTTGTCGATATAGGCCCGGGTATAAGTTGAATCTGTGATCAGCTTCGCATGCATTCCGGCATAAGGCCCGGCGCTGGCAGTGAAATCCTTCGCCATGTCAAAGGACCAAAGGGAAGGCATCACCAGAATTCCATGGCGCTCAGCCGCGCTGAGTATGGCGTCGAAATGGGAAAAGAATTCGGAATCCAATCCGGTCACCATGCCCTGATTGTCGAATTCAGGCGTAGATCGCCCATCGCAGTGCACCCACCAACGCACCGAATTTCCACCCGCCTTGGCCACCGCGGAGAAAAGGCTGTCAAAAAAGGTCGGACTGTAAAGCACCCCCCAGGTGGAATGCTTGCCGACATCGGTGCCGAAAGCATTCCAAGGCACATTCACGCCGTTCAGGAAAATGGGTTTTTGATTGAAGAGGATGCGATTGCTGAATTGAGCCGATGCGGAAAAGCAAGCCAGCAAAAGTATTCCCAGGCTCCATCGGACGACTCTAGAAAGGTTTTTCAATGGTCTCCTTTTCCTAAAATGAATATTCTCATGGCTAATGATAGAAGGTGAAGCATGATTCTGGGAAATGAATTGTTGAAGCAGAATATCCGAAAGCACGCGGCCCTTACGAATGCCGAGATGGAGGTGTTCTGCTCTTTTTTCAAACCCCGCCAGGTGAAGAAAAAGGATTTCGTCTTGCGGGAGGGCGAGGTTTGTCATTTCGAAGGATTCGTTACCCAGGGATGTTTCCGGCTCTTCGCCACCGATAGGGAAGGCAATGAGACCGCCTTGTATTTCGCTGCGAAGGATTGGTGGGTCACCGACATCGACAGTTTCACCAACCAAATCCCCGCCCTTCTCTCGATTCAGGCCCTGGTAGACAGCGAAGTTCTCTTGATCGCTAAGGAGGATAAGGAGTCACTCTATGCCCGTATTCCGAAGGTTGAAAAACTCTTTCGTATCATGACTCAAAAAACCCTGGTCGCGCTGCAACGTCGCGTCATACAGAATCACACCCTCACTGCCGAAGAGCGCTATCTGCATTTCATCGGAACCTACCCCGATATTGCTCAACAACTGACCAATGTCCACGTCGCCTCCTATTTAGGCATCACTCACGAATTCATAAGCAAAATACGCCGCAAGCTTGCTCGCAAATGACTGGCGGGGATTTATTTCCCGCCGACATTTATTGAACTAGTTCAAGGCCAAGCAATGCTCGGGGCGAATATCTTCGGTTCATGCGCGAAGGACACCGGCAGGGCTGTCAGACAACTTTCCCTTCGCGCGAATGGGAGTCATTTCCATGAATACGAATGCACAAAATCTGAAATGGGATGTTTACCGAGCGGATGCTAACAGTTTCCATGTTGCATCTGTCATCGTATCGGGTGAAAAGGACGCGATACTGATCGACGCTCAATTCACCTTGGCCGACGCACACAGAGTGGCCGCAAAAATTCTAGCGGCAGGGAAAAATCTCACAGCAGTCTACGTCAGCCATGGAGATCCCGATTATTACTTCGGATTAGAAGTGCTTCGCCAGGCTTTTCCGAATGCGCAAATATTGTCCACTCAGCCCACTCTGGATCATATCCGAAAAACCTATGAGAAGAAGCTTGCCACTTGGGGACCGAAACTGGGTTTGAATGGGACCAAGACCATTGTCTTCCCCGAAGTTTTGCAAGGCAATACCCTGCAGCTGGAAGGGCATACCCTGGAAATCAAGGGCCTAGAAGGAGCCACCCCGAATCGCTCCTATGTTTGGATTCCGGACTTGAAGGCCATTGTCGGCGGCGTGAATGTTTATGACAACCTGCACCTTTGGATCGCAGATGCAGGGAGCCAAGAAAAGCGCAAGGCTTGGCTCGCCATTCTGGACGATATGGAAAAGCTTAGTCCTGAGATCGTGGTGTCCGCTCATGCCTTGGACGATCGCAACCTCAATGCCAAGGCTATCGGCTACTCCAAGAGCTACTTGATAGCTTTCGAACAAGAGGAAGCCAAAGCGAAAAATTCCGAAGAATTGATCGCCGCCATGCAAAAGTTGTATCCAGAAGCGCAGCTGGGCATTGCCCTGCAATTAGGCGCCAAGGTGTCCAAAGGGGAAATGACCTGGTAAGGGGGAAGGACGCCATGACCCACTTAGAGATCGTGAAAAGCACTTACGAAGGCAAGACCTCGGAAGAGAACGGTAGGAACCTAGAGAATCGCCTGGCCGGGAACGCTTCCTGGAGAGAGGCGGAGGGTTTCCCCTATGCCGGTTTCTACCAGGGTTTTTTTGAAGTCGCGGAGAATGTTTTCGCAAAGCTGGCCGGGGAGTGGATCGATTACCGATTCATGCCTGAAGGCTATGTCGCGGAAGGGGACAAGGTCGTCGCCTATGGGACATACGAGGGAATATTCAAGCAGACGGGAAAATCCATGCGGGCTCGCGTGGCTCATCTATGGCAATTGAAGGACGGCAAAATCATCGCCTTCGAACAATTCGTCGATAGCGTGCCTGTCGTTAAAGCAATGCTCTAACGACCCAACTCATGAAGGCATTCATGAGGAAATGGATCGCTTTCTCTTAAGCGGCTTGACCGGCGACCTATTACGGATATATATTATCCGTAATAGGATTCCCCCTGTGAAAGGAGCCGTCAATGCAACATCGCCTTGATTATTTCGCCACTTCCCCCCAGCTCGCCAAGATGCTCTCGGATTTGGGTATGGCCGTGAAGAAAAGTTCCCTCGGTATCGATCTCATCGATATCGCCAATATCCGCGCCTCTCAATTGAATGGTTGTGCCTTCTGCCTGGACATGCACGTGAAGCAGGCCAAAATTCATGGCGAGCGTGAGCTACGCCTCTACCATTTGCCCATATGGCGCGAATCGCCTCTTTTCACTGACAAAGAGCGGGCCGTGCTGGAATGGACCGAGGCTATTACCCGCCTCGGCGCCGACGGTATCCCGGATGCGATCTATGAGAGCACGCGCGCCCAGCTTTCGGAACAAGAGTTGTCGGATCTCACCTTCGCCCTGGTGGTGATCAATGGCTGGAATCGCCTGTCCATAGGCTTCCGCAGCCCCCCGGGCTCCGCCGACGTCGCCTATGGGCTGACCAAAGCTGGCCTCGCCTAATGGTTCTCAAGAACCAGGTGGAATGGGCCTTGCATTGTTGCGCCCTCTTGGCCAGGCTCCCCGCCGACCGCTTTTTACCGGCCAAGGATTTGGCCGAATTCCATGGCGTACCCAAGGAATATTTGTCCAAGGCTCTGCAAGCCTTGTCCCAGGCGGGCTTGGTGCTCACGACTTTGGGGCCCAGTGGAGGCTATCGCCTCGCGAAGCCCCTGTCGGCCATTAGCTTCCTCGATATCGTGGAGGCGGTGGAAGGCGAGCGGTCGACCTTCGCCTGCACCGAAATCCGCATGAACAATCCCTGCCGCCTAGCCAAGCACCGCGATGGCAAACCCTGCGCCATAGCGAGTGTCATGTACGGCGCGGATGAGGCCTGGCGGGCACATCTGCGGGCCATCACCCTGGAGAGTATGCTCGAGACCTTGGTGAAGGAATTGCCCAAGGATTTGATGCGCGCGAGTGGGGAATGGATAGAGGGACGACTCAAATAGGGCGGAGTTAACAGGAAGGACAAACCGGCGTCAACTGCCGCATGCCGAGGAAAACCATTCCGCTCACTTTTGAAAGAAGTCCTCGATCGCCAGGCAAGTGGCTTGCGCAAAGCGCGCCTGATTTTTGGAATCGGATACATAGGCCTCGTCCGTGCTGTCGACCAATACCCCGAATTCAATTAAGACCGCAGGTACGGTATTTCGAGCCAATACAATGAGATCGTCAAACTGGTAAATGCCAAGGGTAGAGTCGAGCAGCGGGCGGTTTTCGCCATGTATCGGTTCGGCATGATGCATGGTCGGTTTTCTACCCAGGTTCAAAAGAGCGCGCGCAATACTTTGGGCAAGGGTGAGAGACTTTTGGTATTGGATGTTTTTCTGGGAAACGAAAACGGAGTATCCCCGAATCGGTTGAATAGTCGAGAAGGCACCAACACCCCCCGAGTCGACTTTCACTAAGTATTTGGATTGAGCCGCATCATGGTGAAGAGCGATAAAACATTGAGCTTGACTCTTCTTGGAAATCGCCACGCGGTCTAAAAGAGATAAGTCCTCTCCCGGCTGCCGAGTCAGAAGGACGCGTATGCCATGGGCCGTAAGCGTATCCGCCAACAGGGAGACCAAGTGGTCATTGTAGATGACTTCCTTGATCCCGCGTAGGCTGGTCGCACCACCCTTTTTTGGGGTATGCCCCGGATCGAGGAGAACAGTGAATTGGCTTGGTTTTTCAGACCAAGCCACCATGGCGCTACAGGCCATCGCCGCCGCAAAAAGGGCCGTTTGGCTTCGGTGCCTTTTACCCGCAAGAACCACCCTGCTTACCAACTTGGCTTTTCAATCAAATGCGGTCGGACTTGTCCCACCTTAGTTTCGCGAAGCCTTTCATAAA
>JAYUVP010000324.1:0-4256 GCA_043753995.1 Fibrobacterota bacterium
CCGGGCAACATCGTGGACCAGTACCGACTGACAGTGAGGCGGCAAAGCGCGCACGCCCGCTTGCACCGAAAGCCAGCGTTCGCTGCCGCCTTCCGCCAAGCGCACCTTAGGATATTCGGCCGCCAAAGGGGCATAACGCGACAAATATTCCGGTGGCAAGACCAAGGCGATGGCGGCAATCTCGGGAAGCTGATTAAAGGCTTCCAGGATATGCAGCCATATGGGCCGCCCAGGCATTAGGTCGAGGAATTGCTTGGGCATGGCTTCGCCCAAACGCAATCCCCGGCCCCCGGCGGGTAATACGACGCCTACCGTCACTTGGACATGACCTCGGCGATGGGCATTAGAACTTCACCTGGCTTTTTGCACCAAGCTGCAAGGCGCGCTGTTTCATGGGCAGGCCGAAGCAGCGAATGAAGCCATTGGCATCTTGCTGATTATAGGTCTCGACATCGCTGAAGCCGCCCAGGCCCGCATTGTAGAGCGAGAAGGGGCTTTCCATTTTGGCGAGGCTGATATTGCCTTTGTAGAGCTTCAGGCTAACTTCGCCGGTCACCACGACTTGAGTCTTGTCGACGAAGGCATCGAGGGCTTGGCGCAAGGGCGCGAACCAGCGGCCATCATAAACGAGCTTAGCGTATTCCGCAGCCACGATTTGCTTATAGGCCATAGTGTCGCGATCGAGCACCAATTGTTCCAGCCATTCATGGGCTTTGTATAACAAGGCGCCGCCGGGAGTTTCATACACCCCGCGACTTTTCATGCCAACCAGGCGATTCTCGACCATATCAATGAGACCGCATCCGTGTGCGCCACCGATGATATTCAGCTTTTCGAGCAGAGGCACGGCGCCAAGCTTTTTGCCGTCCACCGACACGGGTATGCCTTTGTCGAAACCAATGCTGACATAGCCTGGCTTATTCGGCGCTTTCTCCGGATGCACCGTGAGCTTGAGCATGTCCCAGGGATGTTCTTCGCCCGGATGCTCCAGGGACCCACCTTCATGCGAGAGATGCCAGAGATTGCCGTCTTCGCTGTAAATCTTTTTCTTGGAAACCGTCAGGGGAATATTGCGCGCCTCGGCATAATCGATGGCGTCTTCACGTGAACGGATTTTCCACTTGGGATCTTTCCATGGCGCAATGATGGTGAGGCGCGGATTCATAGCCATATAGGTGAGCTCGAAGCGCACTTGATCATTGCCCTTGCCCGTGGCGCCATGCGAGACGGCAACGGCACCTTCTTTTTCGGCAATCAAAACTTGATGCTTGGCGATGAGGGGACGCGCCATGGAGGTGCCGAGCAAATACATGCCCTCGTATTTGGCACCGGCCTTCAAGGTGGGCCACACGTATTCTTCGAGGAATTCTTGGCGCAGGTCGAGCACATAGCATTTCGATGCGCCGGTGGCCAAAGCCTTTTTCTTCAGCGGCTCGGTTTCCACCTTGCCTTGGCCCACGTCGGCGGCATAGGCGATAACGTCGTAGTCGTAATTTTCTTTCAGCCAGGGGATGATGACCGAGGTGTCGAGGCCACCCGAATAGGCTAGCACGATTTTGGGTTTAGCTGGGGATTTCTTGGCCTTGGCCATGGTGGCTGGGGTCCTTTCGCGAATGTTCCCCGCAAAAGTAGTTTCGGCCGCCCGCCGGCCAAGCCGGTTCCGCCTAGCTGGCGAAAGGATTGTCGATAATTTTGGATTCAGGTGCGGCGCGGCTGGCCTTGGCTGCGGAGATTGCTTCGGAGGCGGATTTACCTACCGCCTCGGCGGCTTGGCCCAGGGCACCCTCCACGCCGGCGAGCTTTTGTAAGGTTTCCATATAGCGCTCATTGGTGACACGTAACCGCTGTGTCAACAGCTTGAAGATATTGACCATCCACGGGGGGACCTTGGACATTTGCTCTTCGAACATTTCCCGGGTAATGATCAGCATTTCCGTGTATTCCAAAGCTTTAACCGTGGCGTCACGCCGTGTCTTTTCAAACAAGCCCATTTCTCCGATCAAACTACCCGGCCCTAATTCGGCCAATTCTACAGCCTTGGGGCCATCGGAGGTTTTCTGGGTTTTATAAACCGTCACCTTGCCGCTTTGAATGCAATAGAGCCCGTCCCAGGCATCGCCTTCATTGAAAACGATATTGCCGGCCTGAAAGGAACGGACTTGTTTCATAAAAATTTTACGGTGCGACATAGGGTCTCTGCCAATCAAGCAAAATCGCCTATTTAGCATAGCATGCGGTTCGAAGAAAAACCGCATGCCGCCCGCTTAAGCCTAAAGAACTTAACGAGTTAAAACTTTTTGTAAAACTTCCAAAAGGCGGATTTGTTCGGCAGCTCCGAATATCAAAGGCGGCAATAACCGTACCACATCGGTACCTGCACGATAAATCAAAACGCCTTCTTGGCGCGCCGCGGCTAATAGGGCGCTTAAATCTCCACCATAGGGAAAGCCCAGTAAAAAGCCCCGCCCTCTCAATTCGCCGACAGCCACGCCAGCGTCTCGCGCTTTCGCCAGTAGCCCGCGCAATTCCACCGCCAGACTTTCCGCCCGACGTCCGGCATCTTCCAGAAAGCCAGGACGCAGAATCTCATTCAAAACCGCACAACCTGCGGCACAGGCTACCGGATTGCCGCCAAAGGTAGAGCCGTGATCGCCTTGCTTCAGGGACGCTGCAACGGCCTCGCTGACCAAAATGGCACCCAGGGGCAATCCGCCGCCTAAAGGCTTGGCCAAGGTCACCAAATCAGGCTGGATACCGAGCCAAGTGCTTGCCAGAAAGGTGCCGGTGCGGCCGAGACCGGTTTGTATTTCATCGGCAATCAGCAAAACACCCTGAGCTTGTGCATCCCGCAAAGCCTGCACCATTTCCGGGGAATGATGGAGAATTCCGCCCTCGGCCAAAATGGGTTCGACAAGAATGGCGGCGACATCGTCCCGAATCGCCGCGCGCAAAGCTGAGACATCATTGTAAGGCAAGATTTCAAAGCCGTCCAGCAAGGGGCCAAAGCCTTGGCGAATCTTGTCTTGTCCCGTGGCCGTCATTGAACCGAAGGTGCGCCCATGAAAGGATTGGGTCAAAGTCAAAATGCGGAAACGGCGATTATCGCTATGCTTCAGAGCATGACGCCGGGCGAATTTCAAGGCGCCTTCATTGGCCTCAGTGCCGCTATTGCTGAAAAAAACCTTGGGGTATCCCGTGGCCTCGCGCAACTTGGCGGCCAATTCCATTTGCGTGGGCAGCAAATACAGATTGCTGGCATGAATGAAAAGCCGGGCCTGCTTTTCGATGGCCGCCACCACCGCCGGATGGCTATGCCCCAGGGCATTGACGGCCACACCACCGACGCAATCGAGATAGCGCCGACCTTTTTGGTCAATGAGATAACAGCCTTCGCCCCGGTCGATGATCAAATCACGCGGGCCATAAACAGGTAAGAGAGCCGAGTCGTCCATGGGGAGAAAGAGAGAAAAAGTTGAGCGATTTACCACGCCGCCTGGTATACGGCCAGCATGTCTTCGCGGGTGACGGGTACCAAATTGGTGGCATGGCAACCGTCTTCGATGGCATCTTGAGCCAGCGCTGGCAAATCGGCTTCGGGCACGCCGTGATGACGTAACCCAAACGGTACCTTCAGACCGGCGAAAAACGCACGTAAGGAGGACGCTAGGGTGGTCTCAGCCAAGCGAGCTTCTCGAAAGAGGAGCAGCGCTTTATCGATTTTTTCACGCGCGGTGGCGGGCAAGGATTTGGATTCGAGAAAGGCCACGGCATCGGGCAAAAGCAAGGCATTGGCGAGCCCATGGTGGGTATTGTAATGCGCCGACAATGGGTGCGCCAGGCTATGCGCCATGCCTAGGCCTTTTTGAAAAGCGGTGGCTCCCATGGCTGCCGCCATTTGCATGGCCCCGCGTGCTTCGAGGTCACCCCCGTTCGCGAAAGCCGTGGGCAAATGCTTCAAGATAAGGCGCATTCCCTCCAGGGCAATGCCATCGGCCATGGGATGAAATGCGGGAGCGAAAAAGGCTTCGAGGCAATGGGTAAAGGCATCAATGCCCGTTGCAGCCGTGATGGCGGGAGGTAACCCCACCGTTAACGAAGGCTCCAGCACCGCGATATCGGGCAGAAGGCGGGGATGGAAGAAAATGGTTTTTTTGCCGGTAGCCTTGAGGACAATGACTCCTGAGCGCCCGACTTCGCTACCGGTTCCCGAAGTGGTGGGAATGGCATAAAGGGGAGGCAAGGGCCCGCGAATGAGC
>JAYUVP010000325.1:0-4431 GCA_043753995.1 Fibrobacterota bacterium
CATGACAATGGCAAGCCTTTTGACTTCAAGAGCTATCAGCCCTTGAATGAAGCCATTGAGCGCAAGCTCATGTCCGACCTCAAGAACGTGGTCAGCCTGACCATTGCTGACCCGAGCAAAAAAGACCAGAAGTCGCAGAAGCGGCGCCAAGATGCCATTGAAGCCCTGAAGCAAAAGGGCTATACCGACCAGAGCTCCGAGAGGCTGCTGCAATTCGTCGGCGAAATCCTTCGCAAGGAGGAATGATGGCCGTACGCGAGGTCGACTGGGACTTCAGTAAGCGCGGCGCCGAAGATGTGGCGCGTCACCAAAAGAAGGTGCGCGACATCATTCGGGAAAATATCGGCGATGTCATTTCCGAAGAAAGCATTATCACCCGCAAGAAAGGCCAGACCGTGCGCATTCCCGTCAAGGGAATCAAGAGCTGGCAATTCATTTACGGCAAACGCAAAGGCGGGCAGGGTGGGGGATATGGCATAGGCCATGGTCAACGCGGCAAAGGAGACGTGATTGGTCGGCGACCTTCCCAAGAAGAGGGTGACGAAGCCGGCCAAGGCTCCAAGCCCGGTGATCAGCCCGGCGAGGATTATTTAGAGACCGAAATCGATCTTGACGAATTGATCAAGATGATGATGGACGATCTCCAATTGCCGGATTTGCGGCGCAAGGAGATTGCCGAAAACTTGGTTTCGACGGGCTTCACCTTCACCGACATCGAAAAGCATGGCCTTAAGGCTAATCTGGATAAGAAGCGCTCCTTCCGCGAGGCGCTCAAGCGGGGCGCCGATTCCTTGCAAAGGCTGCAAGAGGCGAGCGGCAAAAGCGAAGCCCTGGTGAGAATGGCCTGGAATAAGGCCAAGGGGGATTACTTCGACGCCTTGGACATGCTCAATCGCGCCGACGCCGAGCGATTCCTCGCCGAAGAGGAGAAAGAGGTCAAAGCCTACATACACAATCAGGACTTGCGCTACCGTGTGGTGCAGGAGCATTTCGAACCGGTATCGAATGCCGTCATCCTGGCTATGATGGACGTTTCTGGATCGATGAGCACCAATAAGAAATACCTGGCGCGCAGCTTTTTTTTCTGGATGGTGCAATTCCTAAAGCACAAGTATCGCAATGTGGAAATACGCTTCATTGCTCATACCACGGAAGCCAAGTTGGTCGAAGAAGATGAATTCTTCCATAAGGGAGAAAGCGGGGGAACGGTTTGCGCCAGCGCCTATGACTTGGCCACCGATTTGGTTAGTAGCGACTATAGTCCTTCGCGATGGAATATTTACGGCTTTCACTTTTCCGACGGTGAAGATTGGGATGCCGCGCGCACCATGCAAAGCGTGAAACGCCTATTGGACAAAGGCCCCAATATGCTTGGCTATGGTGAAATTCGCACCGAAGCGGCCTATGGCCAGCAGCTCATGCGCGCCTTTGAGGAGAATTTCCGGCTGGATAAGTACACGAGTTGGAAAGACAGCGACTTCGAATATTTCATTCCCCAACGCAATGAATTGCCGCTGCTCGGCTGCATCTTGAAAGAAAAAAGCCATGTCTATCCGGCCTTGAAGGTTTTCTTCAGCCGCGATAAACGGGTATAAGAAAGGGCACATGTCCGACGATCTCATTCCCCGGCTGGTTAAGGCCGACAACCACATTCAGAAGATCGTCGCGGAATTCGGGCTGGATTGCTTTCCCCAGGAATTCGACGTCATTCCCGCCAATAAAATGTTGGAAATCATGGCCTATCGCCTGCCAGTGAATTACAGCCATTGGAGCTTTGGCCGGGACTTTGAGCGTGAACGCACCCAATATGAATACACCGGGGGGATTCCATATGAAGTGGTGCTGAATGCGAATCCCTCGCGCGCCTTCCTGATGCGCACCAATCCCTATCCGATTCAGGTTTTGGTGATGGCCCATGTCTATGGCCATAACGATTTCATGAAGAACAACATTCACTTCCGCAATACGCGGCGCGACATGTTGACTTCTGCCAGCGAAGCCGCCTCGCGCTTTCGTCGATATGAAGAGGAGTACGGCGTCGAGGAAGTCGAAAAGCTCATCGACGCGGCCCATGCCATTCAATGGCACATCGAAGACGACTTGTTTCCCACCGATGGCTCCGCAACGGGCGATGCCGCCTCCATCAAGGCAAATGCCGATCGCAAATCCATGTCCGGTGGGACCAAGGGTGAGTCCGCCTATGGCGATTTGCTGAATTGGGAGAAAAACCTCAAAGTGAAAACTCACGAAGAAAGGCGTGAAGAAGGGCGTAATCTCCGTAATCGCATTCCTGCCGAGCCTTCCGCCGATCTTCTCAGCGTGGTCATGCGCCATAGCCCCCGTGGTTTCGAAGAGTGGGAACTAGATGTTTTACAAACCATTCACGAACAGGCCCTCTATTTCAACCCGCAGCGTAAAACCAAAACCATGAATGAAGGTTGGGCGTCTTTTTGGCATATGCGCATCATGCATAGGCTATTCCAAGACGGCTATCTCACTGCGGAGGAACACGGATTTTATAATCTGTACAATGCCCGCGTCCTCGCCAGCAATCCCTTCGGGCTCAATCCCTATTTGCTGGGCGTCAAATCCTTCATGGACATCGAAGACCGATGGAATAAAGGCTTGCACGGCCCCGAGTGGGAAAGGCGCGTCGATCCGGAAAAATGGAACTTCGATGATCTTTCAGGCAAAGGAATGGAAAAGATTTTCGCCGTTCGCCGCACCCATATGGATTGGTTTTTTCTGGATGAGTTCCTTAATCACCGTATCACCGAACAGGCCGAACTTTATCTCTATGGGAGTCGGTTGCGGGAAGGCGCGGAGGAATTGGTGGTCGAGGAAACCGAATGGAAGACCATCAAGCGGCTCTTGGTTCGCTCCTTGGCGCATTCTGGAATACCCCTGATCAAGGCCGTGGATGGCGATTATGGCGGGCGCCGAGAACTGTGCATGAAGCACTACTATGAAGGTCTGCCCCTGGATGAAGCCTATGCCCGGCAAACCCTTAAGCATGTCCATGCCCTTTGGGGCAATACCGTGCATTTAGAAACCGTAGAGGCCGAAGCCAACCACGAAACCCGGGTGGAATGGTCTTATGACGGCAAAGGTTTTTCCAAGGTCAGTCTGGGAGCGGTAGAGGATAAGGACGACTAGTCGAATTCCCAGCAGGCGCCTTTTGGGAGCTAAATTGGGTGACCATGTCGCCCAATTACCAAGTTCAAAGCCAAAATCAAAACCAAAGCCGTAATAACCTTTTTCACATCCTCACCGCCTCGCAATTCGATCGGTCCATGCTCGACGAAATGTGCGAGCTCACCACCTCGATTCGCAAATTCGCCAAGCATAAGGAAGGCCTGCTTTTTTTGCGCAGCCTCCTATGCCACAAGCGGGCCATGCTTTATTTCACCCAACCCAGCACACGTACCTTTCTCAGCTTTAATAATGCCTGTCAAATTCTCGGCATTCAAACTTCGGAAATTCGCGATTCTAGCACCAGCTCCGAGGTCAAGGGTGAAAGCCTACTCGACAGCCTGCGCACCTTTTCTTCCTATGTCGATGTCATTGTCATGCGCACCAAGGAAGAGGGCTTGGCTGAATCTGCCGCCGCCCTTTTCGATCATATAGAGCGGCCCGTGCCCGTCATCAATGCTGGCAGTGGTAAAGATCAACACCCCACCCAGGCTTTGCTCGATATTTACACCCTGGAGCGCAGCTTTCATCATCACGGCGGTATAGACGGCAAGACCCTGGGCATGATGGGTGATCTCAAGCGTGGCCGAACCGTGCGTTCGCTCTGCTATCTCATGAAAAATTACCGCGATGTGAAATTGGTATTCATCGCCCCTGAACGCTTTCGCATGGAAGAAGACATCAAGTCCCACCTTCGGGCCCATGGCGTTGAATTCCGCGAAACCGAGGACATGCGCGGTGCCTTGCCCGAATTGGATGCCATTTATATCACCCGCATTCAAGATGAGCACGACGTCGCAGGCGAAAGCAGAAATGTCGATTTATCGAAATTCAAATTCGGTGTCGAACATTTAAAGTCCCTGAAACCTACCGGCGTCATTATGCATCCTTTGCCCCGCCGCGACGAAATCCATCCCGATGTGGATGCCGATCCGCGCGCCAAATACTGGCGACAAGAGCGCAATGGCATGTGGATGCGGGTGGCCTTGCTCACCAAGCTTTTCAAAGTGGACCCCATGATTTTGCATGGGCATATCTTGGATTAGTTTGCCCTCGATATTGAACAAAGCGTTAAGATTCGACCCTTATTTGCCCTTATAGGGCAATTTGGATTGCTCTGAACGGTAAATTCCCAAATCCAATCGGATTTCTTGGCCCTATTGTCGGATAATGACTCGATGAAAAAAACGACGACTAAAATTTTCGTATTGATTTTGCTGCTCCTTCTCGGTGACAAAG
>JAYUVP010000326.1:0-11140 GCA_043753995.1 Fibrobacterota bacterium
GGACCTTTGGTTTTCCGAATATATGCACCCACTCGGCATAGACATGCCCATAGGTATAAAGCCAAACCTCATCCAGCGGAATTTGGAAATACGGAGGAATAGCACCCTTATGGCCCAGAAAGGTATTTAGGTATTCTTCAATTTTATACTTCGTGATAGTTTCATTGAATTCTTTTGGATTATTATACCGGCTCCCCAACCTTTCCAGTAGGCGCATAAACCCAATCAAAACGGCCAATCGCATTCGACATTGAATTTCAGGGTCGGAGGATATCGCATCTTTCGATTTTCCCCGGGTCAATTCCAAAAGGCGCGAGGCATTGACCTGGTGAGCCTCACTCAAGGCCCTCATACGACTTTGAGAAGCCGCCCAGAATCCATAAACCGAATGCAAGTAAACCTTGTCGATTTGCTTTCCAATGCCGCCGAGTACCGACTCCACAAGTTCGTAGCCTTCCTTGGCAGCCAGGAATAGAGCCGCAAATTCGCCGACCACCGGAATCAAGGCGACAACGCCAAGGGTGGCCCACACCGCTTGGCATAAGGCTTCGCGTTCTTTATCACTTAATTTCATAGCAGCCGCATCACCGAGCTGGCGCAAGGTTTCAATACGCTTCACCGCAGTGGGATCATGGGCATTGCCATTCTTCTGCGCATAGCGTGCGCAAGCGGCAGCAAGCTTACGCCATTCCGCATCCTTGGATTTGCCCAGGTCTTGGCACTCCAGGATCAAGGAGGCAAAATTCGCCAGGGAGATGGCGGTATCCAAGTAAACAAGTCCCTTAGCCACGAATTTGCCCTGACCATTGAATAGAGCGTCGAAGTTCTTGGCTTCGCGGGGAATACCTTGGTCAATGAGTTTAGCTGCCTCTACTGCAGTAAGATCGGCTTTGGCCAATTTAAGGGCCAACTTTTTTACTGGCTCTTTTCGATTCGACAACTCAAGCTCAGACATTTGATCGACTAGCCATCTCTGCCAACGATTTGCGCGATACCACTTGGTGATAAGATTCCCACTCACAGCCTGATCGATTATTTTCAACGAGCCCGCATTCCGTTCGGTGATGACGAATTTCTTGAAAATAGTCTGCCAAGTATCAATGTGATCCTTGGCACTGAAGCAGGATTCTATGGCGGATTGGACTGCCTTCTTGACCTCCTCAGAGGTGGAGTCTTTAAAGGCGTCTTCACTCCATATATCCCAGGCCTTTTTGCTGATGGACTTGAACTGAGCCATTTCCGACTTGGAATTGATTTGACCCACCACGAACTTTTGAATGCTATTGGCTTGTTTTATCGACGCCATTGCCGAAGCCAAGGCCTTTTCTTTTTCTACCCTCTCCTGGCTGGGACTGGCCTTTTCGGCATCGGCAAGATTTTCGCGAAAGTGCCCAAAGGCTTCAGGAAAGGTGTCGATGAGAGCGTTTTCGAGGGTATAAGGGATATAGCTTTGTAATTCAGAATCTTTTTCAATGCTACGTATGGAAAAACTAAAGTCGAAACTGAAATTGAGTCCGGTTTTGTAGACGGGGTGATCGGGGAGAAAGGTGTCTTTGTTGACATCTCCAGGTTCAAAATGAAAAGTGTATTGCCCCTTAGGTAATGTCACCTCTTGCATCGCTAGAGTTTCAAGATAAAGGCAATTTGCATCTTCCCCATTTTTAGAATCAGGCAGATGGGGGTAAAATGGGATTTTCTGAGATCCGCAATTTGCTGCAATGGGGTTTTCAGGCTTCATTTTTTTCAGCCACTCCGATTTAAATGTCGAAAGTGGTAGAGTAATTCGCGCATGCCTTACCCGGGCTAAAAGCAGGCCCAGGAAAGGTCCATCTCCGTCAAGCGCTTTGGCTAACTGCTGACTAACGACATCGCCATCGGTCGCTATTTCTAAGTCTGTCTTTTTGAAATAAACCGTTCGTGCTTGAACTACCTCAATCCCGGAGGTAGGTAACTCGGCAAACAAATCTTTTTGCCACGATTTGGGATTGGATCCAAAGGCCTGATAAGGTAAACCTTCAGGAACTAGGACCACCTCCTTGCGCACCTTGGGTCCCCAACCCGTAATCGGTAAGGCCTGCATTTTTTGATCGACCGACCCAATGGTTCCGCGGGAATTACTCGACAGGAGGGTTCGAGTTTTGCCTTGACCTACAGCAATAAAGTGGCCTGGCCAAATTCGTAGGGTCTTAGGAATGAAATCTCCACGTTTCTCGTCGAGATGGGCACTTATCAAATAGGGTGCTTGTAATTTGGCTGTCATTTAATTTTCGCCTCAAGCGGTACAAGGGTCTCGCCAAGAATTGCCATAGACAATCTTTCGTAATTGTGGCTTGATTGTACAATTTGCGATTGGGCAGCCAAGTCTTCCTTGGTCCATTCCTGCTTGCTGAAAAGACTGTCCCAATGAATCCGGCAAAAAAGGTCGAAGTTATTCCCTCCTATCCATAGATCCCGAGTAAAATAGACATATTGACCGCTTGGACTAAGCTCTACATTGCTGGAAATAGAAGAACTCGGCCACTTCACCGTTTGCAACATTTCCCCGTTTGGTCCTACCGAAGCAAGCACGGTGTCAAATCCACCTGAACCCATGGGGATTTCGACCCAAATCAATAATTTCGACCTATCTAAATTCGAGAAATGCTGACCGATCCAATTCATCTTTCCAACAATGTCCACAATCTTCCCGTTGGGCAGCCTTTGGCCGGCTGGCATGAATTTCCGTTTTGGGTCATTTAGTTCTTCTGGCGTGACAATCCATTTGCTTGAGATATTGCCATTGGCCAATAAAAAGGTTGGCGCGACATAGTCTTCAGAAATTTTGACTGAACGCCAAACCTTTTTCATCAAGGGAACGCTTAAAAACATGAGTTTATGTGATGCGATGTACAGAGCCTCGTTCTTCGGGTCATAGTCCAAATAATCTCTGCGTCGAATCCACTTTCCCAGGTCTTTTCGAGGTAGAGGCCGTCCCTCGCTGTTTCTTTTCGAAAAATCCAGAATATCAGCATAGCGAACCAGACTATTCACCCCCACATCCCCCGGCCGACCTTGCAGGGTATCCTCTTTCCCTGTGGCCAGTTGTCGTGCCACGAGAAGCTGGACAGGTTCATCGACCCCTGCGATTTCTCTTGACCCTTGGTAAATCAAATACTTCCCATCCTTGGTGATGGTGGTTTCCCAGGGGTGTTTTCCCAACTTCCACAGGGTTGTGTCTTTGACCACCTCTAGCCCGGTGCCATCGGTGAGCATGGTCATCATCACGGTATAAGTTTCTTTGTCTTCAACCGTTGGGTGCTCTTTCACCGGGCGCTCTTGCCAGAAAAAAATGCGGGCCAAGTCGTCCTTGGTGGCCGTGGGGCGAGGGCCTTCGATCAGCTTGGCTAGGGCAGGTGGGTCCTCTTTGTAATCCTCAAAGGACTCGTCCTCTTTTTTTTTGCACCCCAGCAATAGGGCAAGGGTCAAAACCAAGGCGATAAAAGGCTTCATGGTGATTCCAAGTTTGGGAGATTTCAATTTTTGCTCCACTGCGAATCTATTTCTGATGGGCTCATTTCTTCAAACAAAAATTCCTTGCCGCCTTCTTCGTCGGGACCATAGTCACGCATCAAGGTGTATTTCTTTTCGCGATCCAGCCCTTCGAAACGAAGCTCGACGAAGTTAGGCTCCGTTTCTTTTAATTCGGAAAAGCTCAGTCGCTTCACCTCGGCTCCGCCTTCGTCGAGAAGAATTAGCGTGTCGTCCTTGGCCTTGGAGTGATCCAGATCGATTTGCAGCCAGATCCGCCAGGCATCGATCAGCTTTAGATCGGGGCTTCGCGCTTCGAGTTTATGACTCGATTGCTTGGCGATGAAATAAATCTTGTCCAATTTTGGGTCGAGCTTGCGTCCCTGCACGCTTTCGTTGATGACATGCTTGCCCACGGCGGCTTCGTCTTTGCGGGCCTTGCCCACGCTGCCTGATTCGGTGGTGATGCTAGTATCCGGCTTGCCATCACGACCCTTGAGGAAAATCACAAAGGTGATCAAGTCCCCGGGCATCAATCCCTCGGTATCCACCTTGCACCAAGCAGCATCCAGCAGGGCGCACTCAGATAAAACTTTTTCTTCACATCCCGGAAGCTTGGGATCGGATAACCAAACCCATTCTGGGCTAATCAGTTTGGGCTTGGGTTTTTCTTCAGCCAGCAAGGCTTCTTGAACTTCCTTTTCCGCTTCTTGCTTGGCTTTGGCCATGGCCTTGGGTTTTGAAACTCTGGCTTGGGAGCCTTGTTTCACCATTCTTTCGATGGAGCTACCCAAAACCGGAAACAAAACCATGAGCTCGCCACGGCGTATGCTTTCCACGACGATTCGAATGGTTTCGCTTTTTCATTTCCAGAAGAGCGAAGACTAGGGTAGGCACCACCATTGGGTGAGGCTCGCAGGGCCAAACGGAAAAGCCTTTCCCAATCATCCGGACATAGACCGCGTAAAATTTCTTCGATTTTCAAATTTTGAAATGCATTCACTTTCGCGGGGCAATTCATTGGAATGGAATGGCTCATGTGCGGAACTACGGGCCGCCCTCGTAGCGACCCCTCCGGAAAACAATCAAAACAGGGCTTTCCTACGCAACTAGAACAGGGATAAGGCAGGTTTAAGGAATTCATTTCTACTCCAATGGCAACGTCTTAAACGTAGTAGGCCATTTCTTCGACCAGACTTATTTCACTGAGAAACCAGAAAGTCTCAAAAAAGTGTGATCACCGCACACTTTTCAAGCTCAGCTTGCCAAGCAGTCAATTATTTTTCTTTCATGCGAATCTTCTTTACCTGTCTTTGTTTCCTCTTCTTCACCGCGTCAACCGTGAGTGCCGCTCCTGCTTCTTTCGGAATTCGAAAAGACGGCAGAATCGATCAGGCTGTCATCGCTAAGGCGTATAAGAACAGCGATTGGGACGAAGCACGCCAAGCGCTGGAAGGCTATCTCAAACGCAAGGGGGACAGTAAAGTGGCTTTGGACGAGCGGATTTTTGCTTATAAGTATTTAGGAGTGATTTCCGCTGCGGATTCGAACACCATGGCCCGCGCCGAAAGCTATTTCCATCGCCTTTTGGATCTCTCGCCCAAGATTGATATCGTGGATTTATTTGCCTCGAAAAAAATCAATGAGTTTTTTCAAAGCGTGAAAAGGGATCACGAGGCACAAAAAGCTTACCTCACGTCCTTCGACACCTTTGGCCACGAAACCAAGCAAGACGCGACGCTATCGGATACCAAAACTCCCGCTAAGGACAGCATGCCATCCTCATTAATAGCCAAGACATCTCCCCAACCCATTCCGAAACGCGCCGGTGCTGAAATGCATTCATCCAATAATTCCTCCTGGGTTTGGTGGACAGTGGGCGTCGCCGCTGTCGCCGGTGTGGGGGCAACGGCTTTTTATTTGAATCAAGAAGACCCACCTAAACGCATTGTCGATCAAAGGACTGTGACTCCAGAGTGATGCCGATCAAAACTTTTACCATCACCCTCAGCTAGCTTTTGACCTTGCTCATCGGGAAATCATTATGAATCGCTTATCCTTCTCTTATAAAAATTGGCTGACTTGGCCCGTTCTCATCTTGGTCGCTTTTTGCGTGTGGATGTGCAATACCACCGAAACCATCAAGGAGGGACGCCTAACCCTCAACTTGCCCGATTCTCTGACGGTGGAATATGGCAAGTATGATTCCTTGACCATTAGCATCCTTGACACCAATGGCATTCCCTTGGTGGTCGACGCCTATAAGGGCACCTTTCGTCAAGGTCAAAAGCAAATCACCGACATTCCCTTGGGTGATAATCCTCCCGAGTCTTTTCACATTGAAATTCGTGGATATAAAAACAAAGTCTTGATCGAAACCCTCAAAATCACCGCAACGCCTCAAGGCGCCTCAGCCATAATCTCAGCGGTCAAAACGAAAAGCAATCCCCTATCCATTCGACTTTCCAAACCCAGCTTAAGCCTCTTTGCCGGTGGTGACACGGCCACCCTCTTTGCCACGGTTTTACCTGACACCGCCGACACTCGTGTCATTTGGTCGTCGAGTAATGCCTTGGTGGCTTCGGTGCAAAATGGCAAGATTCAAACCGGAGTTGCCGGAAATGCCGTCATCACCGTCAAGTCCTATGCCCTAGCCTCCTTGGTGGACTCCACCGTTATTCAGGTGATGGCACGGACCAACCCACAAGACACCGTGATTATTCCTCCGAAGGATACCACGATTATTCCACCGCGAGATACCACACGCCCTCCCCTACCGGCTCTGAGAGTTTCCGTAGGTCCCGCACAAAGCGTCGCCTTTGGGGCCAAGGTTCTATTCCCTATTAGCATAGAGCCAGATACCCTTGGAATTGACTCTATCGTTTGGGATTTCGAAGGGGACGGCATCCTTGATGGAAAATCCACCTTTCGCCAAGCCTTGGTTGAGAAAATCTATCCCTCTATAAAACGTGAGTACAATGCGAAATTCAAGGTCGCCGACAAGCATGGCCGATTCGACAGTGTCCTAGTTCGTGTGCGAGTAGGCATAGGCGGGCCTCTCATTCTCATCACCAGCCCCAAACGTGATACCACCGTTTCCAATCCCAATTTCACCGTAACCTATACTCTGGATTCATTGGCAAAATCCAAGGCCTTTGTTTTAGTGGATGGCCGCAACCCTCTCCCCATTATTGAAACCAATGCCATTGGTAGCGACACCGTGATTGTTTATGTCAGCTTGGATTCGACACCCCCAGTGTCGCCTGTTTTTACTGTCACGGATACGCTGACAAGTAATAAGCAGCCCCAATGGACTTGGCGCTCAGGTGGCGGAGGTAAGGGTACCTATGAAGTCCAGCTCGATAGCACCCCGTCCTTCATTTTGATTGCGGAAAAATTCCAGTCTGCCGCCCCTCTTGCCGATGGCATTCACACGCTTAAGTTAAGGGAAGTCGATTCCGTCGGCAATTGGTCTAAGCCCATTTCGCGTAGAATCACCGTCAAATCAACCGGTTCTCCTGCACCTGTTTTCGTTCTCGCCCAAACCACGACAAGCCCCACAAATAGCGCTCGCCCCAAATGGACTTGGTCCAGCGGTGGTGGCAATGGCACCTTCAAATGGAGCCTAAACACAACTCCCGCGACTTCCGGTGAAGACCTGAGCACCACCTTCACCCCATCCACGATCTTGCCCGATGGCTCATATACCATGACCGTTCAGGAAAGAGATATAGTTGGCAATCTCTCGAATCCCGCTACGCATGAAATCGTGATTCAAACCACCGGCCCTTTGGCACCCAGGGTGACAGGGACTGCCGTATTGACCCGCACAACGCCTTCTTGGTCCTGGACTGGGACCGGGCGCACCGGAGCGAGATTTCGCATTCGCCTCTTTAAGGGGACCAGTGTTATACCGAGTGACAGTGTCGAAAGCGTGGCCTTGACCTATACCCCCAGCGCTTCCCTTATTGCTGGCTCGGACAATATCGCCTATACCCTCAGGGTGATGGAACAGGATGCCCTGGGAAATTGGGGCGGCGATGGCAATGCCGTGGTCACGGTTGACAATGTGGCTCCAGGAAATCCCGTTTTTTCTGCTCAACCCCCGACCATAGTGAATCAAGCCGACACCCGCACCAGCTTGCAGTGGACATGGACCCGTACCGGCGCGGTCACCGACACCTTTGTGATACGCATGAATGGCAGGGAGGTGGCCCGCCAAACATCCAATACTTACAGTCTCAATACCTTTCCCGATTCAACCTATACCCTGGACGTCACGGAAATCGATCTCGCTGGCAATGCTTCTACCTTGGTTGCAGCAACACCTGTTCTGGTGGACAAAACCGGTCCGGCGACTCCAGCAATCCCGGTGAGCCCAACGCCAACACGCGATAATACTCCAACCTGGACTTGGGCTTCCGCTGGAGGCAATGGCCAATTCCGTTATCGTATAGCCAATAATGGCCCACCGACCGGAGCGGAAACGGACATCAATGCCCTCACCTATACCCCGCTTACTGGCCTTGGGGATGGCAGTTGGAATTTTCAAGTGAGAGAACGCGATGCGGCGGGAAATTGGAGCGCTTGGTCACCGATTTCGGTGGTTGTTCTTAAAGCCGCGCAACCCTTGGCTCCGACCGTCACGCGCAATGCGGCGATTAGCAATGCCCCTCGTTGGTCTTGGTCCGGAACAGCCGGAGCCACCTTCCGATATCGCTGGGCGGGAGACGTGAACTATATCGGGGAAGGCACCGGTACCAGCTTTGCCCCAACCGGAAGCGCAGTCACGGATGGCGCAAGAACGGTTTGCGTTTCTGAGCGTGATGTGATTGGATATGGTCCCGAGGGGGCCTGCCAGACCATTACCGTCGACCGAATCAACCCGACCTTCACCGTGACAAGCGATACGACAGCGGCCACTATGGTGACTTCGATTAACCCAACCTTTAGTGGAACAGTGAGTGATGCCAACTTTAGCCATGTCGCATGCCAGGTGGGCACAGGCGCTCCGACCAATGCCACGGTCACCGGATCGAATTGGAGTTGTAGCCCTAATATTGCCGATGGCGATCCTGTCATCTCCATTACTGCTTATGATTTGGCTGGAAATAGCGTCTTGGCCAACCGATTCACTTTGCACAAGCGTGGGAGGGTGGTTTTTGTAAGGAAGGGTGCTATTGGAAAGATGAATGGAACATCCTGGACGGATGCCTATGCAAACGCCGGAGATGTTTTACATACAGACATAACTTTTTCAAGTTCAACCCAGCTTTGGATTGCCAAGGGTACTTATGGTCCTGGAACAGGATTAAGCTCGCTTTACTTTCGAAATAACTTGGCAATCATTGGAGGATTTGCAGGATTTGAAGCCGATACTTCAGCAAGAAATTTTGGGAATAATCCAACTATTTTTGAAACGACCGAATCTGGAGTGACCACACTAACAAAATATTTTAGCGAAAACGTTAACAATCTTTTTATGTCAGATATTGAAATTAAAACAGGTTATTCGGGTATTTCTATAACTAACGTGAACAAGGCTCTATTCAATCGATTAACCATTTCTGGACACACCATATCTTATGCCTTGATTTGGGTCACAAATTCACACCTATTGCTAAGTAACTCAACGATTGAAGCGAACCAAGTGGCCAATGGCGGGATTCGTGCCGAACAACTGAGCCTAGTGCTTTTATCAAACACAAAAGTGATTAACAATAGTCGAGGTGGAAGAATAATGCTGAGTGGGAGCGCAACCGTATGCGCGGATAATTCAACGGTCATCGAAGGCAACGGTGCCGCCGAAGAAAGTGAGCTCAACGTTGAAAACGGTGGTAACGGAGAATTTCAGTATGACGCGAGCGTGAGTATAAATACACTCACAATTGAAGGCCCAAGCAAACAGGTCTCGGCATGCCCCTCTCTCTAAAAAATGGGGTGCATACAATTCCAAGATTCATTATCTCCCCTCGGGCAAAGATGTCCAATTTCTTAAATCGTTCCCTGGGTGGGGAACGCTGTGACCCTAACCTGAAACCTCGGGATTGTGCCCTTCTTGTCTTTTGTTGATGTTATTGATCACGAACCAGGCAACTCCGGTATTGAAGTTTTTCCGATTAGGGTTAGGTCTCGCACGCTATATTTTTTCAGCTCATTTTTCTCGCGCTCATATCCAGTTCGGGTCCAATCCCGCTTGCGCCGCGACTTCAAGCATATATATCGGGGTTACGTAGAGGTCAGCCTGGGCGGTATGAAAAGGGCGGAAGAAGTCCCGCCTTTTAGAAGTAAAAGCAAACCCCAAATAAGGCCAGCCGCCCTTTAATTCGGTCAGGAGGCTGGCCGGGATTGATGACTAATGGACCTGGACTCTTTCGCTGAAAGAGCCGCCTTCGCCCCGCCCCACAATCACGTATAGGCCAGAAGGAAGGGTTTGGCTCTCGAAGCGGGTAGGGCCAGTTCCGGTGGTCTGGGAGATGCGCGAGCCGTCCAGGCGGAGCAATTCGATCTTCCAGGGCCCAGTAAGCGGCACATTCATAGAGACACGACCAATATGCAGTGAGCCATGAATACGCCGCGCGAATGAGGCCATGGGACCCGCGAGCGCCACCGAGGAGGGGTTCACCGAATTCAAGGTGTAATATCCCACATTCGTCCAAAGATCACCTCCGGTAGCGCTCTTCAGTGCGGTTCCGGCGGTGATAGTGTACATGCGTTTGGTTGCGAGACTGCTCAGCTTGAGGGTCACATGCTTTCCATCTTCGCTGAGAGTGGCGGAAGTAACCGGCACCCCAATATTGTTGTCATCGCTTCTGAGATCGCCACCATATTGATGGACCGGGGTATAAACCGTGGTCTTCACGTTCCAAGTAGAGATTTGCCCGGCCGCCGCGGCAGCAGGCTCCGAGAACTCGATATCAAATCCCTCCTTCACCGAACGGATTGCGATAATATCAAATGGAGCCGTATTGGTGGGTGTCAGGAGATTCAGTCCGCGGCAAGTGTTTTGCCAAGACCAATTGCCCGATCCACCCATACCACAAGCGGCTGGGCCCCCGCCGATACCTGCCACAAGAAGGGAACCCGAAGGCGTGTTTAGGAATTGATGGACGCCGAATTGAATACCGCCTCCACCCATTTTTTGAGTCATGAAGGTGAATGCGGCACCCTGCCATTCGCCGTTCACTTTTTCCACAAAAGTCCTGAGAATATCACCGTGATAGACATCGCCGAATATCATCTGGCCCGCATAGGGGCCGGCTTTCAATAAGATGGGTCGGGTGGGACTTTTGCTGAAGTTGTCGGCATGGGGCAGCCAAACGGCCGGTGGAAAAACGGGATCCTGGGGGCAATTGTCCTGGGCAACATTGTCAGGCGTAAGGCCGCAATCGTTATTTTTTGAGGTACGGTACCCATAAAAGCGCCCCTGTTTCGGAGGCGGGGTTGTGGGAGTGGGAACGTGATACATCATGTTCGCGGGCTTCCAATCACCCTCATTATCGGTAAGGAAAATTTCACCTTCCGGCCCTTGGCCGATGCCATCGGTATTCCGCATGCCCCGGGCGTATTGAGTAAAGCCGCTGCCATCAAAGGATACCTTGATCAAAGCGCCACGTTCCCTGAAATCATCATC
>JAYUVP010000327.1:0-10780 GCA_043753995.1 Fibrobacterota bacterium
AAGCCCAATTCCAGCATCATTTCAAAACCACGTCCCAAGGCCGAGACATTGCCAAGATTGCCGCCGGGGATAATCACCACATCCGGAGCCTCCCACTCGAATTGCTGGCACATTTCCATCGAAATGGTTTTTTGACCTTCGATGCGCAGCGAATTCATGGAATTGGCGAGATAAATCGACTGATCCTGGGTGATTTCTTGCACCACCTTCATACAGCCATCGAAATCGGTGTCCAGACCCATGACGATGGCGCCATTACTGATGGGCTGAATCAATTGCGCCACGCTGATTTTCCCGGCGGGCAAAAAGACGATGGTGGGAATGCCGGCGGCGGCGCCATAGGCGGCCAAGGCGGCCGAGGTATCGCCCGTGCTGGCACAGGCCACCGCGCGAATGGGAATGCCTTTGCGGCGCATAGCATTCACTTGAGACACCAATACCGTCATGCCTAAATCTTTGAAGGAACCGGTATGGCTATTACCGCAGAGCTTCACCCATAAATCGGAAAGGCCGAGATGCTCACCCAGGCGTTTGGCCCAGAATAAATTGGTCCAGCCTTCATTGAGAGAAACGATGGACTCCTCGTCGATGCCGGGCAATACCCATTCTTTTTTACCCCATATGCCCGAGGCATAGGGCCAATGGTGGGAACCGCTACGCGAAGCGAATAAGGCCTTCCATTCGGCTGCTGACTTATGGCGCAAGGCGTCCATATCATGCTCCACTTCGAGCAAGCCACCCAAACGGTCACGGTAAATCACCTCATCCAAGGAATGGGTGTCACCACTTTTCGATCCACGATAGCATGCGTTGTACGCCATGCTGAGCTCCTCGCACAAGAAAAGCCGCAAGGTAGGAATTGGCCGACGGGGCTAAGAGACGGGGCTAACACTTAGGAACTTGTTATATTCGCCCTCCTCTTACCGATGCCTATCCAAGCCCCAAAACACAATCTATCGCCTGCCATCGCCATGGCCGCAGCCGGACTTTTGGTCCTCGGCGGCTGCCTTTCGGATGGCCCCAATCGAGTCGGAGTCGACTATCTCGCCGAACGCGGGATTGTGCTCCAAACTCCCATTCATGACTTCACTTTCGACAATTTCCCCCTGTCGGACTTTCAAAGCTCGCTGCAAGAGCCCTCGCATTTGGGCGATACCGTGGCCATGCTCGGCTATTCGCAAGGCGTGACGGCCTCTTATCGCGCGGCTTTCAGCCTGGTTCGTACGGAAATGCTCGATAGTCTGGACTCCGGTCGAGCTTTGAGCTTTGCCCTTGGATTTCCGCGCTGGGGCGAAGTGAATGGCAATCGCAATACGGCTTCCCAGAAGTATTTGGAAAGCCTTGTGGCCAACCGCGACAGCATGCGTTTTGTCATCACCTTTCTCGACATTCCGCTCGACGACAAGAACGAGTACCAGAATCATGTCGTTCCCCACTTTCAACGCACCTTTCTCGAACGCGGCCTCTCTCTAGACTTGGTTAAGAATATGCCTAGTGTCGGCACGGTCACCTTGACCCAGGAAGACACGGTTTGGCTGAATGTCAGTGGAATTTATGGCAATGCAAAAGACACCCTCTGGAGCATTCCCCTGCCCCATTTGCTCAAGCGCCTAAAGGAAAAGCGCCATATCTATCGCTATATCATGATGCAAATTACGCCAGTAATACCTGACTCCCTGGCGGACAGTCTCACAACAATGCTGCGTCCCGCAGGCTCCCTTGTAGGCGCATTTCGCGGCCCCGGCTTGATTTTTGGCGACACCGCTTCGCCTTTCACTGCAAGCACGGAAAAACGAAGGTTGGAGCCGTATAGCATCAACGCTGTTGGGCCTGCCGTATCGTTTTTGCTCAGCGACACCCAGCCAGAAGACAGCACGCTCACCTTGGCCCCTAAGCGCAACTTGAAATTTCAGGTGAATCGCCAAGCCCTGCTCGATAGCATCACGGGACGCTTGGGCAATCTCAGCTCCACCTCCTCCTCGGTTTTTGATTCCCGCTTTTTCGTGTCCTATGCCGACATCACCTTACCCTATGATCGCTCCCAGACCCATATCGACAATGGCTATGCCGTAGATATTCAGTCCACGTCGACCTTAGACTCCTTGGCTGGAAGCCGAGATTCGGGTTTTATCGCGCCTATCCTAGTGCAGGCTTCTCCAGCCGGCGAATTGACTCAGTGGCAAAACATTTGGGTGCTTGATGAAAACGCTTCGGCCTATGGACGAAAGGACACCCTCAGCATCAGCTATAAAAAATCTGAGGACGACGGCTCCTATCGCTTCGCACGTTTGCGCCATTCGCTCGACACGACCAAGGACATTGACACCTTATTGCTCCAAGTGGGAAGCGCCCGCGAAACTTTCTTGGGTGGCGTTTCACGCATTACCCCCTGGGTGCGCGTCAAAGCTCTAGATGCTTCCTGCGAAGTCCATTTCGCCTTACGCAGCGCCACTGATAAAGAATCCAATACCTTCATCGACCCCACCACAAAAAAGCAATTCACCACCTCGGCTGGGGTTGCTGCCCGCTTTCTGAATCCCAAGAGCACCGAGGCCAGCTTCACCTTTCGCGCCACCGAAAGCCTGCAAAAAACATTAAACCGCATTTCGGTAGGGAGCACTGGCAATGTCAGCACCGCCATCGGCGTGCAAATCGCGGGACGGCGTGGCCTCCAGCAAGACAGTGCCTTTGCCGCCACTTATTTCCCAGTCCTGGGCAAGGTCCGCTTTCCGGTTCAGAATGGCCAAGTGCGGGCGAAAATTCGCATTCTTCTCTATCCCTTGCCTAATCCATGAACGTGAAATCGCTATTGGCTTTAACCCTGGCGACGGCGGCTTGGGCTGATTTTTCGCCACTCGACATCAATACCCATGGCATAGGCACGGTGACCTTGCCTCTCGGCGCCCGCGAGCGGGCCATGGGCAATTCTGGTTTGGCCTCGACGCCACAGCCAGGTGTCTCACAGGGCAATCCCAGCCGCATCGCCTTTCAAGACAAGCACAGTTTTTCCGGAACCGTCGAAACCTCGCTCGACTATTTGCACGACGATTATACCGGCAATCGCCGCACTGACGCTTTTCTTCCTGGCTTGACTCTGGCCTTCCCCACCCGAAAATACGGGGCTTTGGCAGCATGGTATTGGCAAACCTCCCATCGCAATTTCAGCTTCAGCGATGAATCCTCGAATCTGAATGCGGATGAGACGCAAAGAGCCGAAGGCGGACTTTTTGAGTTGGGAGCGTCCTATAGCTATGCAATTCTGCCGCAATTGGCGGTCGGACTTGATATTCGCAAAATTCTCGGCCAAGAGCGTTTTATTGGCTTGGGCAATTTCAATGAAGACAGTCAAGATCCCGTTTATGTGAATTCTCGTGGTGTCTCAGATACGGTACGCCGCAGCCTCGATGGACTTCGGGGCGGCTTTTCCGCTACTTTGCGGCAAAAGAAATGGAATTTGGCCCTGGCCATTCAATCTGGCACCACCTTGGATGTCACCACCTCGCGCCATATCACCGGAATTTTGACCGATGCACGTTCTTCAAGTGAGCTTTATTTGCCCTGGCAGGGACTGCTGGCTGCAGCCCTGAAGCCAAAGCTTGGACATACTGTCACATTGGACGCCAATTATGCAGCTTGGGGCGAAGACCAAGGTGAGGGAGTAAATCCCGGTTTCGGCGTGGGAGCCGGCTATGAATATCAAGGCATGGCAAGCGGATATGACGCTTATTGGAAGAAATGCGCCGTTCGAGTCGGAGGGGGTTATGAAAGTCTTTATCTCGAAAATTCCTGGCAAGGGTTTGCGACGGTGGGTTTAGGGTTTCCTTTAGGTGCTCGTGGTCATGCCCTGGATATTTCATTACAAAGTGGACACCGGGAACTAGGTGGTAATAGCTTTCTAGTTGAAGATTATTTAAAACTGACAGTCACCGTCCAAGGCGTCGGTGTCTGGGGACAACCCCTCAGGCGCCGTCGGTAACAGACAAGGTACGGTGGCGGAGGAGGACTATGGTACGCGCCACGAAGAAATCAGGCTCCACCTCCAAGCAAAAGAAGGCTCCCGCTTCGCGCGGAGCCAAGACCCCCGCTAAAGCGGCTCCACCGAAAAAACGAGTTACGACAAGCGCTAAAAGCGCTGCCGCCAAATCCTCGAAGCGTCCCGGCATAGCGGGCAAAGCCAAGCCGGTGGACAAGTCGAAAAAATCCGCTAAAACCAATGCCAGCACGGCCGCGAAAAACAATAGCGCCATGGCAGCATCTAAGCCCCGCACCGCAGCGAAAAACACTAAGTCCGTCGGCAAAAATTCGACTGCACCGAAAGCACCTACGAAAAAGGCATCACCTTCAAAAAAATCGCCTAAAGCCTCTGAAATCATTGACTTAGAAGTGGTGACCTTGGGAAAGAAGGGGCAAGCCCCCCGACGCGTTCTCCGGCCCAAACATTTTCCTGAAATCCCTACCCAGCAAAATTTTGGGCACAATGCCGGGACGCCTGAAATTCCTGAAAGCTATGGCCTCGATCGTCTGGTGATTCTGCCCAAGGATCCGGAATGGCTTTTCTCATATTGGGAATTGACGCCGCATCGCATGGAAAATGCCTGGAAAGAAAGGCTCTCGGAAAATCAATACCAGGAGGCCCTCAAATTAACTTGGCAGCCTCAAGGCTTATTCGAACCCAATTATGTCTTTCTTCCCGTCGAATTCACGGCCCGCAAATGGTATCTCGCCGTGCCTGGCGACACCTCGCGCTCCTATCGGCTGGAATTGGGTTGGCTCGGCGAAAACGGACATTTCGTCTCCCTGCTGCAATCCGAGCCTACAGCCATGCCTGAAAATTGGAACGTAACACGCGAGCGACTGATGGCCGAGGGGACAGTTTCGGCTTATACCGCCAAGCGTACCGTAAATTTGGGTTCCTCGGAGCGGGCCGTCTTGGAAGAAAGCCGTGGCTTTTTCCCCTTGGAAAACCTCAGCTCGTCCCTCTTCTCCTCCTCTTCCCTGGCCATGGCCCATGGTGGCCCTACCCTGCCCGCTCGAATCAAGGTTCCCGAAGTCCAGGCCAAGGTGGAAGTCAATGGCACCGTGCCCAAAGGCAGCGTGATAAGGCTCGGTGGTCAAGTCTTCAAGCCGGATACCCAAGGCCGCTTCAAGGCTTCGGTAAAAACCTCGGAGCCGACCCTTCATCTTGAAGTGATATCTCCCGAGGGCGACAAAAAGTTTTTCGCTTATGATTTGAGCACTCCCGCTACCTGAGACGGGAGACTTTCCAATTCATCCAGCAGGTTCCTTCCCAACCATGGGCTATCTCCAGTTTGTCCTTCACGCGCATTTGCCCTTTGTGCGCCATCCCGAACATCATCGCTTCTTAGAAGAAGAGTGGCTCTTCGAGGCCATCACCGAAACGTACCTGCCCCTGCTTTGGGAGTTCGAATCCTTACGCAAGGACGGACTACCCTTCCGTATCACCATGAGCGTGACACCGCCCTTGTGCGAAATGCTCAATGACGGCTTATTGCAGACCCGTTACCTGAATCACATCAATCGACTGCGCGAACTTTCCGAAAAGGAATGCTCGCGAGTGCGGCGCGACGCAGCCTTCGCACCCTTGGCCGCCATGTACCGCAATCGCTTCGAGCGCTGCTACCGTCAATTCGAAGCCCTTGATCGCAATGTGCTCAATGGTTTTCGCAGCTTTCAAAAAAGTGGGCACCTCGAAATCATTACCTGTGGCGCCACTCACGGTTTTCTTCCCAACTTGCGCCAGTCACCACGCGCCGTAGAAGCTCAGCTCGAAGTGGCCGTGTCCAATTATGCCAAGCATTTCGGCGCGACACCGCAAGGCATTTGGCTCGGCGAATGTGGACATTATCCCGGTCTCGACAAGCCTCTCAAGGCTGCGGGGCTGCGCTATTTCTTCGTCGACACTCATGGCCTATTACAAGGCGATCCCACGCCTCCCAACGGCAACTATACCCCGGTGGAAACCCCGGCGGGCATGTTCGCCTTCGCGCGTGATCCTGAATCCAGCAAGGCAGTTTGGTCGGCAGAAGAGGGGTATCCCGGAGATTACCGTTACCGCGAATTCTATCGCGACATCGGCTTCGATCTCGACATGGGCTATGTGAGCCCTTATATACACCCCATGGGTTTGCGCATCAATACCGGGGTGAAATACTATCGCATTACTGGCAAGGGCATCCCCAAGGATCCCTATATCGAGGCTGCAGCGCAACAAGCCTGCGAAGAACATGCCGAGAACTTCTTATTCAATCGCGCCAAGCAAGTCGAATGGCTCGCCCCGCGAATGAAAACCCCTCCCGGAATATTGTGCCCCTATGATGCCGAGCTTTATGGCCATTGGTGGTATGAAGGCCCCATTTGGCTGGGCAAGGTCATGCGCAAAGCCCTGACACAAAATCACGGCGTCACTTTGCTGTCACCCCGCGATTGGCTCGATCGACATGCGGACGTAGCACCCAAAAGCCAACCTGCTTTCAGCAGTTGGGGCGCCGGCGGTTATTCCGAAGTTTGGCTCAATAGCAGCAATGACTGGATTTATCCGCATTTGCATCGCGTAGGCGACTTGATGCATCAGGTGGCCCAATTGCCTGAGGGTGATGGACTCGATCGCCGTGCCCGCAATCAAATGGCACGTGAACTGTTATTGGCGCAAAGTTCTGATTGGGCCTTCATCATGAAAACCGGCACCATGGTCGACTATGCCGTGCGCCGTACCAAACTGCATATACGCAATGCCCTCGACCTGCATAAGCAAATTATATCGGGCGTCTTCGATGTGCTTTTCCTAGAAAACCTTGAAAGCACGAATTGCATTTTCCCCGAGATGGATTACCGCGTTTATCGTTGAAGGGAGAAGTCTCTCCCTAGTTCGAGCCTCCTCGTCGTCGACGGGGTGGCTGATGTTCAGACCTGAAAATGGCTCGCGGGTCCTCGGCCTGGGTCTAACCCTGGAGTCAATGGCCTGCGGAGCGAGCCATTTTAAGGTCTTCACCGCCACCCCTCGTCATGCCCTGGATTCGCCGCGAAATCGGGAGGGCTTCTCTGGCCTTTTCGCGACGGAAGTTTAGCGTGGGAGAAGCGCGACTGCGGGGTCTCTCACTACCCTCTCTGATGGTGCGAAGTCGGGCAGATTTCTCTGCCCGACTTCGCGAGGGAAGATTAGCGCGAGAGAATGGCGCTGTTGGGCTTCGCGATGGGCGATTGATTGCGGCCGAGGATATCCAGCACGGCGCCGGAGCGGATGGAGAATACTGGCATACCCGAAGCGTTGCGGAGCAAATTACCTGAGAACACGCGGCGTGCATTTTGCAAAGGGTGGGTGACGCGGGTGGCACCTTTTGCGATGAATTCCTTGCGCTTGGCGGTAATGGCGGGGTCGGCCTTGCCCAAGGCTTCGACCAGGGCCTCAATGTGAACCTTGGGTTGGTTGTTATTGTAGAGCAAGCAATCACAATTACTTCCTATCCAAGAACGAGAATCGTCCACGCCCCAGGTCACGAAGGAAACGCAATTAAAGTTTTCCAGGCAGGCATTCATCAAGTTGACCCAGTCCGCGGTGGTGCCGTTCTTGATATCGATTTCCGTCATGGATACACGCAATCCCAATTCACCCAGGCGCTTGATATTGGAAGAAATATCCTTGCCATTAAAGCCCTTGGACAAATGACATTGCAAGCCGATGCCGTCAATGGGGGCCTTGGCTTCCACCAAGCGCTTGGCAAGATTATAAATCGAATTGGATTTGGCATTCAGGCCTTCTGCGCCATAGTCGTTATAATAAAGATGACCTGATTCACCGATGACACGATGGGCAAAGGCGAAGGCAGTGTCAGGCAAGTCATTGCCGAGGGCCGCTTGCCAGAAAGTGCTTCGCAAGCCATTGCCTGCGTCGGAAGTAATTTCGTTTAGAACATCCCATTCCAGAATCTTATCCTTGAAATGACCACCGACCGAATCGATGTGGGTCTTCATCACATTCAGAATTTCGGCTTTTCCAGAAATGCTCGAAGCCCATCCCGACTGGGAATGCCAAATGAAAGTATGACCGCGCATTGCCATGCCATTTGCTTTGGCGAAATCAGAAACACCATCGCCGCCCCTGAAGCTGAACTTGCCGCGAGAACCCTCGGTGGGTTGAAATTTCATCTCGTTCTCGCAAACCACCATATTGAACTGCGCTTTGAGATTTGTGATATAGGTCGAGGTGCCGGTCAGCTGATTGCTGTTGGTGGCCGCACCGATATTCACCCCAGCGGCCTTACCGGCCTGAGCCATGGTCATTTGAGCCCAAGAGCTGTTGGCGAAAAGGGGAATAGCCAAAGTAGCGCAAATGAGTTGGCGGACCATAGTGACTCCAGGGATGAAAGCTTCGGCGTGAAAACATGTTCACGCCCCGCTCCTTTAGGAGACATTCTCCTAATCAGGGCAATCTTATGGCTGCGCGATTTTTCCCACGCAATAATCTTCAGACTTGGGCAGCAGCTTTACACCAACTTGTCCAAAGGGTACAAGGCCATGTCGAATCTTTACTGGACTCTTTGAGTGTGATCGAGAAATTGAGGATAGATTTGAAAAGGGGAGAATATTGGGATGGGAGCTTATGGACTGCTTCGCTATTTAACCGATCTGGCTTATTTCTCAAAAGACCGACAAGGCCGTTTTTTGACCGTGAATTCTGCGTTTATAGAAATCGCAGGCTTGCGTACCGAATGGGACATTATAGGAAAAACTGATTTTGATATTTGGCCTAGATTCTTGGCCGAACATTATGTGAAAGACGATGCCCGTGTCTTAGAATTGGGATTGCCAAGCGTGAATCGAGTGGAATTGGTATTGGGTCGTGATCGCGTCTCTGACTGGTTCACGACCACCAAGGTTCCGGTGATGAATGCTTCGGGCGAAGTGTCAGGCTTAGAAGGGGTTTGCCGCTATTTCAAAAAGGGTAATGCACCTCAAGAACCGTCCAAACTGATGACTTCGGTGATCGAATTCATCATGCAGAATTACCCTCACAAAATCGACATTCCTGCTTTAGCAAATATGGTTTCCTTGTCGGTAAAGCAATTCGAAAGGAATTTCAAACAAAAATACGGAGAAGTGCCGGTTCGATATATTCAGCGTATCAGACTCGATGCCTCTCGGCAATTACTAGTCATGACCCAATTACCGATAGCGCAAATAAGTCGCGAGACAGGTTTTTATGACAGCAGCCATTTCGCGCATCAATTTCTCAAATATACCGGGCTTACGCCGAAGGCTTATCGCGAAAAGCACAAGCAAGGTTAAGTCGAAGCTAAAAAGGTCCGAATTTCCTCGGCAAAAGCCTCGGGGCATTCGAAAAAAGGCATGTGCCCACAATCAGGAAATTCCACATATCGGCTCGGAACTTTCAAGGCTGCAGCCATGCGCCTGGCTTCAGCGGGCGGCGCATAAGGATCTTCGCTGCCGGTCATAGTCAGAGTAGGAATAACGATTTGATCGACGACCGGCCAAGCAGAAGCGGTTATCAAAGCTTCTAGGCATTGCAAATAAATATCGGCGGGCTGAGCATCGAGAAGCGCCGCAAACATTGCAACGGCTTCCGGCCTGGTCTTTTTTGACTGGGTCGCAAAAACTCCCGACGACGCGTCTTGGCCTATGCCCACCATTTTGCCTTGAGCCTTAATCTTATCCGCGCGACCTGCCAGTCGAAGGCGAATCGATTCCATGGGCTGGGGCAAACCGCCTGAGAATAAAGCCGAGTGTATGGCTTTGGGCGACTGGGCAATAGCCAGCAGAGCAACCAGGGTCCCCATGGAATGCCCTAGCACCGAAACCTTTCCCGCAGGTTGAGCGGCAATGAGATCAAGCAAGGCCTCGACACAACCCTGAATGGTAAAAGGAGGCGAATTCGATTCACGGCTATGTCCGCTGCCAGGCATATCCAAGGCGAGGACGCGATATTGATCGCTCAATCTTTGTCCAAGGCCGCGGAAAAAATAGGCTCCACCTCCCAGACCATGCAGGCAAATCAGCAATGGGCCGTCGCCTTGCGATTCGACATAAAGACGCGCCGCGCGCGTTTGCACAAAATCACATCGCCAAGGGGAAGGTGCCATGAAGTGCGCTCACTTAGGTTTGATTGGCTGTAAACTAATAGCATAGAACGATTAAGGATTTGTACGTAATCGGCATTCTAGGGCTTGGAAACCGTATTTGCGGGTTCTGGGCGATATGCCTATCTTAACGCCGCCAAAAGGAATAGATTACTCCAGTCGTAATCAAGCGCTTAAGGATTAATTAAGCGCCACCCAGGAAACGGAGAGCCCATTATGCAGGACAAGATTCTCATCATCACCGGCGACGGCGGCGAGTGCTATGAAACCCTCTATGCCATTCATCGTCTGCAAGAAGCCTATTTGAAGCCGGTGATCGCGGCTCGAACCAAGAAGCGCATGCATCTGGTGATCCATGATTTCGAACCGGGCTGGGATACCTACAAGGAGAGGCCTGGATACGAGCTCGAATCCGACATCACCTTCGATCAGGTGAAAGTCGACGACTATCTCGCCGTCATCATCATCGGCGGTCGCGCTCCTGAATATCTCCGTCACAACGAGCATCTTCTGAACGTCATCCGCTCCTTCGACACGCTGGGAAAATGGCTCTTCGCCATCTGCCACGGCATCCAGGTTTTCAATGCCGCCGGCATCGTCCGTGGACGCAACGTCACCTGTTACGATCACCTCCGCTCGGAAGTCGCCCAAGCCGGTGGCGAATGGCA
>JAYUVP010000328.1:0-7545 GCA_043753995.1 Fibrobacterota bacterium
ATCTATTGAATGGGTCATGAAATCAATGGAGGAAGGGAGTCGCAATGCTCAGTAAATCGCAGGCTAAGGTTTTTTTCCTCGGGGGCACGGCCGTTTTCGGCTGCATTTTACTTGCCCTAACCGTGGATTAGATGAGACAAGTGCCCAAGCGCACGCATGAGGACCGCATGACGGCCCAAGTCATTGCGGGCAAGCATATCTGGGACAAGAATAATTGTATGGGTTGTCACACCTTATTCGGTGAAGGCGCCTATTATGCGCCTGAATTGACCCAAGCCTATTCCCGACGTGGTCCCGAATGGCTCAAGGTTTTTCTGAAAAACCCCGAGGCCATGTTTCCCGGCGAGCGCAAAATGGTGAATTACCACTTCACCGATCCTCAGATCGACGAGGTGATCGCCTTCTTGCAATGGTGCGGCCAAGTCGATTTGAATGGCTTTCCCGCCAAGCCCCCACTGCGCGAAAAAATGGGCGGAATGGCGCCAGTGGCAGGGGTCGCAAAGGCTTCAAGCCCGCCTCCGGCGATTTACAAATCGCTTTGTGTCGCTTGTCACTCTTTGGGTGGCCAAGGCGGCAATGTCGGCCCGGCCCTCGATTCAGTCTATGCTCGCAAGTCACGCCAGGAAATCGCGCTTTGGCTTGCCGATCCCGCCAAGGTCAAACCCGGAACCTTGATGCCGAAACTTCCTTTGGCTCAAGGACAAATCGATAGCATCGCGGATTATTTAACCGGCTTAGGAGGTGTCCAGTGAAATTCAAATCACAACAGGTGGCCTATTGGTATTTCGCCACGGCCCTATTGCTCTTTTGCTTACAAATCGCTTATGGCTTCATCATGGCTTTCGCCCATATGGGCTATGACGTGCTTCACCCCTTCATCGCCTTCAATACAGCCAGGGCCGTGCATACCAATTTGCTCGTGGTCTGGCTCATCACCGGCTTCATGGGTTCGGCCTACTTCATGATACCCGAAGAAAGCGATCGCGAATTGTGGTCGCCAAAATTGGCTATCGTGCAATTGATAGCCCTTATTGTAGTTGGCGTCACCGCGGTGATTGGATTTCACCTGAATTGGTGGGAGGGTCGCAAGTTCCTTGAGATCCCGCGTCCTCTCGATTATTTGGTGGTGGTCGACATCTTGCTTTTCCTGCTCAATATCGGCATGACGATTTTCAAAGGCAAGCGCTTCACCACCACGGCCCTGGTCCTGTACATGGGCCTCCTATTCGCGGCCCTGCTTTATTTGCCGGGCATGATTGACTTCAATAATCAAACCCGCGATTCGTTTTACCGCTGGTGGGTGGTGCATCTCTGGGTCGAGGGCGTCTGGGAATTGATCATGGGCGGCATACTTTGCTTCCTCTTGATCAAGCTGACCGGTGTCGACCGCGAAGTCGTGGAAAAATGGCTTTATGTCATAGTCGGACTGACCTTTGTCTCAGGCATTTTAGGCACCGGTCATCACTACTACTATATCGGCACGCCCAAATACTGGCTCTTGATCGGTGGCATTTTCTCAGCCCTGGAGCCGGTGGCTTTTTTAGCCATGGCCATTGCCGCTGTCACCATGGTCCGCAAAGGCGAAAGAAAACATGAAAACAAATTGGCGCTCAGCTGGACCTTGGCCTGCGCCATTCTTTCCTTTGTCGGCGCGGGCTTTCTCGGCATTGCTCATACCTTGCCCAGCGTCAATATGTTTACCCATGGGACTCTAGTCACAGCCATGCATGGGCACTTGGCCTTTTGGGGCGCCTATGCTTGCATCAATTTGGCCATGATGGTTTATGCCATGCCTTTACTCACTGGACGCAAACTCTTCGACACCGCCGGATCCTTGTGGGCCTTTTGGCTTTCCAATGTCGGCATGGTTGCCATGACGGCGGCCTTGGCTGTCGCGGGTGTGACCCAGGTCATCCTTGAGCGTCGCATGGGATTGGATTTCCTAGCCGTGCAAAAAGAAGTCGAAGTGCATTTCATCGGCATGGCTTTGGCCGCGAGCCTATTCACTCTCGGCATTATTCTCTATGTGGCCAATTTCATTCGCTATGGCACGCCAAAATGGGAGAACGTTGAAAACCGGGAGAGGTCGGCATGATTGCGCCAAACCCACGCCGACCTGCGGGGCAAAATAGCCCAGAGATCAAAGCGGAAATACCGTTTTACTTGCCCAGCGGCCAAGAGGAAAAAATCTTCGCCTGTGCTTATCAAAACAAATTGCCGGTTATGCTGAAAGGCCCGACCGGCTGCGGCAAAACCCGCTTCGTCGAAACCATGGCCGCGAGAATGGGACGGCCGCTCATCACGGTGTCTTGCAATGAAGACACTACGGCCACCGATTTGCTGGGGCGGCATTTATTTCAAGGCGGGGACACGGTTTGGTGCGATGGGCCTTTGACGCGCGGCGTGCGGGAAAATGCCATCGTTTATCTCGATGAAATCGCCGAGGCCCGCGCCGACGCCATGGTGGCCATTCATCCCCTCACCGATTATCGTCGCGAATTGTTTTTGGATCGTACCGCCGAAACCTTGCGCGCTGGCGATGCCTTCATGCTGGTAGTTTCTTACAATCCCGGCTATCAAAAAAGCCTGCGGGAATTGAAGCCCTCGACGCGCCAGCGCTTTGTAGGCATTAGCTTCGATTATCCCGGCGAAGAGCAAGAAGCGGCCATAGTCGCTCATGAAACCGGCCTCGAAAACAAGATGGCTCGGACTCTAGTGAAAATGGCCCGCAAAATACGCGGCATGCAAGAACTCTCCCTGATGGAATCAGCCAGCACTCGCCTCTTGATCACCGCGGGTCGCCTCATTTCCGGGGGTTTGTCGCCGCGCCTCGCCTGCTTCGCCGCCATGGCCGAGCCGCTCACCGACGATGCCGATGCCCGCGCGGCCCTGAAGCAATGGATCGATATCGCGATTTGAAAACAAGACACAATTAACTAAGCCATCCGACTACAGTGAAACGTGGCCGGAGGCATCCGAATGCGAAGGAAACATGCTTGACTGGGAAGAGGGTTTATTCAAGGGCGGTCGGGCCTTGGTCGATGCGCTCTGGACGCAAAGGCGACGCAAGCCCTTTCAAGCTGCCGAAGTCACCATGGCCTCCCTACGTATGGAGTTGTTTTATTTCGCGCACCTATTGGCCGGACAAAAGATCTCGCTCTTCGAAACCGAAGAAGCCCTATTGCGCGTGGGCAATCGCCTATGCCTGCCGCGCGCCTTTTCCGCGCATACCGATTCGCAAATGAATCGCGAATTTTATTGTGTCAAAGCGGGCTTGGCGGCTTTGTCTTTGCGCGAATCGAATGCTTTGGCTAGGCTGCCCGCGCAGGAACAATATGCGGTATTTCGTGACTATGTGAAAAAAGAGTATCCTGCCTTTCATGAAATGTGGCAAAGGCAATGGGCGGCCTTACCACCCGAGTTCAATGGCAAGGGACACTTCGAAAATATCGGCGCGCCTTCGAACCAGGATTCCCCAATCAGCTCGACATTCAAGGACAATGACCCTGCCCATGACGCCCAGGCCAAGGTGATTGATCCCAAGGCCACTGAAATCGAAGGCAAGGGGCGTACCCAGGTCGAAGTCACTCAAGGGGAAGATCTGAAAGCACCCGATGTGCCGCAGCACACCTTCGAGAAGGTGGAAACCCTGGAGGAATTCCAAGGTCTAGACCGCCAATTGGATGGCTCCGATGACATGCAAGATCATCAGCAAGCCTTGAATGAATTAGAGATGAAGCATGTCATGCGTTCCAAGGACCGAGCGGCGAGCTTGTATAAAGCCGACATTTTGCTTTCGCCTTTGGAATTGGAGTGCCGCGACGGTAAAATGGCAGGAATTCCTTATCCCGAATGGGACTTTCGCAAAAAAGCTTATAAGGAAAACTGGTGCTCCTTACTCGTGAGTGATTGGCCCGATCGCGATGAGGCCTGGGCGACCACCGCGCGCTTAAAACATGCTTCCCAAATCCACAGCTTGAAAAGAAGGCTATCCCAATTTTCCACCGACACCTTGCGCGCCAAAGCCCAACCCTCCGGCACCGAATTGGACATAGAGGCGGCCATCGAAGCTCGCATTCGCATGCAAACCGGAGGTATTCCATCGGAAAATATTTACACGCATCGCCGTCGCGACTTGGCTGATGTTGCCACCTTGTTACTTGTGGATTTGAGCGACTCGACCGATGCCTGGGTGAAAGGCGAGCATGTACTTGAAACCTTGCGCACGGCTCTCTTTTGCTTGGGGGAAACCTTGGAGGCCTTCACGCATAGCTTCGGCATCGCGGGCTTTGCTTCCGATACTCGCCGAGCCTGTCGCTATTTTCCCATCAAGGATTTAGATGGCACTTGGCAAGAAGCCATTCCCAAGCTCGGCGCACTCCGCGCCCAGGGATATACGCGCATGGGACCCATATTGCGCCATGCTACCCGCATTCTCGATGGCCGAGCCGCCCGTAAAAAAGCCATTCTGCTCATCACCGACGGACGCCCTTGCGACTATGACACCTACGAAGGTCACTACGGCATTCAAGACATCAAAAAAGCCTTCGGCGAAGCTCGGGATAAAGGCATACTCGCCCACGCCTTTGCCGTCGATCACAAGGCGCGCGAATATTTTCCGGCCATGTTCGCTCCACGGCAATTCAGCGTCATCGGTAATCCCAAGGACTTGGCGGATGCCATTTTCCGTTTTTTCATGGCTTTGAAAAGGGATGTTTAGACGCGCCTTTCGCCCTCGCCCACCAACTCCAAAACCGCGATTTCGCACCGTGTGCCCACTCGCATGGGTGGTCCCCAATAGCCGGTGCCTTCGCTGACATAGATCCAGGTCTTGTCGCGACGATAAAGTCCGGCGACAAGCGGTTGATCGAGTCGGGCCAGCCAACCGAAGGGGAACATTTGCCCGCCATGCACATGCCCAGACAATTGCAAATCAATTCCTGCATCGGCAGCTTCGCGAAAAGCTTTCGGTTGATGCGCCAAAAGCACTAGCGGCAAATCTCCATTATGACCAGCAACGGCTTTAGCGATGTCCTGGCCATGAAGGTCATGCATGCGCGCTGCGGTGTAGTCGTCTACGCCGGCGAGGTCGAAAAGCCCGTTGATATTGACCCGTTCATTGCGCAGGACGCGCATACCGAGGCTTTCGACATGGGCTATCCAGGCATCGGCCCCGGAGTAATATTCGTGATTTCCTGTCACGAAAAAGACGCCATGCTTGGCCTTCAAGTTTCGAAGTGGGGCGACCGCCTCACGCAATTGGGGGACGCTGCCGTCGACCAAATCGCCGGTGATGGCGATTAAATCGGGCTCCAAGGCATTGGTGGCTGCCACCATGCGCTCGACAAAGGCCTTGCCTACGGTCGGACCGACATGAATGTCGCTGAGATGGGCGATGCGAAATCCCGAGCCTTGTAGTGCGAGTTTGGACAGTGGCACTTTCACCCGCCGGATTTTGAATCCGCGCGCGGTGGTGAACAGCCCCACCAAAGCCAGGACCAAGGATAGGCCCCCGATACCCAGGGCTTCTTGGCGGGCGAAAGGAGCCGCCATCCCGAAAGAAGGCCAAAAACCGGGCCACCAGGAAGTCAAAACCGAAAAGCCGTCAGATAAGGCTGAAAAGAGAAACAGATAGAAAAGCAGCCCCATCCAACTGTAAATCACGAAAGAAAGCGGTACCAGCCAAAACCGAGACAAACTACGCACACCGAAAAAAAGCGCCGGAATGGATAAAGCCATCACAATGAGGCCTACCGTCAGCCCGAGACGCAAGACCGGGGGCCAATCGGCGTCGCGCACCAAATGCGTCCACACATAGCGATGCAAAAGCCCGGTCAGGGTGAGCATGACCAGAATCGGTAACCACAGGCGTGAGAGTTTCATGCCTTTAAATAAGCAAACCCTTTGCTCTCTGCGGTTAGTATACTGGCAGCATGCGAATCCCCGTCGCCGAGGTTCGCGAAGCCTTTATTGCAGCGGTGGAGGCGGCCTTAAGGCCTCTACAACCTTCGGCCATTTATCTGTTCGGCTCGCATGGCACCCCCCATGAACGCTCGGAAAGCGATATTGACCTGGCTTTTCTTTGCAAGCAGGCCCTTCCTAGCCGCACTGCTCCGAATTTGGCCGAAACCTTGACCCAGAAATTGGGAAAGGAGGTGGATCTCATCGATTTAAACCGGGCGGCTCTCACCTTGCGCAGCCAAATCGTGGGCGAAGGGGAATGCCTGATTTGCCATGATGAAATGGCCAAAGACCTTTTTGAGATGTATACCCTCTCCGACTATGCGCGGCTGAACGAGGAGCGGGCTCCCATTTTAAATAGTATTCGCGACGAGATTAAAAATCATGAATGAAGTTTATTTGCAAAAGCGCGATCTCATTTTACGATGCCTCGCTCGCATAGAAACGGAATACGGAGGAAACCCCGCGCTTTGGAAGCAAGTCCTCGTTCAAGATTCAGTTATTTTGCAAATTCTTCGCGCTTGCGAAGCGGCCATTGATCTGGCCATGCATGTCGTGGCCAAACAAAAATTGGGCCTTCCCAAGGATACCCGCGACGCCTTTGTCTTATTAGAAAAAGCCGGCCTCATCGACGGCCCGCAAAGCGCGGCCATGCGGCGAATGGTGGGCCTTCGCAATTTGGCCGTGCATCAATACCAGGAAATCGACACCGACCGATTCCGCGAAACCATCGACACCCATCTCGAAGACTTTCGTCTTTATGTGAATGCGGTGGGCCGGGCATTGCTTTAACGAATATCTAAAGCCTCTGTAAAACCCAGGTGCGCGTCACGTTTTCCGCTGCAATGGTATCGGGAAAGGTGATGGTGGCTTCATTTCCACTGAGTATGTAATGGGTTGGCTCGCTACTTCCACCTGGAAAGCTCATATAGAGTTGGGATCCAACCGCCGACCAGCTCCCGCTCAACGAGGTAAGCAAAGCGCTTCCATCGAAGACGAATAGGGTCAAGGACCGGTCGGCCTTGAAATCAAATAGGAATTCGCCTAAGGAATCCATGGGCGAGGTGGTCTGGCTGCCATCGGCATGCCGAATAAAATCCTTCACTTGTTTCCAGTTCCCAACCAAGGGATGACTCGTCGGGGGCGCGTCCGAGCTCTTGCCGCAAGGAGTGGTCAAGATGGTTCCGCTATCGCCGACCACGATCAATTGCCATCCCAAGGAGGTGGCCGCGACGGCATTCAAATTGGCCTTCACGCCCGAGGCCCGTAATCGCCAAATCGATCCGGACGTATCGGCCATGACTATAGCGCCCCCCTGGCCAACGGCGATGTATTCGCTGCCGGTATAGGCCACGCCATGAAGGGTTTTACGCGTCGACACCGAGCCAGGATCCCACTGTTTGAAATCGGATGTCATATAGGCCGTCGCGAAGGAATCGTTGACATTGCGGCTGCCCCCGACCGCGACGAAACGCCGCCCATCGTAGATCACATGTAAGAAGGCATTGTATTCCCTAATATTCGCGTTAATTACATCCCAATCTTTTCCGTCGCGAGAGAGATACATGACGGGATGACTATTGT
>JAYUVP010000329.1:0-7163 GCA_043753995.1 Fibrobacterota bacterium
TTATGCGGGCATTGGTTCTGGCAGGCGTACCAGCGCTCCGGAGCGCCGAAGCGGTAGATGGCGATTTGCACGCCGTCCACCAGCGCCGCGCCGCCCGAATTCAGGGGTACATCTTCGACGCGCACGACGCGCTTCCAGGTTTGCGCGATCATCGGGCCACCCCCTGCACCTGTATTGAAGAAGGTTCAATGCGGGCCGCGAGCTCCGGATGCCAGTTCGCCGGGAATTTCTGTTCCCGTTCCTCGGACCAGGCCAAGGTGGGATCTGGCTCCGGCGTGTTCAGGAAGTGGGTGAAACGTTTGCGCAATTCGGGATTCTCCACGGTCGTCTTCCATTCGCATTGGAAGGTGTCCACCAAACCCTGCATGTCCCGTTCCAGGTCGGCGCAGATGCCCAGCGAGTCCTTGATGATCACGTCCTTCAATTTCTCCATGCCGCCTTCCAGCTTATTGAACCATACCGAGGTGCGCGTGAGCCGGTCGGCGGTGCGGATATAATACATGAGGAACCGATCGATGTAGCGGATGGCGGTTTCCTCGTCCAGGTCCGTGGCCAAAAGTTCGGCATGCTGGGGCTTGGCGCCGCCGTTGCCGGCCACATAGAGGTTCCAGCCTTTTTCCGTAGCCACCAGGCCGAAATCCTTGCCCTGGGCCTCGGCGCATTCGCGTACGCACCCCGAGCACGCCGATTTGAGCTTATGCGGTGCGCGCAACCCCTTGTAGCGGTTCTCGATGCGGATGGCGAAGCCGGTGGAGTCCTGCACTCCGAAGCGGCACCAGGTGGAGCCCACGCAGCTCTTCACGGTGCGTAGCGCCTTGCCGTAGGCGTGCCCGCTTTCGAAGCCCGCTGCGATCAGTTCTTCCCAGATGTCGGGCAATTGATCCACGCGCGCGCCGAAGAGATCGATGCGTTGCGCGCCGGTGATCTTGGTATAGAGCTTGAATTTCTTGGCCACCTTGCCCATGGCGATGAGTTGATCCGGGGTGATTTCACCGCCGGGAACGCGGGGCACCACCGAATAGGTGCCGCCCTGTTGGATATTCGCCAGGTAGCGGTCATTGGTATCCTGCTCCGCCGAGTGTTCCAAGATCATGTCATTCCAGATGCTGGCCAAGATGGAGGCCACCGCGGGTTTGCAGATCTCACAGCCCTCGCCTTTACCATGCGACTGGATCAGTTCGCGGAAGGTGTGCACCTGCTTGACCTTCACGATCTCAAATAGCTCCTGCCGCGAGAAGGGGAAATGCTGGCACAAATGGTTGCTAACCGTCTTTCCTTCCGAAATCAGCACGCCCTTGAGGATGTCGCTCACCATGGGCAGGCAGCCGCCGCAGCCGGTGCCGGCTTTGGTGCAATTCTTGAGCGGGCCGATTTCGCAGAAGCCTTCGCGCACGGCCTTGACGATCTCGCCCTTGCTCACATTATTGCAGGTGCAGATTTGCGCATCGTCCGGCAGAAATACGGGGGATAGCGCGCCCGCCGATTTCGATTCCCCGCGTGGTCCCAGGATCAGGTCTTCAGGATTGGGGGGCAAGGTGGTCCGGTTCTTCATGAACTGGATGAGGCTGCCGTATTCCGAGGCATCGCCCACCAACATACCACCCATCAGATGGTCGCCGAACTGGGAAAGCGTGATGCGTTTGTATACGCCAGCCTTCTCGTTGCGATACACCAGGGTACGGGTGCCCTTGGTTTCGCCAAAGGCGTCACCGAAATTGGCCACATCCACGCCCATTAGCTTGAGCTTGGCGGAGAGGTCGCCGGAAATGAAATTCTTTTCCTCCCCCATTAGGTTGCAGGCCGCCACTTCGGCCATGGCATAACCCGGCGCGACTAGGCCATAGACCATTCCGCGATGCAAGGCCGCCTCGCCGATGCAGAGAATGTCCGGGTCCGAAGTTTCCAATTTGTCGTTGATGGAAATGCCGCCACGTTCACCGACCTGCAGGCCGCAAGCGCGGGCCAGGTCGTCGCGGGGCCGGATGCCCGCGGAAACCACCAGTAAATCCGTGGGCAAGGTGCTGCCGTCGGTGAAGACCATGCCCTCGATCTTGCCGTTGCCGGAGATTTCCTTGGTGGACTTGCCCAGATGCACTCGCACGCCTAGGCTTTCGATTTTCTCGACCAGCACGGCCGAACCGTGATCATCGATTTGTCGCGGCATCAGTCGGGGGGCGAATTCCACGACATGGGTTTCCAGGCCCAGGTCGAAGACGGCCTTGGCGGCCTCCAGGCCGAGCAGGCCCCCGCCAATCACGACGGCCTTCTTGGCCTTGCCCGCATAGGCGATAATCCCATCCAGGTCCTCTATGGTGCGGTAGACGAAGACGCCCTGCTTATCGATGCCCGGAACCGGGGGCACGAAGGGAGCCGATCCGGTGGCGATGACGAGCTTGTCGTATGGGGTGCGGTTTCCCGATTGCGACACCACTTCCTTCTTCTCCCGATCGATGGACGCGACCTTGTCGCCTAGGCGCAAATCAATGCCTTCCTCGGCATACCATTCCGGATCTGCCAAGGTGATGGGGATGCGTTCCGCGAAATACTTGGTCAATTGCACCCTGTCATAGGCCGCGCGCTTTTCCTCCCCGAAGATGGTAATGGACCACTGGTCCATTCCGCCTTTGGCCACCAGTTTTTCGCAAAACTTGTAGCCCACCATACCATTGCCAATAACAACGATTCGCTTCCGAGACATACCGGTGACCCCTCTACCGATTAAAACCGTGACCCCGTTACCAATTTAAACAAGACTTCAACCGGTTAAGGAATGAACATGGAGGGAAGGGGCCTTTGCTTTGGGTCGATTCTTTTTCCCAGAATATCATGCGATGGAGTTTTCCCATCTCGGCGGAAATTGTCCAGGACCGGAACCCTTGCCAAGTTCCGCACCGAAGTCGGCACCAAATCGGGGCTTTCCAGCACATTAACCGATCCGCTTCCTCCCACGCTTGTGACGTACAGGTTTCCCCTGGAGTCAATCCCAAAAGAGCTAAGCCCATACCCCAAGGTGCCCACCAAGGCAAGATCCGCTTTCTTCCCTCCAGCTTCCCGCATAGCCCAGACCCGACCCGTAACCCCGTCGCCAAAAAAATACAGCCCGTAAAACGGCGAGTTCGGGTTGCCCCGGTAGACATATCCGCCGATGACGCAGGCCCCGGTGGTATCACCGCCGCCAGTATGTGGGTAGGCGTGTATCGGCGCTGTCATTCCCGTGGGATTGCAATTGGGTGAATAAGGCCCACATCCATTTCCCTCCATGACATCCCATCCAAAATTCGCGCCTTTGGAAATCTGGTTGATTTCCTCCCAACTGCCGGCTCCTACTTCCCCTGTCCATAAAATCCCGGTGACAGGATCGATACTCCATCGCCATGGATTGCGCAAACCCATGGCCCAAATCTCGGGTTTATATCCCGAGCGGCCCACGAAGGGATTATCGGACGGGATGGAATAAGCCGTTCCCGAACCGGGAATATCCACGTTGATGCGTAGGATTTTTCCGAGCAAGGTGTCTGGCTTTTGGGCGGTTTGGGGGTCGTTGGCGCCGTCACCCAAACCCAGATAGAGAAAGCCGTCTGCCCCGAAAGCGATGGTGCCGCCATTGTGAAAGGCGGACGTTTTTGGGACGCGCAGGATTTCACGCGGGGTGGTTCCCGCATCGTGAAGCAAGGAGGAATCGGCCGTGCGTTCTTCCAAAACATTTAAGCCCGTGTTGCGGGTGTAAAACAGGTAAAACTTCCGGTTCACGGTATACCGGGGATGAAAAGCCAATCCCAGTAATCCCATTTCACTTTCTGTGTCGAGGGTGGCCGCCAAGGCCAAGGTATCCTTGATCCAAACTCCTGCTTTCCGGTGTGCCACGGCGGCGATGCCACGCCATTGTTCCAGCACCACAAAATGGCTATCGCGTCCTGGAACTTCCGCAAAGAAAACGGGCCGCTCGATACTGATTTGTCCTCCGAATAAATTCCTGAAAGTCACATTTTTAGGAATGGTTTGCCCTATTCCCACGGTATAGGTCAGGAACATCAAAGCCAAGCCAATAATCATCCGACCATGCATAATTCCTCGCAAAGAAAAGCCGATCTCAAGGTAAGACCAAACGCTGAGAATGCATCGCGCCTTCGATACGGCCCGTCAAGACATAAATTCCGGCTTCAAGGGTGGCCAGGCTATAAGTTTGAGATTTAGGACCCGTCATTTGCATCACGCGCCGGCCATCCATGGTTTTCAAGGTGAGTTGATACGGCGACTGGGATGTGAGGGTCATGCGTCGGGAGTTTGCATCCCATCGCATGATTTGGCCGAAGGAATTTCCGTCGGCATTTCCTGCGTTCTTGGCAATGGCCCTGACGGGTAAGGCCACCTGATTCAAGGTGTAGTAGGCAACATTGGCATTGGGCATCTCTCCCTTTTGGCTGGTAATACCGTTTAGGGTGATGGCATACATGCGCCTTGTTTCTAGGCTGGACAATTTGATTTCGGCGAAGAGGCCGTCGTCGCTGAGCCGGACATCGGTGATCTCGATAGAGATATTGTTGTCATTCGTTGCAGCGTCTGCGCCATAGCTTTGTACCGGGGTGAATACCGTGGTTTGAACTTTGTAGTTGGCAACCAAACCGGCTTCGGCGCTTGCGGGCTGGGTGAATTCGATTTGGAAGCCGGTCGAGGTGGAGCGAATGGCCTTCATTTCAAAGGGCGTCTGGTCGGTATAGCTGAAGAGGTGCATGCCGCGGCAGCTGCCCTTGAAACTCCAAATATATTCTCCACCTTGGCCCGCGCATCCATTGCCAATGCCTATGCCGATCAAGTCCCCCAAGGAGGTATGCAGGAATTGATGGATTCCATAGGGGATGCCGTTAGATCCGCCATTCATGAAAGGGAAAACTGAACCCTGATATTCGCCATTCACGCGTTCAAGGAAGTAGCGAAGTATGCCCCCGCGATACACATCGCCGGATATCATTTGTCCGGCATAGGGGCCTTTTTTCAACAGTACAGGACGCAACGGGGAATAGCTTATGCTGCCATAAGGTATCCAGATGGCTGGGGGGTATTCGGGATCTTCGGGACAGACTTCCTTGCCCACAGTTTGTGGCGTAATTCCGCAAGTATTGTTGCGACGCGTGCGAGAACCATAAAAGCGTCCGTCTTGGGGAATATTTTGGGTAGGCAAATGAAACAGGACATTGGCAGGCTTATAATACCATTGATTGTCGGTTGCAAAGAACTGCTGATCAGGACCCATGCCAAGTCCATCGGGATTACTCATACCTCGTGCGTATTGGGTATAGCTGTCTCCGTTTAGCGGAACCTTGATGAGGGCCCCGCGTTGGATGGGATCATCCGGTGAGTATTCGTAGGCCGTTCCCGTGGTGAACCAAAGGGCGCTATCGCGCATTTCCAGACCGAAGGAGAAGTGATGCCATTGCTTGTCATCGTACCAAGCTTGCGGCAGAGAAAAGAAATTCGAGCGCGTCCAAGCGATTCCGCTACCGACATACTTCACGATGCCGGGCTTTTCAATCAGGTATATGTCCTTGCCGACCACCTTGACACCTAGCGGTTCACGCAAGCCGCTTGCAATGCGCGTGGCCGGGCCTGGCGTTCCGGAAGCCAAATTGGAAACCACCCACAATTCCCCAATCGATTTCTGGCTGCCTCCCCAAATGCATATCACGCCGTCACCATTGGGTAGAAAGTCAATGCCACCCAAGCCCAAGACAGCATTCATTTCGACGGGTAGAATGTTTTTGAAGGTAAAACTGGGATGGCTTGTGCCCAGGGCATGCATCGGTTGAGGAAGAAGGGCGACCCAGATCAGGAATGCGAAGAGTGGGCAGGCACAAAGCGCCCTTCGAACAGAAATCCAATTCCCATGCATAACCGCACCCTCCCATCAACGCACTTACCAAAAAAATGTCGCGACTAACATTACTGATATTAAGCTTGCAACCTTCTCCGATGTGTGATTGTCTCTGTAGTGGTCAGGGCATTTTGTCCTAGGATTCGATGCGTCATGTCGTTGTAGATTGCTTCTTGCGCCTGGCACTAAAAGGAGTTGATATGTTCAAATGGATAGCAGCCATGGTTTTGCTTTCGGCAAGTGTTTTCGGGCAAGAGCTCTGGCCGGTTGATGCGTTTCAAATGGAAGCCTTTCCCGTGGCAATAACTCTTACCGAAGTCATGCCTTCGAATTCTCCAAACACGCAAACCTTGGCAGGAATCCGGTGCGATTCCTTTTTCAGATCGGACTCGACATTACGAATAAAAGCAGAAGAATTTTGTCGCCAAAGCCAAGTCAACCTGCCCATTGCGGGTTTGCGCAAGGGTGATTCCTTGACCATGAATTTCAGATATGATTTTGCATCCGACTTATCTTCGGCGACCTATTCCACCAACCACTGGTCTCCGCCTGTCGCTGCACCACAAGAATTGGGCAGCTTCACCTAAGGAGCCGTTCGAAAGTATTCGCGGATCTTTTCCTATACCTCCGCCGCTCATGGCCCTAGCACCTATTCCCTGCGGCAAGAATGGGAATTGACCCTGTTGGAAAACCGTCCTGGATCTCTGGAGCGCAAAACCCGTTGGCATTTGAGTTGCAGCTATATGCAGTCATTGAATGTTTCGCCACAGGATTCCTTGTTCTCCGTTTATTCCCAAATCAAAACCTGGGATACCTTGCTTACCACTCCGATCGACAGTTCGATATATCTACAGGATTTCGACTGGGACTCCCTCCAAACCGGATTAAAGTCGAGCGGAGCCAACCTGAAAAGCGCTCGATCCCCCATTTGGGTATTCAAGGATGCAAGACCCTCCATGCTTTTCAAGAACCCTCCGATGTGGAAAGGCCTTGTATTTGATTCAAGTTCCGTGCTCATTGGGAAGGAAGCGTTTTACCATTCGCATTACAGCCGTGGGGCACAATATTATCAGAGAAACCTCGGATTGATTTTCTCCCAAGTCGTCTATAAAAATCGCAGCGAGGAATATGAACGAATCGCATTGACAGGCTTTGGATTCGAACCTGTCTCAATTCGAAGATTGAGTCGGGACCGTTCAGGTGAGAATCTGAGAAAATATTTCCATGCCCAACCGAAGAACCGGACCGTTCTCGTGACACCGAAAGGCAAGGTAGATGCCATGGGCCGCCATCT
>JAYUVP010000330.1:0-3216 GCA_043753995.1 Fibrobacterota bacterium
TCTTCCTGGCTATAAATCGCCACGGTGCGAATGCCCAGCTCCGAAGCGGCACGGCAGACACGAATGGCGATTTCACCTCGATTCGCAACTAAAATCTTCCGAAAGGGCTTAATCGAAGGGCTTGGCATAGTCCCTAGAAGTTAGAAAATGCTCAAGTTGCGTTCTTGGTGAAGCCCATTCCTTGCCAAAGTTTGCTGATGCAAAATGTGGTCACCGCAAAAACCCAGTTGTAGAATCGAAGTGAAAGGAAGGAGCTCCGATGAATAACGTCGCCGACATGGTCAGCCAGCCAGCTCCCCTGTGGATCCCCTCGAATGCCTTGATACTTTCGCTGGCTTTTGCCGGCTTGTGCATATTGGCTTGGCTCACGGCGAAGGATGTTCTACTGGAGGAATGGCGTTTTTTCCTTTTGGAAATGCGGATGCGCCGCGCCCGTAAAAAGGTGCCGAAGCATGAGCAATTGAAATTGCCCACGCGTATCGCTGACAATACGCGCTATATCTTCCTCGGTAGGCCGAATTTTTCAGGTCTCAACTTGGATGAACCCGAGCCGCAAAACTTTTTCCGCGTTCGCGTTCGCAAAGAAATCGATCGTTTGGTGGGTCGTGAAGAATATCACGGACACAAAGAACAGCTTTAACACGTCGGTATTTTTTCGCCGACCCTAAGGGTCACCAGGCATAGGCTTCGGGCGCTTCGCCGCCCGGCCCGGGCCATAAGCGATTTAGCCATTCCATTTCTTCGATGCCTAGCTTGATGTCGAGTGCCCTCAAGGCGGCCTCGAATTGCTCCGGAAGGCGAGGCCCGATGATGGGTGCCGTAACCACGGGATTGTGCATTAGCCAAGCCAGGGAAACCTGGGCTGGTTCTTCGCCCAAGTCTTCGCAAAAGGTTTCGAAGGACTCCAGCCGCTCGTGATGCTTTTCCCAATCGCGCTGCGGAGCGGTGGCTAATCTTCGCATTCCGGCTTCGCGGGCTTTGACTCCGCCTAGAAGCCCTCCGGCCAAAGGGCTCCAAGGCAGAAACCCCAAGCCCAATTCACGGCAACAAGGAATGACTTCCAGTTCAACGGTTCTTTGCATGAGATTGTAAAGACTTTGCTCGCTGACTAAGCCGAATTGGCCTCTTTGTTTGAAGGCCGCCTGGCAGGTGGCCAAATGCCAACCTGCGAAATTGCTGGAGCCCACATAAAGCACCTTGCCCTCGCGCTGCAATTGTTCAAAGGCCTGGGCGATTTCTTCCCAAGGCGTTTCGCGATCAATGTGATGCATTTGATATAAATCGATGCGATCGGTATGCAAGCGGCGCAGGCTATCTTCGCAGGCTTTGCGAATATGATAGGCCGATAGGCGGCGATCATTGGGACCACCGCCCATTTTTCCATAGACCTTGGTCGCTAGAACAATTGTGTCTCGGCGGCTGCGATCTTGTGCCAGCCAGCGGCCTATAAGGCTTTCCGTATTTCCCCGTTGATCTTTACCGCCATAAACGTCGGCGGTGTCGATGAGGTTCACGCCCACTTCAAGCGCGCGATTTAATATCGCGAAACTGGTCTCTTCAGGGGTTTGATTGCCAAAATTCATGGTTCCCAAGGCTAAGCGACTGACCTTGAGCCCACTGCGGCCTAAGCGCGTGTATTCCATTTGGCCTCCTAGGAGAAATCAGACATCGAAAGGTCGAAACGTCTCCCATATAGCCAAACATTGATCGATTTGGCTTTGCTTGCGACCTGCTTTCGAAACACCTTCGATTTTCGGTAAAAGACCGAAATTAAAATTCATAGGCTGAAAATCGGGATTGGGTGAGGTGAGGTGATTCACTAAGGCACCAAGACAGGTAGAGCCCGACCAAACGAAATCCTCACGGCCGCGCAAGGCCGCTACCATCATGCTGGCGGCATAGAGGCCAGTGCCCACGGCCTCGGTATAACCTTCGGCTCCCGTGATTTGCCCGGCACAAAACAGGCGCGTGCCGGGGATGCGCAATGCGGAATTCAAGACCGAAGGCGAATGCAAAAAAGTATTGCGGTGCATAGCCCCGTAGCGCACGAAATGGGCCTCGCGCAAGGCAGGAACCAAGGCAAAAAGGCTTTTTTGCGTTCCCCACTTGAGGCGGGTTTGAAATCCGACCAAGTTATACAAGGTCTTTTGCGCGTTTTCAGCGCGTAACTGAATCACGGCATAAGGCTTTTCGCCGGTTTCTGGATGCTTAAGACCAATGGGGCGCATGGGTCCGAAACGCAGGGTTTCTATGCCGCGCCGCGCCATTTCTTCCACGGGCAAACACCCTTCGAAAAGCTCGCCTTTTTCAAAAGGCTTCGGCTCCACCGTGTCTGCTTCGCGCAGAGCTGTGACGAAAGCGTTATAGGTTTCCTTGTCGAGAGGGCAATTCAAGAAGTCGGAAGTCTCGCCTTTTTCCCAACGGTTTTTGGCATAGACGGCATCCCAGTTCAAGCTATCGGCTTCAACCACAGGAGCGATGGAGTCGAAAAAGAAAAGGCGCTTTTGGCCTATCAGCGGATAGAGGCTTTGCACCAAGGCCTCGGAACTCAATGGCCCGGTGGCGATTAAGGTCCAGCGCTGGGGATCGAGGGCGGTCACCTCGTCGCGATAGACCGTGATATTGGTTTCGGCAGCAATGGCCGCTTCGACTTCGGCGGCGAAGCGATCGCGATCGATGGCAAGGCTTTCCCCGGCGGGTACGCGGGCGCGAAAGGCGAGAGGTAAAAGGCAAGATCCGGCGCGGGCCAATTCTTCTTTAAAAAGGCCATGCGGCGAAGTTAAGCCCAGGCCTTTGAAGCTATTAGAGCAAACCAATTCGGCCAGGTGATCGGTGCGATGGGCGGGGGTTTGAACGCGCGGACGCATTTCATGCAAGTCCACGCCATAGCCAGCGCGGGCCAATTGCAAAGCCGCTTCGCAGCCTGCAAGGCCGCCGCCAATCACTTGAATGCGTGGGTTCAAAACGAAATCGGCCTAATGCGAAGGGCCATAGCCCTGCAATTGGAATTGATCGGCGAAAACACGCAAGGCAAGCTTTCGCACCTGCTCCTTGCCCGCTGGAAGAGAAGGCAAATAAGTGCAATTGTCGATCACATTCTCAAGCTGCATGGGATTGAGAACCCCCAAGCGAATCAATTCGAGCAAATCGTCAAAGGCTTCCAGGGAAATCAATTCGCGCTCCATAGGATGCAGCAAGCGAATGCGCAGAACGCCC
>JAYUVP010000331.1:0-2583 GCA_043753995.1 Fibrobacterota bacterium
GCCTTGGGCCTGTTCCTCTTTTTTCTCCTCTCCATCTTCGCCTCCTACGTGGTGCAGCAAATCGAGGCGGCCACGCTCCCGCAAGACGATCGCGACAACGGCAAGCCAGGCAAAACCGGAACCGGGCCCTCCCATCCGGCTTCGGCTCCGCAAGCGGATGCGGGGGCGAAAAGACGCACCTGAAAGCGCGCGTCCGAAAACGCGCGCCTAATTTTCACCCCCGGCCAATTTCGGGTTTCCCGCTAACCGCCTGATCCATATCGGCTTGCCGCCGAAGCCGGCCGGCGCCCAACCGATTCTGGCCACCCCTTTTGCCCCCTCCGCAGCCGCTTAGATCACGACAGGTCCGCAAAAATCCGCAAAATAACCCTGTGGAATCGGCATTCTTCCCGTCCGACACCGGATCGGTGCTACTGGCATGGCCTTTGCCTTTGTGAAGGCCCATGCAACTGAAAACCAGCGAGTTCGAAGAGTTCCGTTCCTTAGTCTACCAGACCAGCGGCATCAGTCTCGGGGATGGCAAAGAGTCCCTGGTCTCATCCCGCATCGGCAAACGCATGCAGGCCTTGGGCGTGGGCGATTTCCGCAGCTATCTGGACTGCTTGCGGGAAGGATCCAACGGCGACGAGATGATCCACATGCTGGACGCCATTTCCACCAACGTGACCAGCTTCTTCCGCGAGCCGGAGCATTTCGATTTCATCAGCGAAGTCGTTACGGAATGGACTAAACAGCGCCAAAAGCGGTTCCGGTTCTGGTCGGCCGCCTCTTCCAGCGGCGAAGAACCCTATTCCCTGGCCATGACCCTGTCGGAATGCGGTCTCAACTCGGAAACGGACACGCGCATCCTGGCCACGGACATCTCCACGCGCATCCTGGCTTCGGCCCGGGATGGGGTGTACGCCCAATCCAAGCTGGCCGGGTTGCCCCAGGGATACCTGGGCAAGTATTTCTCTCCCGTGCGCGGCGCCTCTCCCGCCGCCAGCGCGGTCAAAGCCAGCCTCAGGGATCTGATCGTGTTCCAGCGCCTCAACCTGGCGTTCCCGCCCTTCCCTATGAAAGGGCCGCTGGATCTCATCCTGGTCCGCAACGTCATGATCTATTTCGACGACAGCGTGCGCAGCAAGCTCATCTCCGATTGCTATCGGCTGCTCAAGCCCGGGGGTTATTTGCTGGTAGGCCATGCCGAAAGCCTGACCGGCCTAGTCAAGGAATTCAAATGCATCCGGCCCTCCATTTATAGGAAGCCCGCATGATGAAAATCACGATAAGTATCGCCATGCCGAGAGTCCCGCATGCATGAGGATAAACTACCGGAAATCGCCGGGGTGTTCCGCGCAGTCATGGGGAGGCAGGTTTTATTGCTCCCGGAAGCGCGGAAATGCTCCGCGCTTTCCCTGGAAGCGGATCGCTTCTTGGCCAGATCCATGACCTTCACGGGCAAAGTCAGGGGCGGTTTGCTGCTGGCTATGCCCGAGCGCACGGCCGAGAAACTTGCTGCGAATTTCCCCGGTCTGGAAGCGGAGGATCCCTTAAATCCTGTGAGAAGCCGGGATTCCCTGGGCGAGATCCTCGATATCACTTGCAGCTTCATGCTCATCGCTTTGTTCGGCGTCGGCGAACCCTTCGGCCTTTCTATCCCCATACCGCTTTCCCTGGCGGGGCGGGAAATCGCCCTGTTGGCGCGCAAGCAGGGTAGCCAGGTCTTTGTGGTAGACGATGGCCCTGTGCTATTGCAAGCGACCTTTTGCCCACCCGTCCGAGTGCAGGCATGAGCCCGGTGGGCAAGGCTTCGGGCGGGCTTTTCGCAGGGCGCAAGGTCCAGGTCTTGGCAGTTGATGAATCGGCGAGCGTGCGTAATTTGCTGACATAGGAACTGTCTAAGGATCCGGATTTGGAAGCGGTGGCGCGCCTGCCAATGGGGATTTCCACTTCACCAGGATTGGAAGCCGAACACGGCCGGGACTTTGCAAGTGGTTGCGGGCCATGCGGGAACGCTCGCAGGAGGAGAGCTGCAATCCTGATTTGGATTACAGATTCTAAATCCGCCTTGATGGATCAGTGGATTCTCATCCAGTTGGGGAGAATAGGGCATAGACGCTCCACAATAGCCCGATTTTTGGAACACAATCTCTGTCATTGTTCAAACGAGACGCCTTGATTAGTTTTCACCCCGTATGCCTATAAAAACTCCGTGCCTGCTTCGTATCTGCGTCCTTTTCCTGCTTCTGGCAATGTCCAGTGCCCAGTCAGCGGGCATTTCCTACATCAACATCAAAGGCCTTTACAAAGAAGGGGAATTCGAAAAAATCAAGGTTACGCTGGAAACCTTCCTTAAGCAAAACGGCAATTCCGCGCAGACGGATGACAAAATCTTCGCCTACAAATACCTAGGGGTCGCCTATGCGGCGGAAACGAAATGGTATCCGGTGGCGGAATCCTATTTTTTCCAGCTTTTCGAGTTGGCCCCGAACGCCTATATTTCTGAACTCAGCGTTTCCTCTGCAATCCAGAACTTGTTCGATAAAACCAAAGAACGATTCCTCAAGGAAAGTCGTGAATTCCAGCAATTCGATGAATTCG
>JAYUVP010000332.1:0-5699 GCA_043753995.1 Fibrobacterota bacterium
CCCGCTATTTCAATGATCGTAAGCGCGAGGCACGCACGGCGGCAGGTTGGCAAGCCCCGATGATACAATTGGGTTGGAATGATCAGGGGTCATCCCTCCGCCTAAATGCCCTTCGTTGGTCCTTTCAATAAGCTTGGAGATGTGCGCATGCGCGTGAGGTCAATCCGCCCTAGCCGAAAAATGCTGGGATTCGTTTTCCTTGGCTTTTTGCTGGCGGGGGTGGGCCTGAACATCGCCGCTACCATGCCAAGTAAGGAAGATGTACTTGCGCGCATCCTTCTACGCGAATTGGAGCGCGATCACTTCGCGGCACCCAAGTTGGATGATGCCTTCGCGGCCAAGGTATTGGATGTCTATCTCAAAAGATTGGATCCGCAAAAAAGGTTTTTGCTGGATGCGGATGTCGCTGTCCTGCGTGACCAGCAAAAGGAAATCGACGACCAACTCAAAAAGGGCCGTTACGATATTAGCGAAACGGCGAATCATTTGCTTCAGGATCGCATCGCCGAGGTGCAGGCCTTGGTCGAGGAAATTCTCAAGCAGCCCATGAATTTCGATCAGGTGGATAGTCTGCCCGCGCAAAACGACAAATTGCCCTGGTGCAAATCCAAAGAGGAATTGCGAGAACGCTGGTTGCATTTGCTCAAATACCAAGTCTTGACCCGCTTGGATGATGCCCAAGAAAAGTCCATCAAGGAAGCCAAAGGCAAACCCGATAGCCTTTCCAAGTCCGCCAAGAATTCAAAGAAAAATGGACCGGACAAGACAGCCCAAGCGGTGCGTTCCGGTCGCCCTGCTGCCGCCGACGAAAAGGCAGCTCGCGATTATGTGGCGCGCAATGTACAACGTGTTTTTAAGCGCATGGCCAAGGATGAAAAGCTGGACCGCGTCGCGGTTTATTTGAATGCCGTTTCCAATGTTTATGATCCCCATACCGAATACTTCAAGCCTGAGGTAAAAGAAGAATTCGATTTAAATATGACCGGACGCCTAGAAGGCATTGGCGCCGTTTTGAAAGAGGAAGACGGCTATATCAAGGTGGTCTCTATCGTTCCCGGCAGCGCTTCTTGGCGGCAAAAGGAATTGAAGGCCGAGGACAAGATTTTGAAGGTGGCTCAATTCGACGGTGAGCCTGTCGATTTGATGGATGCCAGCGTGAATGAAGCGGTGAAGCTCATACGCGGAAAAAAAGGTACCGAGGTTCGCTTAACGGTGGAAAAGCCGGATGGACAAATCAAGGTAATACGCCTAGTTCGGGATGTCGTCATTGTGGAAGAAACCTATGCCAAGTCGGCTGTGCTTGGGCAGGGCGAAAATAAGCCGCGTATTGGCTATATCGATTTGCCCGCCTTTTATCATGATTTCAATAACCCTAAAGGGCGTAGCTCCAGCGCAGATTTGGCCAAGGAATTGGCGCGCCTTAAGGGTCAAAAAATCAGCGGAGTCATTCTCGATTTGCGCAATAATGGCGGCGGTGCCCTGGATGATGCCGTCAAAATGGCCGGTCTATTTTTCAAAGAAGGCCCAGTGGTTCAAGTCCGGGACGGACGCGATCAAATCACCGTATTGCGTGACAATGATCCCGGTGTGACTTGGGATGGACCGCTTTTGGTCATGATCAATGGCTTCAGCGCCTCGGCTTCCGAAATCGTTTCTGCGGCATTACAAGATTATCGACGCGCCGTCATTTTCGGCACGGATACGAGCTTTGGCAAGGGAACGGTGCAGACCTTGGTCGACTTGAACGCCTATGTTTCGCCCTCAGTCGAAACCCTTAAACCCATTGGAACCTTGAAGGTCACCATTCAAATGTTTTATCGAGTCAATGGAGGCTCAACGCAATTTCGCGGTGTCGTTCCTGACATTCTTATTCCTGATGCCTATGCCAGGCTTGAAGTAGGTGAGCAGAATTTGGACTATCCCTTGCCTTATGACTCGGTGAAGGCCTTACCCGTGGAAAAAGGCCGAATCACTGCGGCAATGTTGACTGAATTAAAGCAAAAGCAAGGTGCCCGGTTGCGTGACGATAGTCGGTCCCAACGATTCTTGGCCTTGCAGGAGCGAGTGGAAAAGGTGAGGCAGAGGGATGTGGTTCCCTTGCGCCGCGCTGACTTCTTTGCCGACCAGGAAAAAACGCGAAAAATCGCTGATGAGCAAGACAGCCTGGTAAAGAATATCAATGCCTTTGCCGTAGAGCCGGTCGATGAAGAGGCGGGCTGGGAAAAAGACTCGGTGGTGGTGGAAAAGGTCAAGCGCTGGCGCGATCAAATTCACAATGACTTTTATTTGCGCGAAGCCGTTTCCGTGCTGGGCGATTTAATCGTGGCTAAGCCCTGATTCCTCGGCCGCCTGACAGGCGGTCAAAGAATTTCAAATAAAAGATCCCCTGGCGCTAAGTCGTCGCCTTTTTGGGCGACGATGCGGGCCACATTTCCGGCTTTTGGCGCCGTAATCACATTCAGCATTTTCATGGCTTCGGTGGTCATGAGTTTGGCCCCTGCATCCACCTTGTCGCCTAGGGCGACAGCCAATTCCATCACCTTGCCCGACATGGGGGCGCCGATATGGTTGGCATTGTCCGGATCGGCCTTTTCGCGGGTCTTCACCTTGATGCCTGATTTTCGATCCGTCACGACGGCGACGCGGCGACGCCCATTCAATTCCCAGAAAATGGGGCGAGTGCCGTCGGCCTGCAATTCTCCGATGGCGGAGAGCTTGATGATGAGGTTTTTTCCTGCTTCGATGGTAATGGTTGTTTCTTCACTGATTTTTATGCCATAGAAAAACGTGGAGGTATCTAATACCGATACATCGCCATTCTCTTCGACAAATCGGCAAAAATCGGTATAAACCTTGGGGTATTGGGCATAGGCCAGCAATTCTTCTTCGTTGAAATCGCGGCCAAATTTTTGCTTCAAAGTTTTTGCAGCGGCATCAAAATCGAAGTCCTCCAGCAATTCGCCGGGACGGCAGGTAATGGGCTCTTCGCCTTTCAATACTGCCTGCTGCACGTCAGGTGGCCAACCTCCGGGTGGCTGGCCCATAAGGCCTTTCATCATTTGCACATAGCTCTCGGGAAAGGCGAGAGTGGCGCCCTTGATCACCACATCTTCGGCATTGAGACGGTTTTGCACCATGAACAAGGCCATATCCCCCACGGCCTTGGAGCTGGGTGTCACCTTGATGATGTCACCACTCAGATCATTCACGGTGCGATACATATTCTTCACGTCATCCCAGCGTTCGCCCAACCCCAGGGAAATGGCTTGTGCCTTGAAATTACTGTATTGCCCGCCTGGCATTTCATGGCGATAGACATCGGCCGTTCCGGCCTTGAGACCGCATTCAAAGGGGGCATAGGGCTCGCGGGCGGCTTCCCAATAGTCGGCAAGCTTTTGCAACTCGACTTCGTCGAAACCTGGGTCGCGATCGGTACCTTGCAAAGCGCAAACCAAGGCATTCATGGAGGGTTGAGACGTCGTTCCCGACATGGAGGAAATCGCGCAGTCGACGATATCGACGCCTGCGCGTGAGGCTTCGAGCAAGGAGGCGATTTGATTGCCCGAGGTATCATGCGTATGCAGGTGTATGGGGATTTGTAAAACTTGCTTCAGCTCGGTGATGAGAATGCGGGCCGCTTCGGGTTTGAGCAGGCCAGCCATGTCCTTGATACCGAGAATGTGGGTTCCAGCGGCTTGCAATTCCTTGGCTAGATTCACGTAATAGCTGAGATTGTATTTCGAACGTCGGCTGTCGGTGATGTCGCCGCTATAACAAATGGCCGCTTCGGCGATTTTACCGGTTTTGAGGACCGCGTCAATGCAGGGCTTTAGTCCTTCCACCCAGTTGAGACAATCGAAAATGCGAAAGACGTCGATGCCCGCCTTGGCGGAGGCTGCAATAAAGCGATTCACCACATTGTCGGGGTAATTGGTGTAACCCACGGCATTTCCGGATCGCAAAAGCATTTGCAGTAGCGTTCCAGGCATGAGCCGGCGTAGGCGCTTAAGACGCTCCCAGGGATCTTCATGCAAGAAGCGCAAGGCCACGTCAAAGGTGGCTCCGCCCCACATTTCATTGGAAAAAAGCCCCGAAGCAAGATGGCCGGTGGCATGGGCAATGCGGAATAAGTCGTCGCTACGCATGCGCGTGGCGATAAGGCTTTGATGCGCGTCGCGAAAGGTGGTGTCGGTTATAAGCAAAGACTTTTCGGCCATCAACCACTTGGCCAATCCCTGCGGGCCAAGGTCGCTGAAGATCTGATAAGCTGGAGATACTGGCGCCGAGGTCTTGGGCACAACCGGCACTCTCGCGGTTTCCAGGCGCGCAGGCTTGAGGCGCGGGTCGATGTCGGGAAAACCGTTGACGGCCACCTCGCTCAAATAGTGAATGACCTTATTCCCGCGGTCGCGGGGAGGTTTGAATTCAAAGAGTTCGGCATGGGCTTCGATGAAACGTGTGTCGCAATCACCCGCCAAAAAAACGGGATGACGCAAAACATTCATCAAGAATTGAATATTGGTTTTCACCCCGCGAATACGGAATTCCGAAATGGCGCGATAAGCCTTGGAGGCGGCTTGGTCGAAATCGAGGCCCCAAGCGCAAACCTTGGTGAGCAAGGAATCATAATGCGGCGACACAATGGATCCGTCATAGCCATTGCCGGCATCGAGACGAATGCCGAAGCCTTCACCCGGGCGAAAGGTGGTGATTTTTCCGTGATCGGGGGCAAAATTACGCGAGGGATCTTCGCAAGTGAGGCGCAATTGAATGCAATAACCACTTTTCTTGATTTTCGCCTGAGAGGCAATGCGAATGGCGTCCGAATCCAGAGGATAGCCTTCGGCCACACGGATTTGGCATTGTACCAAATCACGTCCGGTGATCACTTCGGTCACGGTATGTTCAACTTGTATGCGCGGGTTCACCTCGATGAAATAATGTTTGCCGGTCCGGTCGACTAAAAATTCGACGGTTCCCGCATTGACATAATCGACGGCGCGCGCGATTTTCAGGGCATCGGCATAGAGGGCGTCACGCTGTTCTTGGCTGAGCTTCAACGATGGAGCGATTTCGACGACTTTTTGATGCCGACGCTGAATCGAACAATCACGCTCGAAGAGGTGCACCAAGTGCCCATAGCGATCCGCCAAAATTTGCACTTCAATGTGCTTGGGGCCTTCGAGAAAACGTTCGAGAAAAATTTTCGGATCGCCGAAGGCGGCTTCGGCCTCTTGCTTGGAGCGCGCTATGGCATTGACGAGTTCACTACGATCGCGCACGACGGTCATGCCTCGTCCGCCACCGCCCATGGCGGCCTTGATAATCAGGGGATAGCCATATTCCTTGGCGAAAAGGAGGGCATCCTGCTCGGTTTCTATGGCGTCACGGGTTCCCGGAATGACGGGAACCTGGGCGCGCTCAGCGATATGCCTGGCCGCGACCTTGTCTCCCATGGCATCCAGTACCGATGGGGGAGGGCCAATGAAGGCAATGCCGGCTTTTTCACATGCCCGTGCGAATTCTGGGTTTTCTGAAAGGAAACCATAACCGGGATGAATGGCATCGACGCCCTTGTCTACGGCTAGGGCTACGATTTCATCGATAGCCAGGTAGGCACCCACCGGAGTTTTACCGGATCCGACGAGATAAGCCTCGTCGGCCTTATAGCGGTGCAGGGCCAGACGGTCTTCCTGGCT
>JAYUVP010000333.1:0-11947 GCA_043753995.1 Fibrobacterota bacterium
GGGCTCACCTTTCATCGCGTCGAACCCAATTTCGTCATTCAAGGCGGAGATCCCGATGGACGCGGCACCGGTGGGCCGGGCTATAGCTTCGGTGATGAATTCCATCCCGATTTGAAGCATGACAAAGAGGGCATTTTCTCCATGGCCAATGCTGGCCCTGGAACCAATGGCAGCCAATTCTTCATCACCCATGCTCCCACGCCCCACCTCGACAATAGGCACAGTGTTTTTGGCCATGTCGTGAAGGGCATGGAAGTGGTTCGCGCCATCGCCGTCGGCGATAAAATGGACAGCGTGCGTATCACGCGTGTCGGTCCTGCTGCCACGGCTTTCTTGGCCACCGAAGAGGCCTTTCAGGCCTTGATCAAGAACGCCTCCAAGGCCAAGGAAGCCGAAGAAACCAAGGCCAAGGCGGAGTTCGACCTCTTGGCGAAAAAAGCCACCGTGAAACCCTCGGGTTTGAAATACATCGTCACCCAGCCGGGCACCGGCGCCAAGCCGGTCAAAGGCAATAAGGTCGTGGTGCATTATGTCGGCAAGCTCACCAATGGCAAGAAATTCGACTCCTCGCTCGATCGCAATAAGCCCTTGGATTTTCCCATCGGCGTGGGCATGGTCATTCCCGGTTGGGATGAAGGCTTGCTCGATATGCAAAAGGGCGAGAAACGCACCTTGATTATTCCTGCGAATCTCGGTTATGGCGAGCGTGGGGCCGGTCCCATTCCTCCGAATAGCACTCTGGTATTCGACGTGGAATTGCTCGACATCATCGCAGCACCATGAAGAGACCCAAATCATCGTCGGGGTTTTGGCGTATAAGCGCATCGGCCTTATTCTTGGCGGCGGCCCTAGTCACCGACCTTCGCGCCCAGGGCGATGAAGACGCCACCGGACAGCAAGACGAAAATCGGGCCTTGGAGACCGAAGCCTCTTCCTTGCAGGCTGTGACTAAGCCCATCGGGCCTAAGCCTATGGCGGATACGCGCGGCCAAGATCGTCAGCGCATTGCTTATTTGGCCTTGCAATTTCCGATGTCCACCGCCCTTTATGGGGGTGCCTTACCCTGGGCCCTAGGCACCACCAGTCTCAAGACGCAAATCGCGACGCCGCTTTTGGTGGCGCCTTTTGCTTTCGGCGCTCACCTTTGGTTTTCGCGGACACGGCCTTTCACCCAAGCCCATAATGCGGGTACGAGCTATTTGTCCATGGCTGGTTTATATGCTGGTTTTGCTTTGCCCGCCAGCTTGATTGACGATGCCGACACTCGCTGGCGCACCGCCGCTTGGACCAGCATGGCGCTTTATCCTTTGAGCGTCTACGGCGGCTATGTGCTGGGCGATGTCTATGCTTCGGAGCCAGAGCGCATTGCGGCGCAGGCGCGTTTCGCCTTGGGTTTTGGCCTACTGGGTTTTTTCACGCCCTTGCTTTACTTCGATGATTTCGGCGCGCACCAGGAAGCCATGTGGCGCATTGGTTTGGTGCAAAGCGTCGGCTTGGCGGGCATGGGCCATTTCATTTCGCGCTACGATCAGGTTGGCCCCTATGTCCCGGGTGGCGTGAACCTCGGCTTGCTGAGCCATACCTTGCTCGGCATGGCTTCGGGGCTGACGGTCAGTGCCATTGCGGATGCCTCCTCGCCACGACCTTGGATAGGCGGAGCGGTGCTGGGCGGGACTCTCGCATTTATGGAAGGCCTATGGTTTTTTCATGAAAGCCAGGACTCGCGCGAGCGCGGCCTTTTCAGCATGCTCGGCGGTGGCGCGGGAGCCTTGGCCGGCTTTGGCATGACCTTGCTCACCTGGGATTCGGATGCCTCGGCTTATAGCCAGCGCGTCACCACGGCCAGCCTATTGGCCGGAGGCACGCTCTTAGGCTATGTGGCCACCTATGCGCTGACAAAAGGCATGGTCGAACCTCGCCGCCAAAGCCACCGAGAAAGCGAAATAGACGCCGAGAGAAGGCGCTATGGCGGCGTGAGCAAGCCCCAGGGTTGGACTTGGACCTGGATGCCTGTGCCAGTGATTACACCTGAAAAAGACGGCGAAAAAACGGTTTGGCATTATGCCATTCCGGGTTTAATTGCGAAGTTTTAAAATACCGGCCATGAGATTGCCTTCAGGAAAGCGAATGAGGGTTTATTTTTCCTTGACCTAGTTTCCAAGTTGGCCAGTCGATTCGATCTTCTGGGAGTATTCTTGGCAAGTGGGGTAAATGCGAGGAGAAGCCTTGGCCGTTGCCCAACAGGTGATTGAGATTACGCCGGCCATTCCCGATGCGATTCGGCTTTTTCTCGACCCTGCCATTCCCCAGCAGGAATTCGTCAAGCAGCTTTTCGGGGCCTTGGCCCGGGAAAAGTCGGGACAATTTCATGCGCTGAATCGCTATCTCGAAAGCTTTGTGGGCGAAGCCAATCGCCTCTCCGAAGAAATTGCCAATTATCAATTGGCTCTAGAACATGCTTCGCAGCCTGAGCCTGGTTTCATGGACCAATACGAGGTGCTTCGGGGTCGGGCCGAGCAAGCCTTGGTGGATTTGCATCGCGCTAAAATGCGCCTCAATGAAATCAAAATTGCGATTTGCCGATTCATTGTGCTTTTCGAAGCGCCCAGCCGCGACGCCATTCGCTCCAGCCGTACTCTGGAAGAGTGGATGGACGCGGCCACCTTGGCCGAAATGCGCCTCACGCGCTTGGTGAATCAGGAGAATAACCGCAATTTGCAACAGCAATTAGCGCTTTTCCTCACCTTCCGGTCTATTCTCTGCTCTTATGACGGCCCCTCCATGTATATACGGCAAATGGAAGGGGCGCTAGCTTCGATGCAGGCCTTGCAGGAAAAGGCCTTGCTCGAACTTGAGTTTGTGGCGGCCACGCGTAGTCTCGACGAGACGCGCAAGGAATTGTCCACCGTCAAAATGAATCTCAGCCAAATGCAAAGCCAGTTGCGCAATCAACTTCAGCAGGCCGAGCAAATGGGCAAGCTCATGTCCTTGCAAGAAGCCAAGCCCAATACCTTATGGACCGTGATCATTGGCATGGGCGCCTTTTTGGTCCTGGTCGTGGTCACGGCTCTTTTGCGCGTGGATTATCGCACGCAATCGCGCGCGGTGGGCGCCATCATCACCCAGAAAAGCTGCCAAGACATCGATAAGCAAATCGCCAAATCACCGCGCTATGCCAGCCAAATTCTCATCTTCCGAAAATTCGGTAGCGACATCTATTTCCGCGCCAATGCCATGACTTGCGAAAAATTGCATCGCCTCGATTCGGTGCAGGTTTCTTCCTTGGGAGAATTACTGAAAGCCGATTTTGAGGCGGGCCATCAGGATGCGGCCAGCTTTAATGCTCATCGCGTCTTGCAGGTGAAAGACGTGGGCGTCACCAAGCTCGTCGTGCGCCTGATGAATAAAACCTCCATGGATTTGTCTTTCAAAGTCCGTGTGCTGGAAGTGGCGACCATGCTGCGTGGCGTTTTGCAGGCGGCCAAGGACGGCATAGAAGAAGACGTCTTGCTGATTGATTTGCCCCAGCCGGTACCGGCTACTTAGTTGGATTCAGCCGACGCTGCGGCTGGGCGAGTAAAAGCTCCAGGGTATTGCGCAAGCTGTCGATTTCAAAAGGCTTGGGTACGACGGCGTCATAGGCCGGATCGGCTACCAACGCCACGCGACTGAGATCGCCCGAAGTCAAGATGGCCCGCATATTCGCGTCGAGCCTCCTCAAAATGTGCAAAGTGTCGCGGCCCGAGAGCCCATTGGGCAAATTCGCATCGGCGATGACGGCGGCGAAGCATTCGCCTTTTTCCAAAGTCGACCGCAATATGGCTATGGCTTCGGCTCCATCCCTGGCGCCAACAGCTTGATAGCCATGATGCATGAGCAGTCGCAGGACGACCTTGAGAACTGAGTCTTCGTCTTCAACTATGAGAATGCGCGGGGCGGTGATCATTGGTTTCGCTTTCAACACATCAGACCACCGGTCACCTCCAGGTGACAAGGTCAGATCGGTGTTAGATGCGCTCGTTTTAGCATGGTGTTATCGGGATTTGCGGAATTAGAACCCCAACGCTAAGGTCTAGGCCAAAGTGGCCGGTTATTATCTTCCTAAACAATGATAAAGACGTCCTCGAAAAAAAGCCCGGCACGCAGCAAGCCAAAGCAGGTTGCCGCGGTTCCGCCCAATATACCCAAGGCACCTTTGATTTCTATTGCCGACGTGCAAGGCTTCGCCGACACTCGCCGAATCGACATTGATCGCGTGGGCATCAAAGGCATACGCCATCCCGTGCGCGTCAAGGATCGCACCGGCGGCGAACAGCATACCATCGCCAATTTCAATATGTACGTGTATTTGCCGCATAATTTCAAAGGCACGCACATGTCCCGCTTCGTGGAAATCCTGAATCGCCGCGAAAAAGAAATCACGGTGGAAACCTTTCGCAGCATGCTGCCGGAAATGGCCGAAAGGCTGAATTCGAAATGCGGGCGCATCGAGATGGCCTTTCCTTATTTCGTGAATAAAAAGGCCCCGATTTCAGGCGTGGAAAGCCTGATGGACTATGATGTCACCTTTATCGGCGAAGTCGAAAACGGAGCTGTCGGCATGACGGTGAAGGTGGTGGTGCCCGTCACCTCGCTTTGCCCATGTTCCAAGGAAATAAGCCGTTACGGAGCTCACAATCAACGCTCTCATGTGACGGTGACCGCGCGCGTCGACGATGGCCCCCATTTTGTTTGGATTGAGGACATCATAGACCTGGTCGAGTCAGTGGCGAGCTGCGACCTCTATGGTCTCCTCAAGCGTCCCGACGAAAAGTACGTGACGGAAAAGGCTTATGACAATCCCAAATTCGTTGAGGACATGGTGCGCGACACGGCCCATTTGCTCAATCAAGACAAGCGTATTGTCCATTATATCGTCGAGTCGGAGAATTTCGAGTCCATTCACAATCACAGCGCCTATGCCCTGATCGAAAAAGACAAAAGAAAAAAGCGCGCCTGACAAAATCGCTCATGACTGGTCGTCTGAGCTTTAATATCTTCCCTTCCGCTTGCAGGAAGCCGGGCATGATTCTTCGGAAACATGCCGGCATAACGAGGAATCCCGTGTGAATCGGGAGCGAGCCCGTCGCTGTAAGCGGTGTTTGACTTTCTGATCCGTGCCTACCGCCCTTTACTGGGGCGGAAAAGCGGATCCGCCACTGTCCTGGTTCAGGATGGGAAGGTGAAAGTTCAGGAATAGGATTCATGCATCCTTTCCACGCCGCAAGCCAGAAGACTCTCCTGCATCCGTTTTGACTCGGCTCTCCTGCGTGGTTCAGGCTGCCGGCGATTTTGAGCCTTGCTTTGCTTGCGCTCTCGCTTCGCCGCTTCCCCCTTTTGCAATGAGCCAATCGACCCTCCGGCGCGAGGGAGAGGATGGCTTGTGTTGGTTTTTGTTTTGGCTTTCGGCCTTGCTTTGGGTGTTTCCGCCTGGGCCGAGCCTTCATTGTCTGCCGCCCAAGGTAGAGCCGCAGGTGCCTCCAAGGATTTGCCCGCGCAATCAGCCGTGCTCGATCCTTTTGCCCAGCGCATGCAGGCGGGCCAAGCCGAAATCATTTTGCGCCCCGAAACCTGGGAAGGCCGCTCCCTGAGCCTGGCGGATGTGCTGGCCGAACAGGCGGGCATCGAAACGCGTCGCTATGGGGGCTTGGGAAGTTTTCAGACGGTTTCCATTCGCGGCTCCACGGGCGCACGCGTGTTGGTTTATCTCGACGATGTGCCATTGAATTCGGCTGGCGGTGCGCCGGTGGATTTGGGCAAAATCGATTTGGACTTGCTCGATCGCGTCGAGATTCGCAAGGGCATAGCCCCCGCAGAAGACGGTGGGAATGCCATGGGCGGGGTGATAAGGCTATATACCCGAGGTCACAGCCCGGTGACCCTGCGGACCAGGCTTTCGACGGCGATGGGCAGCCATGGCCTGCAAAAGCATGCTTTGTCGGTGGGCAGCCCGGCCTCGGGGCCAGCTTTGGGAGCCACCGTTTTCGCCAATTTCGCCTTCACGCGATCCGACAATGACTTTCGTTATCTCGATCGCAATCAAACGCCCTACAATCTGGAAGATGACCATTGGGTGAAGCGGGAAAATAGCGCCTATCGCGACGTGGAGGCCCATGCCCAGGCGCAGTGGCTTTGGGGCGGGGGAGAGGTCCGAGTCAAAATGGCCCATAGTCGTGATGCTGGCGGCCTGCCCGGACGCGAAGGCGAAGTGACGCGCACGGCGGGATTTTCGGACCGAACGACGCAATACCTCGCCAGCTATGCCCGCGGCGATGAGCAAAAAGACGGTGTTTTGAATTGGAAGGTGGAGGCCTTCGCCGAAGAAGAAAATCCCGTTTTGCATTGGACTCGGGCCGATGGCATGGGGTGGAGTATTGCCGGTGATACGGTGAGGCTTTCCAGCCTAAGTCTTCGCCAAGGTGCTACGGGAAATATTTCCAGGAATAGAATTTTTGATCAGCCTTTGCAGGTGAAAGCTCGGGCCGCAGTGACTCGGGAAGAATTGAAGCCATGGGGTGCTTACCCTGAAACCGCAGTGGCGGGTCCTTCGCAAAGCAACTCCTCCGATGTGGCATGGCGCGATCATCGCTTGTCGTCATCGCTGGCCGTCGATGCCATCTTGTCGCCAGGGTCGACCCCGCAGCGGAATTTTGATATCACCCTCGGAGCCCAGACCGAAAATGTCCGCGATCGCAATGAGGGCGCGTTCTTGCCTTTCGGTGGCGAAGTGCCGGTGGGGGATTTCAATGATTGGCAAAGCTCGGCCCGTTTGGGTCTGGCATCGCGTTTCGCGAATCGCCTTTCGCTTTATATCAATGCAGGGCGCTTTTATCATATGCCCAGTCTTGTTGATCGCTTCGGTGGCCGCTTCGGCATGCTTCCCAATTCGGCCCTCAAACCCGAGCATGGGTTCAATGCCGAAGCCGGCGCGCGGTGGCGCTGGCGACGCGGATTTCTGGAACTCGGAATATTTCGCCATAACGCGGAAAACGCCATTCTCTATCAGCAAGTGGCCAATCTCATCAAGCCTTATAATCTCGACGCTTCCCTGGCGCAAGGCTTGGAAGCCACCTGGCAGCAAGACTTGCCATGGGGCCTAAGCCTTTCGACTACCGCCACGGCGCAAGACACCCGTAACACTTCGGAGACGTTTAATCAAGGCAAGCGATTGCCCAATCAACCCGCTTGGAGCCATCACTGGCGGCTTTCGTCCGCCTTGCCCGGGGGCTTTCGTGCGGAGCATCTCTGGGACTGTCGCAGCGAGGTGTATCGCGATCCAGGCAATCTCCAGGGCATTCCTGCACAGAATCTGCATCACTTGCTTTTGCACTGGACTTGGAATCGTCGTTTTGCCGCGCATTTTAGCATGCAAAACGTGACCGATGTTTTTTACGAGGATGCCTATGCCTCCTATCCCTATCCCGGCCGGCAATATCAAATGACCTTGACTGCTGGATTTTAAATGCAATTCAATCACACCGTACAAAGGACAATTATGAAACTTCATTTCCATCTCCCTCGGCTATCGCTCGGCGTGGCCGCTACTGCCTTGCTTTTTTCGGCATGCATGCACGATGCCACCGATGAAGACGTGGTCGCGACCAAGTCGACACGCAGTCTTTTTGTGACAACTACGGACTATACGAGTGGCTTGCTCATCAGTTTTGATGCTGATTCCCTTAAGCGCGGACCGGATTCGCTTCAAGTGTTTAAAGATGCGAGAGTCTATGTTCAGGACAGCACGGTCTATGTGCTTGAAAGATTAGGTGCCGACAATTTATTGCGCTATCATCCAGGCACGCGAAAGGTGATTTACCAAGAGCATTTGGGCGACAAGGCCAATCCCTCCGATATCGTTTTTCGTGACGCGAATACGGCCTTTATTCCCTTGGAAAACACCCCGAAGGTGCTCAAGGTGAATCCCAATAATGGTCGCGCGACGGACTCTTTGGATATTTCCGCTTATACCTTCACGCCCGATTCAGGCAAAGGCGACAAAGCCACCTCCCCGCATGCTTCTTCCGCCTTGCTCAGCGGCGATAGCCTTTTCGTTTTATTGCAGAGGCGCAATGGAAACTGGAAATTCGCCGGTGGCTCTTCCATTGTCTTGGTCATCAATGCCAAAACCTTGGCTATCGAGGACACCTTGCAGGCTCCGGCTGGAAATGGCGGCGCGATGTGGTTGTGGCAGGGTGGGCTTTATGTCGCTTGCTCCGGTCAATTGACCGAGCTGGGCGATGGCGGCATTTATCGCTGGGACAGGAAAACCGGTCAACTGACGACCGTATTCACAGAATCCGATTTCGGTGGAAATGTGACTTCGGTGGATTGCAATGCGGAAGGCTTGTGCTATGCCGGCGTGCTGACGACGAGCTATGCTTCGCAGGTTCGTCCCTTTCAACTTCAGGACAGCAAGATCCTAGCGGCTCTTCCTGGTTTGAAAGACCCCTCCGGAGGGCTAATCCTGGATTCCAAAACCGGCCGCGTCTTGGTGGGCGAGCGCGATGCGAAAACATCGGGCCTTGTGGTTTTCGGGGCGGATGGTAAGGCTATTGGAAACACGTTGAAAACAGGTTTGCCTCCAGGCTCCATGGCCTTGTTGACGCGCTAAAAGGCTTGGTCGTTCTATAACGGCCTAGGTCGCCTTGCGTGACATGCCAAGTCACCATGATAGAAGGGAAGGATGTTCCATCAATCCCTTTGTTTTTATGGTTTAAACTCCCTGATAGGCGATTTTTGGCAGTTTTGATGACGTCGTGAAAAAAGTGGCCAAAAAGAAAGTGCCGATTTGGGATAAGCTGTGAGCCTGCCTCCCGAGCAGGGAACGGGCCATTTGGCTACCTTTCAGCACCCTTTTAGACCCATCCTTAGCTGTTTCGAGATCTTCCATGCTCAATGTCTCCGACCTTTCCCTCGCTTTCGGCAAACGCGTCCTCTTTCAAGACGTCACCATCAATTTCACTCCAGGGAATTGCTATGGCATTATCGGTGCCAATGGTGCTGGTAAGTCGACCTTCCTGAAAATCCTTTCCGGCGAAATCGAGCCGAGTGCGGGATTTGTATCCAAGCCATCGAATGCGCGCATGGCCGTACTCAATCAGAATCATTATGAATTCGACGAGTATACGGCCTTGAACACCGTCATCATGGGCCATCAAAAGCTCTATCAAATCATGTCGGAAAAAGACGCGCTTTATGCCAAGCCCGATTTCTCGGATGCCGATGGCATACGCGCCAGCGAACTCGAAGGCGAATTCGCCGAAATGGATGGCTATAATGCCGAGAGCAATGCCGGTGCTTTGCTTTCCGGTCTGGGAGTCAAAACCTCCCTGCATGAACTCAAGATGAAGGAATTGACCGGCGGCGACAAGGTGCGCGTGCTTTTGTCTCAGGCGCTATTCGGCAATCCCGACATTTTGCTGCTTGACGAACCGACCAATACCCTGGATGTCGACTCGGTGCTTTGGCTGGAAGAATTCATTTACAACTTCGATAATCTCGTTATTGTCGTCAGTCACGATCGCCATTTTCTTGATCGCGTCTGCACCCACGTTTGCGATGTCGACTTCAGTAAAATCCAGATGTTCACCGGAAATTACGGTTTCTGGTATGAGTCAAGCCAATTGGCCCTGAGGCAAAGGCAGGATTCGAACAAGAAAAAAGAAGATAAGATGAAGGAATTACAAACCTTTATCGCCCGCTTTTCGGCCAATGCCAGCAAGTCGCGGCAGGCCACTTCCCGCAAGAAATTGCTCGATAAAATCACCCTCGACGACATTAGGCCCAGCAGCCGCAAATACCCGTATATCATTTTCAAGCAAGAGAAAGACGCAGGCAAGGTCATTCTCGAATGTGAAAAACTGTCGGCGCGCATCGAAGACAAGGTCGTCTTTAAGAATTTTGATCTCAATGTGCGCAATGGCGATAAAATCGCTTTCGTGGGGCGCGACGGCTTGCCGGCCACTAGCCTTTTCCGCATCCTCTTCGAAGAGTTGGCGCCATCCTCGGGGGCTTTTCGTTGGGGCGGTTCCATCACGCGAGCCGATTTCCCGAAGGATGCCACGGCCCTTTTCGACACTGACTGGAATCTCGTGGATTGGCTTAGCCAATACAGCAAGGACAAGAACGAGCAATTCTTGCGGGGATGGCTCGGTAAAATGCTGTTCTCCGGAGAAGAATCGCAAAAGAGCGCGCGAGTTTTGTCAGGGGGCGAAAAGGTGCGCTGCTTGCTTGCCCGCATGATGCTGCAACAGGCGAATGTGCTCATCCTCGACGAACCCACCAATCATCTTGATTTGGAAAGCATTGAAGCCCTCAATAATGGCCTCAAGGAATTCACCGGCACCGTGCTTTTCACCTCGCAAGATCATCAATTCGTGCAAACCGTGGCCAATCGTATTATTGAATTGACTCCGGCCGGGCATATCGATCGCGCCATGAGCTATGACGAATACCTCACCGATGCGACCATCAAGGAAATGCGGGACAAGCTCTATGAGTAAGGACCGCGCCGGCAAGTGACCGGCATTCAAAACAAGCGGTAACCGGACACCCCGGCGGGATGCCAGGGTTGGGTTTTTTTAGATACTGCCCACTTTGGACACATTTGTTGCCGAGGGCTAAGACAAAGGAGTGTCAGTTTACCCTCCAAACACTATTCTCATTCCATGGGCTTGCCTGACATTTTGAATTATTCGCAATACCGGCAATACTTGCGCGACTATGTGCAGGTTAGCCGGGAAAGCGACCCCGATTTTTCTTTGCGAACTTTCGCCAAGCAGGCCGGATTTTCAGGGCATGGCCACTTGCGCTTCATACTCGAAGCCAAACGCAATTTGACCAAACGCAGCTTGCTCAAATTGACCCTGGCGCTCAAGCTTTCCAAGGAACGCGCCCGGTATTTCGAAAGCCTCGTGTTTTTCAATCAGGCCAAAACCCTGGAAGAGCGTAATCACTATTATCAGGAAATCTTGAAAACCCGGAAGTCGCATCATTTCCGAAAATTAGAGGAAAGCCAATTCGAGATTTTCCGGCAATGGCATCATGCTGCTATTCGCGAAATGATAGGCCTGCGTGATTTTCGACCCCATCCCGAGTGGATAGCCTCGCATTTGACTCCGAAGCTGGAGGCGAAAGAGGTCGTAGAATCGCTGAAGTTGATGACCCAAGCGGGCCTGATTGCCAAAACCGCCAATGGCTATCAAATTCGGGATGAAGCTATTACCACCGACGACGAGGTCATGAGCCTTTTCGTACATAATTATCATGTGCAAATGCTGGCTCTCGCCGCCAAGTCGCTAGAAACATTTCCTCCGGAGCAACGCGACATTTCCTCCGTGTGTTTTAAAATCCGCGAAGAAGATTTTCCTCGTTTAAAGAGGCAAATTCAACTCATGCGCAAGGAGTTTCGCAATTTCGCGGTCGAGGATGGCACGGGTGAGCGCGTGGTGCAAGTCAATATTCAGCTTTTCCCGCTGAGCGGGGGCGACGCGTGAAATGGGGCCGCCTAGGGAATCGGATTTGCGGGCCTTGGAAAAGTCTGGCTTTAGCTGCCATGCTCGGGTTTGCTGGCTGTTTCACCGAAGTGGGTAATCCAGGAGCGCCCAGCAAGCAGAGCGATGTGACGGCGCAATTTCATATCGATTATCACGCGGACTCCTTGGCCTCCATAGGCGGGCAAGCGCATTTGGTGCTCGACTCTGGCCTCGTCCTCTCACAATTCTTTTTCAATGTGGTCGAAGCCAATTACACCGATATGGATGATCAGGATGGCCGCATTTGGAAATATCCTGATTCGCTGGGCTTTGCGGTGGACTTCACCGGCAAGGACACCACGGCCGTTTTACCGCCCGTAAGCGTGCCTCCGGGAGAGTGGAGCATTCTTAAGCTCGAAAGCCAGATTCCGATT
>JAYUVP010000334.1:0-17275 GCA_043753995.1 Fibrobacterota bacterium
GTTTTCATTAAGCGCTTCTTTGGGCCGTGCGAATGGGCTGAAATGGAGACGGCTTTTGTGATTGTGCCGGTTTTCCGGGGCTGCCTTGCATTTGGGTGGCATGGGCTTGGGCTCGGAATATCCATCGTTTGCCTTCGGATATTTCATTCAAAGCTACGGCGTGATCCTTGTATTTCAATACCGTTCCTGGATAGGCTTTACCGCTAACCGTTATCAGGCAGTCCTCGGAGTTATACAGGTTTTTTTCCAGCAGGCGTATTTCCTCTTTCAAAGCTTGCTCGGATTTGCCGATGAAGGGAAGTATCCCCTTTGTCCTCAATTCCAGCAATCGAATTTCTGGAGTTGCTTGGGCACCCTGTTTCCCCAAAGCCTCCAGTTTGATGAGGATTTTGGACAGGAATTCCTTATCTGCGAACATGTTTTTCAATAGCTCATTTTTCTCTTCAAGTTCCTGTTCGACTTCGAAATCCTTTCCGACCTCCAAAATGGTTTTGGTGCCGCCTTGATTTCCCACGTTGGCGATTTCGATATTGCCGAAAGCTTTCAAATGGCCACCTACCACAGAGTGCACGGAAGTTTTCATGAGGATTGATTTTTTGGCGTACAAAATCGCATTGATGACTTCATTGTAGACGAGAATATTGGAATGGGATTCGATGCGTTGATTGCGGATATGGCCAATGGTGACTGAACTCAGTTTCGATTTGATCACGCCCTTGCCGCTGCCGACGAATCCGCCGCGCACCACGATGGCGCCATCCGAGGTAATACAGCCATCTTCCACGGCGCCCTTGATTTCCACATCGCCATGGGCCTTGATTTCCATGTTGTTGCGCAAATCACCTTTGATTTCCACTGAACCTGGAAAGTCGATATTTCCCGTTTTGAGGGAGATATCCGAGGTGATTTCCAAGGTCTCGGCGACCTCTGGAACTCCATGCGCGATGGTTAAGCGCCCATCTTTGCTGGCAGCCACGGACAGGCCGCCTTCGCCTTGCCTCTCGGTATTCTTTCCGAGCGGCAAATCAAAGGGAGCGTAAGTTGGGGGAAGGATGGGCTGGCCGAAAACATCCATGCCCAATTTTCCTTCGACTGGGGGATGGATCTTGGCAAGAATGTCGCCTTTTTTCACTGAGCGGAAAAAAGAAAAGCTCTTAAAATCAACTTTGCCGGTGAGTGCGGGGTCTGGAATTTCTGGCTCGGGATCCACTAATAATTCTTGATGTCCATCCCGCCCTGGTATGCAAGGCCGGCCCTTAATCACCACGACATCCTGGTCTTTGTTTTCCTGTAAAAATTCTCGAAGCGCTTGACTGAGTTGCTTTTCCGGAACCATTGAGGCCAGTCCCTTTTGGGCCAGGACCTGCTTCAGGAAATTCAGGTTGGGCTGCATATCCTCAAAATCTTGATGACGAAGAATCAGGTGAACCGACATTTTATCCGGCGCTATCGAGATGGGATCAGTTCCCGCTCCGCGAGGCCCACTCACATTCAAGACATTGTTTTCAAGTATTAAAAAACCCTTTTTGAGGGATATCCAACGTTGAGGATGGGCTAAAATTGAATTCCCCGGTTCAGGCAATGCCGTGGCGGAGGCCTCGGGGGCTAGCGCCTCCCCTCGGATTCCTTTTCCAAGCTTACCTGGGTGGATGGTGAGATATTCCAAGATTTTTGCGTCTTTTTCGACGACGCATTCCGATCCTACCCCTTTTCCAAGGGTGTCCCAGTCTTCGCAGAGAAGGCGGGTTTTCAAGGCGGCAATGTCCTCGGGAACGCATAAATAGGGGACATAAAACACCAAACCCTCCACCTGATCGGGCTGGGCCGGAATGCCATGCGCAATAATAATGGATGCTATTTCTTCAATTGGATTGGGTGCGTTTTCAAGCGATGCCTGGTCTAAGAGGGATTGAACTTGGCTGAGTGCGGAATCGTCAAGGCAGGTTGAATCGCATCCGTGATTTTCCAATGCTCTCTTCAAGGCGGACACATTCGGAAACTCCGCCTTGCAGCGAACCGGATCAAAGTCGAAAAAGCGAAGGGTGGCTTCTAAGCCTCCCGTTTCCAACTTTATTTCAAACCGCATCGTTCATCCGTATTTCCCATTTCCGCAGAACGGCCAACAAGTGTTCCATTTCTTTGGGCGAGATCTCAATGGGTTTGGCTGCATCTTCGAGGTATTTTGCGAATTCGGTCAAATCCAAGGGTTTTGCGAGTTCACCGATACAGTTTGGAAATTTGGAATAATCCGTTTTTCCCAGCGACCGAGTCTCCGACATGATTAAGACCGGAGCCGTGATTTTGGCGCGTATGAGCCCATTCAGCAAGCGGGAGATCTCCATTCCGGCCAATGGCGCGCCTATGAGTATCAATCGATAGGGCTTCATCAAAGCGTGATGAAAGGCAACGGGTCCCGAATCGAATGACTCGACGGTATAGCTCCTAGCCTGGCAGAATCTCTCGACTAACCGCAAAAGCGGTGCCGGAGAGTTGACATGCAAAAGCCTATGTACGGGTGGAAGGGATGGCTTTGGTGGGCTCACGGCGAAAATTAAATCACTTCAAAAAGCATAAGTCAACCCTGTATTCCAATTTAAAGTGAAATAGGGATGCACATCACGAAGGATATTCTGGCAAAGTCTGCGCCGGATGATATAATCCGTCTGCGATATGCAAGCAGAACAGTTAAAATCGCTGGTGGAAGGCAACTTTGAAAAGTTGATAGCCGGAGGCATCCGCGGTGTTTATCCCTTCGAATTCTCCGGGATTCCCGCGCCCAAGCAGCAATACCGAATTGATTCGCCCGTTGTCAACAATCAACTGGTATTTTCTCCCAGCACGCAAATCATTTCGTTTTTAATTATGGAGCTTCCCTCTATCATGGAGGCTTCACAAAAGCTCTTTCCTAAAAAGTCTAGGAATGACGGCTTGAAAATGATTGTTTCAGCGCATAATGAAATCTTAAATTCGGCAAGTTCCAAGCTCGCCATGGTATTAGCCAGGATAGACGGCAAGAGCGATATCGTCGTGACTCCTCCCATGGTATCGAACCAAGCCGGCGATAATGGCATTCCCTTAAACGTCAGCGAGTGCCTTTTTTGGACATTTCGTTTCGAAAAAATCGCTTTTGATTTAATCGTCACAATTCAAATGATTTGAGGACGGGGGCCTATGTTCACTGAAGCCCTGGTGCAAAAATATTTACAGGAAATTCTTCCCGAATTTGAAAATTGTTCCCGGCGGGCGATTGAAAGTATTTTGGACGTGCCGACTCGCTGTCCTCGGGAATTCCGGATTTCACCCAACCTTTTCCATCCGAGTTCATTGGCATGCATCATTCATTCCAGTAATGAGGCCATCGATGCCAATCTCATTGTGGGAGTGAGCCGAACGGATTTCTCTGAATTGCTGGCAGCCAAGCAAGACGTTGGGGAATTGCCTGATATCATTGGAGAGACGGCAAATGTCATTGCGGGTAATTTCATTAGCCGTGGCACTTATCGGGAACGATTCGGCGATATGCTCCTCTCCCCTCCCCTCGTTTCTGTCAATGAAAGTAGTCCCAGGCAAGCATGGAGCTTGCAAGGGATAGTCATGGTAAAATCAGCTAAACTCTTCGTTGGATTCTTGGTTCAATCCACGCAAAGGAACGACCCGTCATGAAAAAGACTGTTATCATCGTTGACGATTCCGCCTTCATGGTGAACATGCTTCAAGATTTTTTCCAAGATCAATTGGGCTATGATGTGCTCGGCACGGGGAGTAATGGTATTCACGCCGTTGAATTATATCGCAAGCACAAGCCTGATTTGATCACTTTGGACTTGACCATGCCGATCAGGGATGGGTATGCGGCATTGAAAGAAATTATGAATGAGTTTCCGCAAGCTCGCGTTTTGATTATAACCTCCTTGATCGGTCCCGCCGTCCTAGAATGCATAAAGGTGGGGGCTAGGGCCTATATAGAGAAGCCTCTGCGCTTGAAGGAGGACGAATTTTGCAATGAGTTCCGTCAAACTTTGGATGAGGCCTTCAGGGAAAGGGCCTCGAAATAGCAAAGCATTCGGACTCCGGGGATTCCTCTGCAAAGAGCCAACCTGATGGTAGAACCGTCATGGGTAAGGACGGGGATATTCCTGGAAAGCCTTCCAGGGTTTGGAAAGCCCGGATCAAAACCAAACTTTTCTTCGGTTTTGCTGTCTCGATAGCTACCGCGCTGGGCGTGGTTTTCAGTTGCCTCATGGCGCTGGATTACTTGAGAACAACGCGGGATTTGGAAAAGGTCGAGCAAACCCTTCGCGCCAATATCATCAATAAAGGAAAGCAGCTGGCATTCAACAGCAGCCTTGCCATGCGGTCATTGGCCGAGGAAAATTCGATCACCACAATACGCGAAATCGTATCGAGTACGGTGGATGGGGATTCCGATATCGTATATGGGATTTTTATGGACCCGGAAAGCAAGCCTTGGGTGATTTGGGAACGAAAGGAAAAACTCGCCGATATCCGCGGCTCTTTGCTCGACTCCACGAGTCGTTGGGCGGCTACGATTTCCGCCCCAGGTTATCGTAGCCGAGTGGAGGGCGGCATTGAAGTCATCGAGTTTGCCGCACCTGTACGAAAATGGGAAGAACAATTCGGGGTCATCCGTTTCGGGTTAACGACCGAGTCCATGCATAAGGCCATTCTGAGGGCAAAACTTCTTTCTCAGGAAACTCGCAATCAAACCTTATTTCTGTTTTTGCTTGCTGCGGTTTTCACCTTTATTGTTGCCTCGGTCGTGGCGACCGTGGTGGCGGCAAAAATAACCCAGCCCATCACCGACTTAAAAACATTCGCAACTCGAATGGCGGGCGGTGACTACGAGTTGCCGGTGAAAATAGAAGGTTCTGACGAGATTTCCATTTTGGCCGAATCCTTTGAAGCGATGCGCTTGAAAATCAATGACTACATGCAAAATCTACAGCGTTTAGTGGATGCGAAAGTGCATCAGGTGCGTGATATCCTGGACAATATTGAGCAAGGGTTATTCACCTTCAATCTCGATTTGAAAATCAACGAGGACAGCTCTAAAAATGCCGCTTTGATCCTCGGCTTCAACCAAATCACGGGGCTTACCTTGGCGGATATCCTGCGGCTTTCACCTAAAGACGAGGCATTATTCCGCGATTGGGTTGTTTTGGTGAGCCAGGAACATGCCTATCAAAGGTGGAATAAGCTTTCTAAGCTGGCACCGATTCATGAAATTCAAATCGAGTCCCCGGGTGGGACGCGACAAATTGTTTTGGAATACCAAAGGATACTGGATAGGAAAGGGCGTCTTTCCAGTGTCATGGCCCTGGCGACCGATGTCACGGAGTCACGCAAAGCAGAACTGCGGTTGCGACAGGAAAAAACTCAGCATGAGAAGACAGTCAAGACATTCATGAATCTTTCCAGGCACACTCCCGAAACCATAGTTGATTTCTTGAAAGACGCAGGGGAGAAGCTTCGTGGCATGAGGAAAAAAATATCGGAAATAGGCAAAGCTTCCCCCAGTGATCAGCAGGCTTGGGTGACTCAAATTTTTCGGGACTGCCATACCATCAAAGGAAATGCCGGTGCCTTCGGTTTCGAAGCCTTGGCCATGGCGGCTGAGAATTTAGAAAACCTCTTACAGGCTTCCGCTTCGTCGCCGGATATGGAATTGATGAATCAAATTCCAGAAGCCAAAAAAATTGTGGAAACCATGGTTCGGGAAAACAGCGATATCGATGAGGTTTTTCATATCCTCACCGGCAATTCAAAGGACGCTTCTATCAGGATTGCAGAAAGCAAGGTTCGTGCGATTCGAGAAATGGCCGAAGCGGTTTCGGGCCAAACCTTAAACCAGGAACTGACTTCCCTCGTAGAATTCAGCCGCAGACTCAGTAATCAATCTTTTTTCTCTTCAACGACTAAGTATCGTGAGCTTGTAAAGCGAGCGGCATTGAAAGCCGGAAAAATGGCGGAGCTCGTGATTTCTCCGCCCGATTTGGAAGTGGATCCTAAGATATTGGCGAAGTTCGACGAAGCCTTGGTGCACTTATTGCGAAACGCCGTGGCTCATGGGATAAAGGGCGAGGCGCCAGAAAAGGAGGGTGAGAAGGCCAAGGGTAAAATAATATTCAGCTGTTCCATCGGGGAGGACGGCTCCTATACCTTTTCGATCCAAGATGATGGACCGGGCATCGATGTAGGAACCTTGGTGGAAAAAGCTATTGAGGCTGGTATTGTGGCTCCTGAGGCCATTGCGGGTATGGCCGACCAGGAGAAGCTGGGTTTGATCTTCGCGCCGGGCCTAAGCGCATCTTCGCAATCGGATTCGCTGTCAGGGCGTGGATTGGGAATGTCGATTGCAGCAGATTGCGTGCACCTCGCTGGAGGAAAAATTTCCTTGGAATCCCGACCAGGTTGGGGAACGCGCTTTGTCATTATCACCCATGCCTAAGATGCGGCATACTCCAGTTTGGGTAAGGAATATCTGGATTGCGCGTGATTTTATGGGAATGGATATAATGTCTCCTAGATGTTCCCACAGTTTCAGCCCATCCTCCGGGATTCAAGAATTGTATTCCAGGCCGGGATGGCTATTTCATTTTTCTTCGCTATGACCTGCTGCGGCGAATCACCCCTGTTGATATGCGTTCCCGGTGGTCAATCCCCTGGTCGCATTGATTCGGTGTTCAGCCGGGTCCTAGCTCCGGTTCCGGTGATGGGGTTCCAGCGCATCAAGGATTTGGATGAAGTCCTTCCCACCTACCCTGGATCACCCGTGATCGGCTCTGTCGCCTATGTGCGCTATTTACCAGGCTACTCGATCATGCTGCAGGGTAAGAAGGGACAACACAAACAGAAGAAGTTTCTAATCATCAGCGGTAATCAGGCCATCACGCGCGCAAATGTCGAAACAATCAAGATCGGGGTTTTGGATTTCCTGGGGCGAGAGAAAATGCCGGGCTTCGTCAAGGATGCCTTTGGGCTTTCCTTATCCAAATTAAAGCGAGTCAGCAAAAAGGAGGATTTGCAAAGTTTATTGGGAATGGAATTGGTCGACGCAGCCATCATTGAAGAATCCGATCTGGCTGAAATGAAAGCTGACACCAAGCTAAAGCTCTTCATCGTGATGGAATCCAAACCCATGGATAGCTTTCCGGTTTTTGCCTGCTCAGACACAACGGGATGTCTTGAGCTTCGCAATAAATTATCCCTTCAACCGAAAGCGGTATTGCAATCCTTGACCCTAGAGGGGTGGGAGTGACTGGGCTTTCGAAACTCTGGTTGGCGGGCATGCTTATGCTTGCCAGCGCGGTGGGACGATCTCATGCGGCCATTCGGCTACTAGCCATAACTCCTAATGGGGCACCCTTTCAACAAGCGCTAAAGGGCCTGGAATCCGATTTAGGCGATAGATACACGGTTCAGAGATTTGACGCGACTTTGCCCAATGCCGCGGATTCCTTGCAGGTGGTGATTCGTTCCTTTTCCCCGCAAGGATTGGTGCTGATGGATTCCAAAGCGATTCTGCTCATCAAGAATATGCAAGGAAACGACAATGAGTTGGCTAGCCTTCCCAAATTTGTGCTGATGACTTTGAAAGCGGAAGGCGCCATTCGAGGATTAAATAATGTGGCGGGCATTAAATTCGAAGTGCCCGCTTACACGATTTTCACCAACCTGCGCATTCTTTCCCGGCGCGACTTTCAAAGGATAGGCGTCATCTATCGGAAAAACTTTTCAGCCTTCATCGAAGAATCCGAAAAATTCCTTTCCAAGGAAAAAATGGATCTCGTGGGCGTATGTCTGGACTGCGGCGTCCCAGGCCAAGTGAATGCCGGAACGATTTCCGGAAAATTAATGGAAGGTATTGCCTCCCTGGTCAACCAAAAGATGGACGTCTATTGGATGCTCGCGGACAATAGCTTGGTGAATGAAAAAACCCTACAAGAGTTCTGGTTGACCCGATTAAAAAAGGAGGGGATTCCTGTGGTCGTCCCCCTACCGAATTTGGCCAGCTTGGAATTGAAGCTTGGCATGTTCGGAGTATGGCCGGACTATCAACAACTCGGCATGCAGGCAGCCCAACAAGTCATACAGGTTTTCGAAGCGGGTGATAGCCCGGATAGCTTGGGCCTAGAACCCTTGATCAGTGTGCAAACCATAGTCAACTTAGAGGTGGCGCAAAGGGAGAAATGGACCTTGAACAAAGACAAGCTAAAGCGAGTCTCTATGGTTCTGAAATAGATTGGATTTATTTGGAGAGCCACCTAAGGGCTCAAGCGTTTTTTGTATAACCGGACACTATTCGGCGGCTGCGAGTGCCTGGTATTCGCCGACCATGATTTCGAGCGCGCCATTGTCGATCACTAGAGTTCGCTTGGCTTTGAGGCCGATTTGCGATTCGAGGGCGGGCGAAGGGGACAATACGTATACGCGCGAGCCTTGGCATTTGGCATGGATGAAGCGACCGATTTTCGCATAGAGTTCGCCGAGGCCATCGCTGGTGTCTTCTAGGCGAACACCATAAGGCGGATTGGCGACGACAATCGCGTCTTTATAAGGGCCATCGAGACGACCGAAATCTTTTTGAATGAGTTTGATCTTATCGGCATAAGGACCCGATTCAAGATTGGCCCGCGTGGCTGCGAGCGCGCGCGCGTCGATGTCGCTTCCTTGCAGGAGGCCGATGGGCAATTCGGTGCGGGCCGAGTCCATGCTTTGCTTGACGGCTTCCCACAGCTCGGAATCGAAATCAGGTAAAGTCTCAAAGCCCTGCTTGCGACGGAAAAAGCCGGCAGGGGTTTGAGTGGCCATCATGGCGGCTTCGATGAGGAACGTTCCGCTGCCGCAAAAAGGATCGATGAGGCGTTGGGTGGGTTTCCAGCCGGTGAAGCGTAAAATGCCCGCGGCGAGATTTTCCTTGAGTGGGGCCTCAACGGTTTGCTTGCGATAACCGCGACGATGCATAATGCCGTCGCTATAATACAAGCTAACGCGCGCATGATCTTTGCGTAAGAAAAGGTCGAGGCAAATGTCCGGGGTTTCGCGATCAATAGAGGGGCGTATGCCATGTTGATCGCGCAGGGCGTCGACCACGGCATCTTTGAGTTTGAGCGCGGCGAATTGGCTATGCGTGATGGCGCTGTCGGAAACCGAAGCGGTTACTTTCAGGGTTTGATCGGGCTTGAGTATAGCCGACCAATTCCACTTATAGGCCTGATCATATAGCTCGTCAGCGTCATGGCAGGGAAAGGTGGCGATGGGGCGCAACACGCGCGAGGCTAGGCGCGAGCCATAAACAACGCGATAAACTTCTTCTTGGCTGAGATTCACATCGACACCGAGGCCTTGGCACTTGGCATCGGGTATGCCCATGTCGGCCAATTCTTGCGCCAGGAGCTTTTCCAGGTTGCGGGCCGTCGACAAGAAAAACGGATGCCGGTGAAAGTTCACATCGGCTTCGGGAAATTCGGGCATAGCGGCAACGCTCGCCTTCTGGGATGTTTTTTTCTTCGGAGCTATGGCCTCATCGACGGGCTTTTTGCCAGCCTTTAGGGAGGCCTTGGGCTTGGAAGCAGGTAGGTCGGGACCATGCCCCGGCTTGACGGGTTGCCGAACGGGCATGCTGGGTAAGTTAAAAAAAATTCAACATCCCGCGCCGCCCACTCCACAAGGAATGGGGGCATCGGGGAGAAAACTCAATACATTCCGCGATTTTGGACATTGGGGCCGCGCTGATCACGGGGACCGCGATTCCCGCCGCCACCATAACCGCCGCCACCGCCACCGCCGCCGCCATAGCCGCCCCGGTCCCCTCCGCCGCCATATCCACCCTGGCTGCCGCCGCGATCACCGCCACGGTCGCCGCCGCTATATCCACCCTGGCTACCGCCGCGTTCGCCTCCGCGATCTCCGCCCCGGTCACCGCCTCCGCCTTCTTCGCGGGGACGAGCTTCGCGGGCATTGATGCGGCGTCCGAGCATTTCGGACCCGTTCACGCTTTCGACGGCCTTGCGGCCGGCCTCTTCATTGTCCATTTCGACAAAGCCAAAACCGCGCGAGCGGCCGGTCATGCGATCACGGATAATGCGCGCCGAAGTGACATTTCCGAAGGCAGCAAAGGCCTCGCGCAAATTGTCGTCGGTGGCGGTGTAGGGGATATTGCTGACATAAATATTCATAACGGGATCCTTCGTTGGAGCCGCCAACTCGCTTTTTGCAGGGTAAAACCTTTATGGCGGGGGTTTGCGCTTGGCACCGACTGAAATCGTATTTGAGATAAAATTCGCCACGAGTTGGCAGCTCAAATATAATGCGCTCTTGGAAAGGTCAAATGCCCTTTTTCAGCAAAATGTGTGTGAAAACCCTGCAAAATGGCAGGAAAAGGGGGTAGAAGGAGGAAAGAGGAGGGGCTGGAGGTCAAAGATAGGCGGGAAAAGACTAAATCATGGCTCTATCGCCATGAAATCAACTAAAGTCACCTTTGCATCCATCGACGAATATATTGCCCTTTTCCCGGCAAAAACGCGAGTGCTTTTGGCTGAAATGCGCAAGGCCATTCGCGATGCGGCCCCGGAGGCTACGGAGAAAATCAGTTATCAAATCCCTACGTTTTGGTGGCAGGGGAATTTGGTGCATTTTGCGGGCTATGCAAAGCATATCGGCTTTTACCCGGGAGCGGAGGCGATGCACCGATTCTCGAAGGAATTTTCCCAATACAAAAGCGCTAAGGGATCGGTGCAATTCCCTTTGGATGAGCCCTTGCCTTTGGCTCTTGTTAAGAAAATCACGAAACTTCGAGTAAAGGAAAATACGGAGAAAGAAAAATTGAAAAGGGCGAAAGGCAAGGCCGCAAAAGTGAAGCGTGGGTAGAGCCATAGGCGAAATCAGATCGCCCTCGGTTGCCTTTTGCGGGCCCCAACCTTTTCAAGCCACCGGTTCCAGTAAAACCACTACCGACCAAGCATGGGCACCATAATTGCCGATAATGGTTTCGGCCTCACCGGGATTCCAGTGATTGGCCCAAGGTTCGGCCCAGGTCGCCGTGTCGAAGAGTCGAAGCCAGTGGCGACCGGACTTTGCCGGGGGTAACGCAAAAGTGACTGGGCTGGCTTGCATATTGATGAAAACCAAGAAATCCTCATCGCCAACTTCGCTCCCATCCATGTGCACAGAAAGGCTTCTTTCACCTCCCTGCAAGTCGGTGCGCCCATCCTCACGCTTGAAGGAATAGGTGACATCGCCGCCTGAATCCGCAGTGAGATCGGCATAACGATCCTGGCGCAGGGCGGAATGGGCTTTTCGTAAGGCGAGTACGGCGCGAGTAAATGCGAAAAAGCCATTGTGCCCCAGGGCATGGCCGTCGCGCCCATAGTTGTCGTGATAGCTTGGCCCTTCGATATTCCCGTCATTCCCCAATACGGGTACTTGGGTAGGCGCCGAGGTGCCCAGCATGTCCCAGTTTTGCCAAAGGCCCACGGTGTCCATTTTATAGGGATTGTTATTGCCGTTTTGAGTGCGACCGTATTCATCCCCTGCCACGGTCATGGGCACGCCGCGCGACAAGAATTGAATCAGGAAAAAATTGCGAAGGCGTTGGCGCCGCAAATTTTGATCTCCACCCGATGACCAACTGTCATTGTTGTCATTGCCGCCATCGGAAGGCCCAAAGGGCCAGGGAATGCCATTGTTTTTGGCATCATAGCTGACCAAATCGAGCAAGGTGAATCCGTCATGGGCCGTGATGAAGTTCACGCTTTTTTGCGGCCCACCCTGATCGGCGAATTGGTCATAGTCGCCATTCAAGGAGCGCACGAAATTCCCAGTATTGGCGTCGCCCTTGAGGAAGCGGCGCACCTGGTCGCGATAACGTCCATTCCATTCCGCCCATCCCAGGGGAAAGCCGCCCACGTGATAACCATCGCCTCCCGTGTCCCAGGCTTCAGCGATGATTTTGAAGCCATGTTCATGGGCCAAGGTGGCGATGTCTTCGAGCAAATCCGAATTTCCGGAAAAGGCGCGACTTCCTTCACCGCCACGACCTAGCACCGTGGCCAAATCAAAGCGAAATCCGTCGACACCCATTTCTTCGCTCCAATAAACCAGGCTGTCCTTGATCAAATCCTGCACCGGACGTTTGGAGCCGTCGAGATTATTGCCGCATCCTGTGCTGTCCCAGTAATGTCGCTTGTCATCGGTCAGGGCATAATATCTTGCATTGTCGAGGCCACGGAGGCTGATTAACTCCGCGGTGTCGGTATCTGGGCCGTTACCGTCTTCCCTTCGCCATAAGCCACCCTCGCCATGATGATTGTAAACCACATCGAGATATATTTCGAGACCTTGATCATGAAAGGCCTTGGCCATTTGCTTGAATTCTCGCGTAGCGGCGCCGGGCTCTCGCTTGGTCGCAAAATGCACGTCGGGCGCAAAAAAACCATAGGTCATATAGCCCCAATAATTTCCGTGGGGCGGAACCATGGGGCCTTCCGGCGACGGATTTTCCCCATCGGGATTGAGGTCATTGGCGGTTTCATGCACGGGCAATAATTCCAGCGAAGTGTAGCCCATGGCCTTGAGGTATTTCGCCATGAGCCCAGCGCCCAAATAGGTGCCTCGCAAATTCGAGGGAATATTGGCTACCCCCTCGAAGCCGGGAAGGTCTTTGAGGGTGGTGCGCAAGCGACCTGAAGAAGGGTGGCGGGTCAGGCCGCGCAAATGGGCCTCATAAATGACCGTGTCCTTTTGGGGCACCTTGGGCTTAATGCCAAAGTCACTTTCCTCGGCGAGAAAGACGGCCTTGGGGGCAAAACGCCCGGTGTCCACTTCGCGGCGAGGCAGGGGATTCAAGGCCTCACTCATTCCGCGGTACTGGCCCGCTCCTGTGCCATAGGCACCGGCATGATGCCCCAGGGCCTTGATGGCGGAGGTTTCCCGATCATGGGAAAATTCTTTGGCATAAGGGTCGACCAAAACTTTATTTGGATTAAAGCGATTCCCGTCATTATCGACATCATGCAGCAAGCCTAAGGAGCAGGATCCACGCCGCCAATGGGTATGAAATGGCCAATTCGGCCCCCAGCAGCGCAAGCCATAGAACAAATTCGGTAAAGGCGGCGCGGCCATATTCCAAGCGATGCGCGCGCGCCAAATCCCGTCGTCGCCCTTCACCATCCAATAGTCGTATCGGGCGTCTTCGCCGATGGGTTGTCGGTAAATTTCAAGCATCATGCGCGTGGCATGCTGGGAATAAACAGCAAAGGTCACGGAGGCGCCGTCTTCGTGCAATTGAGCGCCCAAACGATAACGCGCGCGCTTCCAAAAGCGATGTTCCACAGGCGCGCAGTCGCCTTCCAGGGGATGTTGATAGCCTAGTTTTTGCGTCAACGGAGTGGGCTTCGTCGTCAGCATAATGGCCTCCCCAGGATGAAATGCCCAACCATTAGACATTCCCGGTCTGAAAAGGGTAATTCCCTTTGTGTCAGCTGGGTCCGAAAATCCGGCGAGTTAATATTTCTGCTATGAAAATCATTTTATTCGGCGCCACAGGTATGGTTGGACAGGGTGCCTTGCGGGAATCCTTGAAAAGCCCCGAAGTGGAAAGTGTCTTGGCCGTAGGGCGCACTGAACTTCAAGTTAAGCATCCAAAGTTGAAGACCTTGGTGCATAAGGATTTATTCCATTATTCCGATATTGAGAACCAGCTCACCGGTTATGATGCCTGTTTCTTTTGCTTGGGAACATCCTCGGTGGGCATGACCGAAGATCACTATCGCCGCCTCACTTGCGAGTTGACCTTGGCGGCGGCCAATACCTTGGTGAAACTCAATCCGGGCATGACCTTTATTTTTGTCTCGGGAACTGGAGCCGATAGCAGTGAAACCGGCCCTATCATGTGGGCTCGGGTCAAGGGCCAAACCGAAAATGCCTTGTCCAAGTTGCCCTTCAAAGCCACCTATATGCTTCGGCCTGGCATTATTCAACCCATGCATGGCATACAATCGCGGACTTTGTCTTATCGCATTTTATACACCGTGATGGCACCGGTATTACCGCTTCTGAAGGCCATACTTCCGAAATACATCACCACGACTGAGCGCCTAGGGCGCGCCATGATTGCCCTTGTTCAACAGGGAAGCGACAAGCACCTTCTAGAGAACAAGGACATCAATCAATTGGGGCGATAAAGCCCCAAAGGTTAAGCCTGGGTTTATCCCAGCTTGGCTAATATGTCCTTGGCGCTTACCGCTGCCTTGGGCTTGACGTTGAGATTCAAACGCTGTTTGGGATCGGCGTCATGGGTGATGAGATAAGCGCCCGCTCCCAAAACGGCGTCGAGCAAGGGCGCGACTTCAGCTTGGAGCGCGGCGAAATTGGCTTCAGTATTGGCCGCGATGCCGCGATTATTGATCACCAATTTCAAATCACCGCCTTCGAAAACCGGCTTGGTGTGGAAGGTGGCATCGTCTTCCAACCGAACCGCGCCTTGGACCAGATCTCGCAAGGTGGCGCGCAGCTTGTCGGCATTGCTGCCTTCCATGGGCTGGCGACGATCGTAGACCAAGCCAAGGCGGCCATGGGTTTTGTCGAGGATGACATTGGCGTGATGTCCCGATAGCAAATACACCGGTCCATCACCGACATGGCTATAATCGGCCACGTCGATGAAGATTTCGGGCGCATCGGGAATCCAAGAGTTGAACACCTTGAACCAGGTTTCCGAGTGGGTATCGCCTGGGTTACTGAGGTGCATTTTCCAATTCAATTGCTGCAAGTTCATCGATCTATTCCTCAGGCCTTGGCTTCAGCCGCGGTGGGTTTCTTATTGGCGACTTCGCTCAATTGGCGGCCGAGGCAACTATGCGCCGCTTCGACGAAAATCTGCGCTTCGTGCAAAAGTCGCGCAGTCTGCTCGCGATCGAGTTTTTTGTTTCGCTCCTCATGCCCATGGAAGTAATACTGCTGGGCGCGAGCGCCGGCATGGGGGTCATTGAATATTCCCGTATCATGAAAACGGGTCACGAATTCGCGATGCACGGTATCGGGATCAGAGGAAATGTCAGGATTACTGTTTTTGATTAATCCCTGGGCCGCCAGCAGCATGGCCTCATAGGCCTTTTTACGGGCGGATTCAATGTCGCCATCATCGTATTTGAGTTGGGCCTCAAAGAGTTCGCGGTCGGCGGCCTTCAATCCGAAATCGGCCAGGGTCACCAATTCGCCAGCGCATTCGCCAATGCCCTTGTCTTTGACGCTATACTCGCGTACGTCGCCCCAGTCGACATAGAAGCTCTTGTCCTTTTCATAGGCGGGCACGGCGGTGAGGTCTTGCACGCTTTCCATGATTTTTCCCTTGCCGGTACGCTCGACCCAGCGGCGGAAGCTTTCATTGCCTTCGCGATGCTTGACGAAGAGCTCGGTGAGGCGATCGACGACGGCAGGCACGGATTTGCTGGGTATGCCGCCCACGCCAATACCATAAGCACCGCCATTATTGGCCCATTCGCCGCCCAAGACCATTTGAAAATGGGGAACGACATAACCGCCCACATTTCGCGATATGCCGTAAAAGCCGATATCGGAAATGTGTTGCTGGCCGCAGCTATTGAAGCAGCCCGAGATTTTGATTTTCAGGTTTTGCGCCGCTGCGTCCATGTCATGGAAGCGCGAGGCCAAACGCGTACGCAATTCGCCCGCCAATCCACGCGAGCTGGCAATGCCGAGCTTGCAGGTGTCGGTGGCGGGGCAGGCGGTGATGTCGACGATGCTTTCCGCTCCGGCCTCAGCGAGACCGATGGCTTTGAGTGCGTCGTAAAGTGCGGGAACATCCTTGGTGCTCACCCAGCGCAAAACCACGTTTTGCTCGACCGTGGTGCGCACCGTGTCCTTCACGAATTTGCGGCAAACCTCCGCCAAGGCGCGCATTTGATTGCTGGAAGCATCGCCCATGGGTAACGCTACGGTGACGGTCACGAAACCGGCTTGGCGCTGATGATAAAGGTTGGTTTTAGCCCACAGGGTATAGTCCGCATCGTCGCGCTTGGGCACGTCGCCGCCGGGAGCATGCATGGGCTTTTCGACGAAGCTATCCAGGTTGGCGATGAAGGAGCGCCAGCGAGGGTCGTCGGGTAATTTGGCGCGCTCTTCAAGCACGGTTTCGCGGAATTTATCAATGCCGAGATCCGCCACCAAATACTTGATGCGAGCGCGGTGACGCTTTTTCTTTTCGCCAAGGCGGGCGAAAATGCGGCAAATGGCCTGAATCAATCCAAGCAAGTCTTCTTCGGCCACGAAGTCGCCGAAAAGCTTGGCTTCATAAGGCACCGCACCGAGGCCGCCGCCTACATACAATTCAAAGCCGCGCTTTTCCTTGCCATCCATATTGCGCTTCACGGCAATCATGCCGATATCGTGAATATTGGTGAGCCCGCAGGGATTGGTCTTGCAACCCGAGAGGGCGATCTTCATTTTGCGGCCAAAGTCTTGCACGTCGGGATGACCCAGCAAGTATTCGAAAACCGCGTGAGCATAGGGAGTGATGTCGAATTGCTCATCCCGGCAAACCCCGGCGATCGGGCAACCCGTGACATTGCGGACACTATTGCCGCAAGCTTCACGCACGGTAATACCGGCGGCGGCCAAACGGCGGAACATGCTGGGGCAATTCTCGATATGCACATAGTGCAATTGAATGTCTTGACGCGTGGTGATATGGCAAATGCCGTCGCTGTATTCCTCGGCGAGATCGGCCATCACATCCATTTGATCGGGCGTCATACCGCCATAAGGCAATTTGATGCGCTCCATGCCGGGAGCGTCCCAATAAGTGCCGGGTCCCTTGAACTCCTCGCTGAAAGGAATTTGGTGAATCTCTTGACCATTGTGCCGGTGGCCATTGTCATAGCGTTGGCCATAAGCGCCCATGCGCAAACGCGTTTCAGCGAAGAGCTTATGATCGATTTTGCCTTGCTTTTTCAGCAGAATATCGGTTTCGAATTCATCGATATGATTGCGCCAGTCAGGACGAATGCCGGGATTCAGCTTCTCCTTCCAAATGGCGGAGGCTTCGGAGCGGACGAGATCATTCATACAAGGCCCTCGGACATAAATAGGAGAGCAAATATAAATGCATGTGCGGCAATTCCTATTAAACCTACGGATATAGTAGGTTTGCTAGGGGTAAGCCCCAAATTCTCGCCCTTTTAAAGGAAAAAGGGGGCGAGGAGGGCTCCGAATGGGGAAGTCAGTTTTGCTCGGG
>JAYUVP010000335.1:0-3123 GCA_043753995.1 Fibrobacterota bacterium
GGGAAAAACAGCTGGTTCTGGCGCTGGGGGGATCAGGGCCTCGTAGGCCTACAGGGTTGTGCCAGTCAGGCACTTTGTTCAACCTGGGTAGAAAATCAATACCATGTCCTTGGGTTATTTGAGAGAGATGGCTTTTTTAAGCGAAAAAGTCCAACTCAAAATTGACATTTACGGGGGACATGTGCAATTTAGAGGAATTAAACCGTTGCAACCCGGCTCAGGCGGCGGGGTGGAGGAAACAGGATGAACCACATACAAGCCCTGGAAAATGAAGTTGCCCAGCTAAAAGACGAATACGAGAAATTCGAGCGTGGCAATAAATCCGCTGGAACTCGTGCTCGCAAGGTGCTGCAAAACATCAAGCGTATTTCCCAGGAAATTCGCGAGCACATCCAAGATGCCAAAAAGGGCGAAGAAGAAGAAGAAAAAGCGGCCTAAACCGTCTGAATTTGATTTTCTTCGACCGTCTTTTTAAAGCGCCCCGTTTTCAATGGGGCGTTTTGCATTGTATGGGAGCGAGAATGACTCTTAATTCTGGAAATCCATGAAAATCGAAAAAACGAATCTTGAAGGTTTACTCCTCGTTCAACCAGCCCTTTTCAAAGATGATCGAGGCTGGTTTTTGGAGAGCTATCACCGAAATCGCTATCGCGAGGCCGGCATAGACGTCGATTTTGTGCAAGACAATCACAGTCGATCCGCCAAGGGAACCTTGCGTGGCTTGCATTACCAAAAGCATCCCGGGCAAGCGAAATTGGTGCGCTGCGTTTTGGGATTGATCTGGGATGTTGCGGTGGATATTCGCCCTCAAAGTCCCACCTTCGGCCGTCATTTCGGATGCCATCTCGAAGCGTCGGAGCATAAGCAATTTTTTATACCCGTGGGGTTTGCCCATGGGTTTGTGGTTTTAAGCGAGTGGGCCGAGGTCGAATACAAATGCTCGTGGTTTTATGAGCCCAAAACCGAAGCCGGAATACAGTGGGATGACAAGGATCTTGGGGTGCCTTGGCCTTTAGATGGAATCACGCCCATTTTATCCAAACGCGATTTGGGCAATCCCGGGTTTCGGGAATCCTTTAGCTAATCTCCAGGGTAAGGCCATCATAGGCCACCCAGCAATGCTCGGGTAATTCGGCTTCGGTTTCGGCATGGTCCAATTCATGAGCCAAATGAATCATATAGGTTCGCTTGGCGGCAATGCGCTTGGCGAAGGCTATAGACTTCTCCAAATGCAAATGAGTTGAATGCGGCTCCCTGCGTAAACAATCCAAAGCCAAAACATCCAGCCCTTCTAGCAAGGGCCAGGTGGCTTCGGGTATTTCGGTCACGTCGGTAATGATGGCGAAATTACCGACACGCCAGCCGAATATCGGCTCGGGGCCATGCATGACGGGTAGGGGCAGAACTTCCCAGTGTCCCAGGGTAAAGGCCTCGGTGACGATTTTCGGCAGGAATTGCGGCACCCCGCCGCCATAAGATTTAGGCGGGGAAAAGGCATAGCTGAAACGCTGGCGAATATCTTGGAAAGTCTCTTCACTGGCGTATAGGGGTGTAGGATGGCCGCTACGTTGGGAGAAAATGCGTAGGTCGTCCAGCCCCGCGATATGGTCGGAATGGGCATGGGTCAATAAAGCGAAATCCAAATGCTTCAAGCCATGTTTCAGGCAGTCGATCCGAAATTCGCTGGAGACATCAATGGCGGCCGACAACTTTTCGTCATGCAACCAAAGCCCGGTGCGATGGCGATGATTGCGCGGATCGGTCGAAGTACAAACCTTGCACTCGCAGCCAATTACGGGGATGCCATGGGAGGTGCCGGTGCCGAAAAAAGTCACTTGCATGGGCGCGAATGTAATAAGGGCAAGTGCGTGGCGGTGGTCACAGTCGCAGGACCAGGGCAGGCCTAATTTCCAGACTCCTTTTCACCAGGAGTTTACCATGACCCATTTCATTACCCGCTCTTTGCGATTCTCCCTGCTGGCCACCAGCCTGCTTACCGTTTTTTGCGCTTGCGATTTATCCCAACCCACCCGATCTGAAAATGCGGTGGGGGATGGCGAGGCCCAAGGCCTGCGAGTGCAAGTGCATGCCGCGGCCTTCGAAGGCGGCTTGGCCGCAAATCTTGCCGCCGATAGTTTGGTTTTCCAAGTAAGTGGACCTGATATGGATTCCAAGAGATTCTCATTTCCAGGCAATGCCCCGACCTTATCCTTGTCGGATATTGCTCCCGGAAAGGATCGTCTTATCGTCGCCCAGGCCTTTCGCCAAGGCCGAGTGCTCTGTGAAGGATCGATTTTAACCCAGGTCGATGCCATGCAGCGTGCGGTCATTGATCTGGTTCTGCGTCCGCGTTTCGCGCGACTGCGGGCGCAAATCCTTTTGTCGGCCTTGGACGCCCCCGTTACAACAGGTTCTTTATTGCTGACCCATGGTGAAGAGCATTTTACCGGGAGCTGGCGCATGCAAGGCAAGGTGGCCACCCTGCTGGCCGATACTTTACCCGAAGGCGAGCACTATCTTGTTCAGCTCTGGCTGCGCGATAGCGCTGGCAAAGTGCTTTATTCCGGCATGCGCGACGGCGTGACCGTGAAAGCCGGTATCGAGGCTTCGGTTAGCATGGATTTGCTTCCGGTATCGGTGACGGCGCGGGTTTCCTTGACCGTCTTGGAGCCAAGTGAAACCGATTTGAAATTACAGGCCCCCTCTGGAATGCGGCATCCAGGCAGAGCGGGAGAATTGCAATTGACCGAAGCTTATCCCATCCCAACCTCATCGGATTCAGGCAGCAATGGAGAGTGGCTGGAGATTTTCAATGCCACGTCGGATACCTTGGCCCTGAGGGGTTGTCGCCTCAGTAGGGACAAGTTAGACGGCGATACGCGCTCTTTGCGCTTTGACAGTAATGAGGTTATCCTGCCCGGCCAGGCTATGACCTATGGGCGCGCGGGTGCGGCAAAAATGAAAACCTATTCGGCATTCAGTTTAGTGAATACGGTGGCCACTTTGTGGCTGACTTGCCAATCGGATAGCTTGGTTTTAGACACCTTGCGTTATGATGGCTCGGCGCATGCGGACGGTTCGGTGGCGGTGCGCGAAGGGGACATTTTGCAAAGGCGGCCGATG
>JAYUVP010000336.1:0-4963 GCA_043753995.1 Fibrobacterota bacterium
CTTCATCGATTTGCCGTAGTCATTTTTTGACGAGATACAGTTTGCGTAGGCCCATGTCCCAAGGAATGGCATTTCCGGCGATCTTGGTATTTGTGACGCCAAGCCAAACCAGGCCATCGGCATTTTTGGGATCTTTCTCAACCACCTTGGAAAGAAGATCCTGAGCCTCGTCCAAATGATTGTAAAGCGAGTAAAGCCGGCCTAATTGGACTTGCGCCATATCATCTTCGCCCTGTTTGATTTGTTCCACCAGGGTTTGGCGAAGGGATTCATCGCTACCCGTGAATGGCTTGGGATTGAATGGCTTCCCATGAATGACTCCGGCCATCAGGGTTAAGCCCAAGACCGAGCTGAATATAAGGGTTACGTTTTTCATATCAGCTCCGTGCTCTCGCCTTTTCAAGGCCTTGGGTGGCTTCCTCTATCCGATTGTCTTGGCATGTGGATTTTTTGCAATAGTCGAGAATGAATTGAAAATCTTCGACGGCATATTGATTGCGATTCAGGAAGGGAGGCAAGGTCAAACTGTTGTAGCCGCGAATGAGCCGAATCGGCACATCCTCGGGCATCGCCTTGATGGCGGCATCCATTTCCCTGGCACCTTGTTTGACGAAATAGGTTTGCTTGCCAGGATTGGTTTCAAATTCCGCCTGCATGGTGATGAGGGATCCAAGCCAAGCCTTGGCCTCGAAATCCATGAAGCTGACCTTGGTGACTTTTTTCAATAAGCGAATGCCTTCCTCCACTTCGGCGGGATTTCGCTTTTCTTCATTACGAATATGCAGGAGAACGCCAAGCTCGCGAATGCCGGCCAAGTCATTGCTGTCCGATTGAATCTTATTCCGGAGGGAGAGAATTCTCTCGGCAGCTTTTTCACTGGGCATTTTCACTTCGGCCAAGGATCTATCCGCGCCAAAGGACAGCCCAAGAGTCAAAGCATATCCGGCTAGGAGCCCTAAACCAGTTCGGGTTTTTGGCAATAAAGCGTGAATCATATTATTCGTCCTTTCCTAGAAGTTTAAAGACATGCTTGGGCATGCCCCACTTAAGGTTAACATTGTTAACCTAGGCAGTCAAGAAAGGGAGACTCTGGTTGAGATATCCGAAATTTCGGGAATTTCGAGGAATAAAGGGCGCTAAGGCCCTAATCGGAACCCTTAGGGGTGTACGGGAAGGCCGATGCCGATAAAAATTCGCGCCATGCTACTGTGATAAAGATTTTCGAATTGCTCGGCGTTCATCTCCACATTTTTTCGCAACCAAAGGGCAATGAGTCCATGGCATTGGGCCCAAATCGTCAGGGATACATCTTTCGCATCATCGGCGCGGAGTAATTTCGCTTCCAGGCATTCTTGAACCCGGTCCAACAAAAATTGAAAGCTTGCATTGTCCTTTCTTTGCAATTCTTCAGGGATGGGGGCTTTGCCCAATGGAATCACGGTTAAAAACAGCATTTCATAGTACTTGGGCTGATCCATGGCGAATTTCAGATAGGCATTCCCGCATAGCCCCAAACGCTCCATGGGGTCTCGCCCTTCCAGACTTGAATACATATAGGTCGCGAATACTTTATGGCCCTCCAATAGGACTTGATAAATCAAAGCCTCTCGATTGGCATAGTGCCGATAAATGGCCGTCGCGGAAATACCGACTTTATTGCCGATAGTCCGCATGGATAATCCTTTAATCCCCTTTTCGAGAAAAATATCGCGCGCACAGATCAATATTTTCAATTGCGATGACATGGGCTAATGATACATAGGCTCGAAATAAATAGATCCCGAATTCGGGTCTGTTTTCAACGCCTATATTAACGTCGTTAACCTAGTTCCTGGCTTTCACCAGTCCCATATAATGCCGCTTTTGCTTGTCGGACAAGTGCTCCAGGGCATAGCGTAGCGCAGTGCGCGGCAAGGTGGCGGCCTGCTCATCGAGAAAAGCGAGCAAGGTAGGCAAGTGGCGTTTGCCGACTTCGCGCATCATCCAACCCACGGCTTTGTGCATGAGATCGTGCTTGTCCTGCGCCAGAGTTTGCGCTAGGAGGACGGCATCGGCGAAGGCACCGCGCTTGATGCCGTAATAGGTGGCTATCATGGCCACGCGTCGCGACCACAAGTGATCGGAGGCGGCCAATTGTCGCAATAACTTGCGGCCCGCCGGTGTGGCGGAACCCGAAGCCGAGGCGATGTGGGCGCCGACCAGCACTTCGGCGGAGCTGTCCACCAAATCCCAATTGTTGATGCAATCTTCTTTCAAGGCTTTCAGGTAAGCCAGGTGCATTTCACTCTGCTGCCCGGAGCCGGCTTTGGAATATTGCGAAACGAGAATCAGCAAAGCGGTGAGGCGATGCTCATGCCAGGGCGAGGCCAGTAACTTCTGCGTTTCCCCCAGAGGCAAGGCGGAGAAGGTTTTAGCGATGCCCCGCTGCTGGGGCACGGTGAGCCCCAGGAATCGATCGCTCTCACCATAATCCCCCTTGCCGGTTTTGAAAAAACGCAGGCTCGACTCGGCGCGAATGGGGTCAGCGATGTCCTGCTGGGCTTGCTGCAAGGCGCGGGCCGTGAGCTTGGGAGTTGGGTTTGTTTGGGTGGATTTTGACATAGAATTTCAGAATTTACTTTTTCAATTCTTTCTCTATGCTGTCCCCTGCCAACCACCTCAACGCCACCGTTTTGAACGAGGCCGAACGATTGAAAGAGGTCATTCACCTTTTCGAGGCTCTTTTCGCCGAAACGCATCGTGTACGCCTTCGGGGAGGATTCAGCGAACCGTTTTATCGCGCACCGACCTTGGATCGAGAGGGTGAAATTCAATTTCGCGGAGATTATCTGAGTAGCTGTTTGCACGAAATCGCGCATTGGCTCGTAGCCGGCGAAGTGCGGCGAAACCAAGATGATTTTGGTTATGGGTATGTGCCCGATGGCCGCAATGCCCAGGAGCAAAAAATATTTTTCGCTTCGGAAATCAAACCGCAAGCCATGGAGTCGGCTCTGGCCAAAGCTTCCGGTACGCATTTTCGCTTGAGCGTGGACAATTTGGCGGATGGCGCAGAGAATGCCGAAGAGGTGCAGGAATTTGGCATGGCCGTCACGAAACAACGGGAAAACTGGGAGCAAAACGGCTTCCCCCTGCGGGCACAAAGGCTTTTGTCGGCGCTACGCTCGGCTTTCCAAAGCGATTGAATATTTCGACGCTAAGTGAATCACGTTTTGATTTATGATTAGGGAGCCATGTCGCTGCGATGCGCTCTCCCTTGGGTCTTGGTACTACTCGCCTGCCAGGCTGCCGTAGCCAGTCCTGCGCCTGTCGACTCCCTGTCGCTCCTCCGACTCGGTGGCATGAGTGAAAAAGAGAATGAGCTTTCGCATTTCGGGAAAAGCATTTATGCCGAACTCAGTCGGCGAACCGGTCTTCGCTTCGACATTATCGACGCGCCACATCAGCGCACCTATAAAGACATGGCCTCTGGCCATCTCGACGGCCTGGCCTATCGAACTCGTGATATCGAAAAATATCCTGGCTTTGAAAAGCTGATTCGCATTCCCTTTATTCTTGGCAATATCGATGAGGCGGCCTATACCCTGGATTCCACGGCCCCTTGCTTGCATGGCTGGGCTGATTTGCGCCACGTCACCGGTCGCTTTACGACGGTTGGCGGCTATGTGAGCTCGCAAAGGCATCTCGATTCCTTGAAATTGCGTGATCGCGTCCTCTTTGTCGATTCGGTGGCGCAAGGATTGCGGCTATTGGCCGAAGGCAAGGTGCGCTATGTTCTGGATGTCGCACTTTTAGTTGAAAATCGCCTGAAAACTTGGCCGAGCAAGGATCGCATCCTTTATGCTGGCACGGTGAGCCGGGATCCGATTTTCCTGTATTTAGGGCCAAAATTCGCTCGTTTTGAGCCGAAAATCGTCGCTGGCTTGGAGGCGATGAGGCAAGATACGCTGGCACGCAAACTTTTGGAATTGCCCCTATCGAAAACCGGCCAAGGTCAGTGCGCGGAAAATCAAGCCATGAATAAGTGACTATCATCGCATTCAGGTGCGGAGAATAAGACACTTTTTGCCACAGTATGTCCTCTCTGCGAACTACTCTCTCACTTTCGCGTCGGTCCAGCTTGGGCTTGCGCATGTTGAGCTTCGCACTTTTGGCGGGCGGCCTTTATTCCCTGTTCGACTCTGCGGTGTATTTGACCCTGCAATACCGCCACAGCATGAAAACCCTGGGGCGGCAAGTCGAGAACCTGATTGAAAGCCACCGCGGCTCCCTTTCGATGAGTCTTTACCGACTTGATGAAAATCAGTTGCGTGCCGAATTGAATGATTTGCGCGGGCATTTCGGCCTCCTACGGCTTGAAGTCGAAGAAATTTCGGGGAATTCTCCCTTGCGTGTTTCGATGGGTGAGATTTCCGGGCAAAGCGTGATGAATCTAACGGACACCTTGTGGGTGACCGAAGGCCGGCAGCAACGCGCCTTGGGATTGTTGACCATGGACGTCGACTCGGGCTGGCCGATGCAAGAGCTTCGCCGCGAAGTCTGGATGACCTTGATAGGGCATATGGCCAGCCTGCTCGTATTAGCCCTCATTGTCATCGGGCTGGCCCATTTCGGCGTGACCCGCCATTTACTGGCTCTGACGCGCCAATTGGAAGCCCTGGGATTCGATCGATTGGAAAGGCGTGTGGTTCTGAAGCGCTTTTCGCCACATCGTAGCGCCGATGAAATCGATAGGCTGCGCGATGCCTTGAACGCCTTGCTGCAAAGGCTTGAAGACGGGCTCCGCGAACGCGATCATGAAGTATCGAAGCGCATTGAAATCGAGAAAAGGCAGGAGTCGACGCGCAAGTTGGAAGCTTTGGGCAATCTCGCCGGGGGCATTGCCCATGATATCAACAATATCCTGGGCATCATTATGCTTCAGACCGAAATGGCCCGCGATGCCCTGGATCCAAAATCGGCTTCC
>JAYUVP010000337.1:0-21838 GCA_043753995.1 Fibrobacterota bacterium
AGTCTCGCGAAGAGATGCCCACGCACGCGATAAGCACGCACCATTTGGTCGGCCTTGTCCTGCAAAGACGCTGCATCGCCCGCCGCGGGTTCCCTGGCCGAGAAAGGCCCCGGCGGAATTTGCCTTGGGGCCAACTGGGGCTGAGCTTGAAAGGCCGCGTCGAGCGGATCTTTTTGCCATTGGAGAAAAGTCGCTCGCCAGCCCTCGGGCACGCTGGCCGGATCTTTTAAAAATTCCGCATAGAGGGCTTCAACATAGGGCAGATTATTTGCGAGAGCGGCGGGACTGAGATCGTTTGTGATAGGAAATCCGGAGGTCAAAGGAGGTCTCGAATTAAGGTTTGAAAAGGAGTCAGAATCCACGAAAGGCACCTTGACCGGGGAGCAAAAAACCCGGTTTTGCCAATTCGTCCATTTTACTAAGCTCCGGGTGCGCGGTAAAGTGGGGAAATGGCCATACTTTTGGTCTTTTGACCTAGACGCGCGGTGGCCCCATGCAAGACTACTTACTTCCCAGCGAAGATGACGCTTTACTCGAAGAATGCGAGGTCGAGACCTTTCGCGCCGGCGGCAAGGGCGGCCAGCATGTCAACAAAACCGAAAGCGCGGTGCGTTTAAGGCATTTGCCCACGGGAGTCATCATTGTCTGCCAAGACGATCGTAGCCAACTCCAAAATCGCCGTATCGCCCTGGAAAGGCTGCGCGAACGCCTCGTCAAGCTCCTCACCAAGCCCAAGGTGCGCTATGCCACCAAAAAGCCTCGCTCCGCCAAAAGGGCCGTCCGCAAGGAAAAAAAGCTGAACTCGGCGAAAAAGCGGGATCGAGGTTCGGGCGGTTGGAGCGGTGGTGAGGACGCGTGAAGGGGGACGCCCCCTACGGCCGAGCCTCCGTGGCGCTAGGTGTGAATCGTCTGACGTTCCAGGTTCGCAAAAGGCTCGCGGGTCCTCGGCCGTTTCACGGCCTGCGGAGCGAGCCTTTTGCGAACCTTTCACCGCCGATTCACAGCAACCGGCCTCGGGATTCGGCGCGGGGACTTCCCAGGCCTGTTTCGCGCCAGGTGGATTCGCCCTGGAGATTGCCCCACGGGGTCTCCCCCTACCCCAAGGCAAGCGGGGGAGGGCCCCCGCAACGCCCCCCCGGCTTTGGGCTCTCCCCTTGCTTTAGGTGGCTGTGACCTCGGGTACGCTGGGGAAGTGGGTTTCTATTTACCTATGCTCCCATGAGTTCTAGTTCTCAGGATGCGGTTTCCGCTTCAACCGCTGAAGCCGCAGCTCCCCCGCGCATTCAGGAAAGCCTTTTGCTCACGGCCTTGAGCCGAACCTTTGGATACAGTTCGTTTCGGCCGCATCAGCGTGAAATCGTCGAGAGCATTTTGTCGGGGCAGGATGTGCTGGCCATTATGCCTACGGGCGGTGGCAAGTCTTTGTGTTATCAGCTTCCAGCGCGTATGGCGCGGGGCACTGCCGTGGTGATCAGTCCCTTGATTTCGCTCATGAAGGATCAAGTGGATTCTGCGCTGGAAAACAATATGGTGGCGGCGTATATCAATAGCTCTTTGTCCTCGCCGCAAGCCATCAGCGTTTATAGGCAATTGCGCGAGGGCAAACTCGATTTGCTTTATATCTCGCCCGAGCGCTTCGCCATGGAATCCTTTCTCGCCACCTTGAAAGAATCGCCGATTTCTTTTTTCGCGGTCGATGAAGCGCATTGCCTTTCGGAATGGGGCCATGATTTCCGTCCCGATTATTTAACGCTTTCGCAAATCCGCAAGCATTTTCCCAAATCGCCCATCGCCGCTTTCACGGCCACCGCCACCTTGCAAGTGCAGCAAGACATTTTAGGCAAGCTCGCCTTGCGCAAGCCGCTGCAAGTACGTGCTTCTTTCAATCGGCCCAATCTCTATTATGAGGTGCGGCCCAAGCGCGAAGTGAATGCGCAAATACTCGACTTTCTGCGCGAACATCCCGAAGAGCCAGGCATTATTTATCGCACCACGCGCGATAACGTGGAAAAAACCGCGGAGTACTTATCGGCTAAAGGCATCAAGTCCCTGCCTTATCACGCCGGCCTGCCGGCGTCGGAGCGTGCCGCGAATCAAGAGGCCTTCAGCCGCGACGAAGTGCAAATCGTGGTGGCCACCATTGCCTTCGGCATGGGCATAGACAAAAGCAATGTGCGCTTCGTCATTCATGCCGATCTCTCGAAGAATGTCGAAGGCTATTATCAGGAAACCGGGCGAGCGGGCCGCGACGGCGATCCCTCCTTATGCGTTTTGTTTTTCGGCGGCGGGGATATACCGAAGCTGCGGCATTTCCTGGAACAGATGCAAAATGACGGGGAACGCGAGTTGGCCTTGGCCAAGCTGCAGAAAATGGCCGAATTCGCCACGCGCAATATTTGCCGTCGTCGTCAATTGCTCGAGTATTTCGAAGAGGTTTTCCCGGAAGCGAATTGCGGTAGCTGCGACATTTGCGTGGGCAAGGCTTCCAAAGTCGATGCGACCCAACCCGCGCAAATGGTCTTGTCGGCCATTTCCCGCACGGGTTCGCGTTTCGGAGCCGGTCATATCACCGACATCCTGATGGGTGCAGACACGCAAAAGATTCGTGATCTCGGTCACGATAAAATCAAAACCTATGGCGTGGGTAAACATCATGACAAGGGCTTTTGGCGCGCCTTGATTGGCGACATGTTGGGACGCGGCATCGTGGAAGTCGAGCCCGGCCCCTATCCCGTGCTCAGGCTCACCGAAGCCTGCTTGCCTCTATTGCAAGGCAAGGAAACCTTTGAAATCTTGGAAATGGGTCGCAGCGAGACGGGCACGAAAAATGGCAAGGGTACCCCTACGGGTCGGCCTTCCTTTGGGGCCAAAACCGAAGACATGAATGGCCCCGAAGCGGCGCTTTTCGCTCGCCTCAAAGTTTTGCGTAAGGAGCTAGCGCAAAAGCAGGGCTTGCCGCCTTATATGGTTTTTTCCGATAAAACCCTGCATGAAATGTGCCGTCACAAGCCGGTGACCTTGTCGGCCTTTCGCGAAATTTCCGGTGTCGGCGATGCCAAGCGCGATCGCTATGGCGATGAATTCGTTCAGGAAATTCGCGACTTTGAGAATGCCTGAAATCGCGAAACCGGAAACCGGCTTGATGCCGCGCCCGCCTTGGGCTCCGCGCTTTCGCTTCGGTTTTTTCGATGCTCTGTTGATTGCCGCCGTGCTCGGCGCCAGCGCCTGGACATGGCCTTTGCTTATGGCGGGCCCGGGACAGGAGGCCGTGGTGATGATAGACGGCAAGGCCGAAGCGCGATTGCAATTATCCGGTGGCACCCGGCAAATGAAGGTGACGGGGCGCCTGGGTCCCATGCTTTTGGAATATGGCGAAAGCGGCGTGCGCGTTGTAGCTGCGCCTTGTCCCAATCAAATCTGCGTGCACCAGAGTTGGGTGAAGCGCGCTGGCGCGCGTATCACCTGCCTGCCTTCGCATATGGTGATAGCCTTGAGCGGCCAAAGCAGCCAGGGAAGGGCTCCCGATGGCATCACGTATTAAGGGCTCCCCGCCCGATGCGGCGACGATTGCCGCTTGTCTTGTGCTGGCTTGCGCCTTGCAATTGGCGGAAAACCTTTTGCCCAAGTTTCCGCTTTTCCCGTGGATGAAATTGGGCCTTTCGCATTTGGTGCTTTTGCCTTTTCTATTGCGCTTCGGGGCTGGACCGGCCATAGCCCTGACCGTGAGTCGTACCGTATTGATTTGGATGGTTGCGGGCACGCCGTTATCCACCATGATGGTGGCCTTGGCGGCAGGCTTGGTGTCACTCACCTTGGTGGGTGTATGCCTAAGGCCTCTCGCGCATTGGGGCCTTCTAGGTTGGGTTGGCCTCAGCGTGGCTTCGGCAACCCTCCACAATATCACGCAATTGGTGGCGGTGGAATTTCTCTTGGTCGATCATGCGGGCTTTTATTTTCAGCTCACGCCGCTTTTGCTTTGGTCGGCGGTGTCGGGGGCTTTCATGGCTTTATTGGCCGCGGCGGCCCTTCCTTTTTGGATGCAGCTTTTCGATGGGCCGGCCACGGGTGCGATGTTTTCCAATGCGGCTAGGCAAATACCCGCCCAAGTCGGCACGGTTTGGAATATTCGCAATAAGATCGCCTTTTTCGCCTGCCTGTTCCTGCTTTCGGCTATCCTGGTTTCACCCGATTTTCGCTGGCAATCGGCGCTTTGGGCTGTCTTAGTTGTGCTGGCGCTTTGGCCACGACCGGGTTTCCCATGGCGCAAACGATTTCGCGCCACCTTCAAACCCATGTGGGCGACATGGCCGTTTTTGATTTTTCTGGCCTGGCTACATCTATTTCATGGCGAAGGGCATTTGATTGGCTTCGCGGGCTTGACCCACGAAGGTGTGCAAGACTTTGCCTTGCATGTTTTGCGCTTGCTTAATCTTGTGGCGCTAGGGCCGCGCCTCTTGCAAAGCTTTCCCCGTCATTTATTGGAGCGCTCCGCTTCGCCTTATGCGCGGGCTTTATTGCTGGCCTTACCCGCCTTGACGGGATTGCCAAGCGCGGTTCCGGCAGCTGCGCGTCAACTTTGGTTGGCTTGGCGCAAGGGAGGCAGCCTGGGCTTTGCCGATGGCCTGTCGGTTTTCGCGGCCAAGGTCATGCCCTAAACGCTTCGGAGCCTTGAGGGCAATTTAAAACTCGAACTTGACTCGGCCCTGCCATACATTGGCGCTAAACCCGACCGATTTCCAATAGCGGAAATACAGAACGCTGAGGGTGGTTCCGGTCAAGAAGTCGACATTCGGATGCTTTTCACCTAGGCCACGTAACATCCAATTGCATTCGCCTTCGATGGTATTGGCCTCGAATGCCTGTAATTTTGGATCGCTGGTATAGAATTTGGCACCCGACTGTGCGTAATACCGGTAGCCTGGTGTGAGTATCACATTCTTGCCTAGGTATTTACTGAAGCTCATTTGCAAGGTATTCGATTGAATGGCCCAGTCATCCCAGTAATAGCGATAATTGCCTAATATGGCTCCATTCACGCGGGTGAGATAGCGGTTGATTTCCACCCAACCTGCCTGACGCCAACGAATACTGGGATGATTGTCCTTTCGATAGGGGTCGGACAAAAATCCTTGATCCCGTATGCCGTCGCCGCCGAAACGTAAAACCATGGCGGGTGAAAGCAATTGGGAGAAGGCGAGATTGACTTGATGGCTTTCCTTGAAGCGATTGATGAGTCCACCGGCTTCGGGAATTTCACCCACGGAATCCATGGTGTATTGGCCACGCAGTTCTACAGTGAAGTTTTTTTGAAACATTTCCTGTTTAATCGAACCAATCACGGCATTCGAGAAATAGTCGGTTTCGCGGCTTTGATAAAAATTGCCCGTAATGGAAGTGTTATCACCTAGGCCTTGTTCCAAACCGATAATGATTTGCCCGCGATTTTTGCGAAAAGGTTCGCTCTTATGCCTAGCAGGACGTGAGGCGCCGGAGGTGGCATCGCTGAGTCGAGGCGGCACAAAGGTTTGGTCCATTTCAATGTCGAGTAAAAGCATGGCGCGATGCCACAACGATTCAGCCAAATTGAAGGACGTCCCATTGACGGAGACACCATTAGCATCGTCGAATTTATAGAGGCTATACTCCAATTGATCGGCTTGAGTGGCCTGATTCGCGAGAGCCAGGGTCACTGCCAAAATCGCCCCAACTTTTTTCATTTGGCGCAACCGCAACCTCCGCCGATACCGCTGCCGCCGCCCGCCGAGCCTTCTTGCGTCGAGTAAAATTTTTGCTTCAAGGTTTGCTTGCCGACATGGGAAGACGCGTTCATAATGGGGTCGGACAATTTTTCCCGCTCATACGGTTTCACTGTCGCGCAACCGATAAAAAACGCAGCGGCCAAAAAACTCCAGGCGAACAGCAAATAAAAACGGGTTTTGGTTTTATTGGCGATGTCGGCTTTCATGGAGCTTCCTTCATGAGCACTTGCAATTCGATTTTAATGCGCGCCAAATCCTTGACCGAATAACCATCATGACGGAAACGCAAAACACCCTTGCGATCGATAAGTAAGGCCGTGGGCATGCCATCAACGCCGAAATGCTCGGCCACCTTGCCGGCGGAATCGAGCAGGGTCACCAGGCCTTGGGGATCGCTGTTCGCGAGAAAGCGGCGGGCCTTGGCGATTTCTTCGTCTTCGCTAATGGCTAAAAAGACCGCGGAGGGCAATTCGGATTTAAGGCGGCGCAGTTCGGGTAGGCTTTTCTTGCAAGGTGCGCACCAACTGGCCCAAAAGTCGATCAACACCACTTGGCCCTTAAAGGCCGAGAGGCGAATGACATCGTTTTTGGAGAGGCCTTGCAATTGAAAATCCCCAGCACTTTGCCCAATGGGCATGGGTGCCGCGAATAAGCCGCTCGCTAAAAGAGCGGCGGCGAGAATAAGCCCAGAACCCGATTTCAAATTCATCAGTATTTGCCTACCGAATTCGAAAATTGCGCGCCCATGTCCATCCATTCGATAAGGGTGAGCAAGTCCTTGTTCTTGACATCGAAAACATTGATGAAACCCGTGCTGTCCTTTTCCCAAAGGGCCGTGTGGTCATAACCCAGAGTGGGACGATAGACCGCTTCGTCCGATTTACGGGCCACGAGTTGCCGATTGAAAAGCACCCAGGCCAGCGGGCTTTGGCGCGCGCCATTGTCGGTGGCATAGGGGCGACGCTTGCCTTTGGAATCGAGATAGCCCCCTTCCTTGGTGAGGCGATCGTAAACCGTAGAGACGCGGCCATTGCCGTATATCGAATCCTGCTTCACCTCTTCGAGGATTAAGCCCGCGCCTTTATCTTCCGCGGTTCCCGCGCCATGGCAGGAGATGCATTGGTTGTCGAGCGAACCCTGCACCGATTTGCCGTACGAGGCATAGGTGGCCTTGGGCGTCCATTCACGCTTATTCCGCACGGCTTCGGTGGAATCAATGGCGCGCTGGATGGCGCCGACCGAATAAAAATCCATGGTGTCGGTTTTCGAGGCGGGGTGCTCGGTGACCTTGGCGGCCTTGGCGAAGGTGGCCATGAAGGTTTTCATGGCATGCAAGGTGTCGACAACCGCTCCATCGCTTTCGCGTATGGAATACCCCAGAATGTCTTTGTCGCGCTCGCGGGTGCCATGGCAGCCGGTGCACATGCGCCGCTCGCCGGGCATGACATGCACCCATTGCAATTGATTCACCAGCATGATGCCGTCTTCATCGAGTACTTGCATATGCAAGGAGCGATTGGCGGGCACTTCGGCGGCGAAGGATCCGTCTTTTTCAATGGGGCCATAGCCGATGACGCGTTGCTTTTCGAATTCGGTGCGGCCTAGGCTTCCTCCGCGCATGTTGTAATTCGAGGGTATGGAAATGGCATCGAGAAAACGCATGTATTTGGCTTGTCCCGAAGCCGTATTGGCGTCTTCGCCATGATTGATCCATTTTCGATCAGGCCGCAAATGACCGTCATTATCCATGCGGCTATAGACATCGGCGTCGAAAAAGATTCCCGTGGTGGCGTTTTTGGCCAATCCTTCGGCCACGTATTTGTCGGCCTTTTGCACGAGCGGCAGGCTGCGGGCTTCCACGACGACGGGGTCATAATCATTGGTCTCGCCGCTGGCGAAAATCAGCCTGCGATTGTCACCGTCCTTGTCCATCACGAAGAGATCGTAGTTGACCGCCTCATTGTCCATATCTCCGCCCACTTCATGAGGAGACATGGCGACGAGCAGGCGCTCCTTGTTGCCATCGACTATGGGATAGGGCGTCTTGTAAATGGCATCGCTGACCTTTTGCGTGGTGTTATAGGGCGAAGTCGATGGCGTAATGATGTCCGGTGCCGCATTGATGGGCTTGCTCAAATCAATGACCGCGATGGCGCCGCCCTCAAACCGGCTGGTGCGCTCCATCAAGGAGGAGACGATGCCGCCGTCGCGAAGCTCGCGCGCTTCGAGATAGGTGCGGCTGCCACTGCCCATGCCATTGCCCGAAAAGGTTTCATCCGATCCGAAAAGCACGAATTGCCGGCTACCGTCGGCATGAATGGTAAAGAGGCCAATTTTATTGGGCGAACCGAGGTGATCCCAGCGGCTGAAAATGATATTGCCCGTCGAAGCCTGCACGATGGGATTAAAGTCATGGCTCTGATTGAAGGAAAGCTGCTTGATATCGGTGATGATTTTATTCCCGTCGCGATTGCCGACAAAAAGGTTGGACACGCTACGCCGCTCATATTCATCGGTTTGGTGTGCTCGCGTGCTGGTGAAAACAATGCGGCCGTCGGGCATATAAGCCGGGTCCATGTCGTCGAAGCCTTCATCGACGCCCTGGCTATTGCTCGTGATCGGACCTTCGGTCAACTGCACCAAATTGTCGCCCGAAACGTCCATCTCATAGATATGCCAATTCCGTGAGCCCTGCTTGCGCATGGAGAAAATCACGCGCTTGCCATCATAGCTCACCTCGGGATCCGCGGCGGCGCCCCATCGGTTCTGGTCGTCATTGGTGCGCGTGTATTGCGCCGTTAAATTGGTGAGTTTGCCCGTGGGGCCAATGGGCGATAGCGAATACAAATCGGTTCCTGGATAGAACTCATTGGTATTGCTGGCCATGGCGATATTGTGACTGATTTGGCCCGCGCTGGGTTCGCGTACGAAAATCACGCGACTGCTTTCACCTGATTTTTCAAGAATTTCATCGGCCGGCTCTAGGCAAGAAATCAATAGCATGGCGCCAGCCACAGCTATTAGCGTGCCGACTGCGAGACGAATACCTTGGTTCATGCGCATACAACCTCCTTCAGGTGAACTCAAAACACAGGACAATCAGAAATAAGTTTGCACGCCCAAAGTCACCACAAAATTTTGTGTGAGCGACGGCGTGGTGCGAATTTTTTGCGAATAAATCTGATCCTTGGCTTGCACGACCAAGGTCCAGTTGTCATTCCGAGTGAGGAAAGGCACGGGAAAGCGATGACCGAAGCCGACAACGCCACCAAAATTCGGCACCCCGCCCTGCAAGACGAGGGTCATTCCGGTCAGGAAATAGGGGAATAGCCCCCGACTGACATCACGTCCATGCCTGCCAGAAAGGTCGATGGTATAACCGCCCAGAGTTTCTAGAGCAAGGAGCCAATTATTCTCAAAGGCGGACCCGCCAATCATTTTTTTTGAAAAATCACTTTGTACCCAGCCACCGCCAGCCGTGAATTGGAAGAACATAGGCCCAGGTATCGGGTACAAATCACAAGTCGCCAGGAAAATTGGGGTGGTGCCCAGCATTTCCGCGGAATTGGCACCCAAGGCAAGGCCATAGGCGACGATTCCTTTTCGGTTCATGGGAATGGGGCCTTCAGGAGCTTTGCGTGGTTTCACGTCTTCGCGGGGAGGTGCGACCTTGACTTCCTCGCGCGGTGCCGGAGGCGGGGTTGGCATGGCTATGAAAACAGTTTCGCGCTCGACGGCCTTGGGTGAAACGGCAGGCCGCGCGGCTTTTTTGGCTGGAGCTGCAAAGGCGGCCTGTCCAAGTCCAAGCAAAAGGGCCAGGGCCAGGGGGCGGGCGAAAGAGGCGAGGTCAGTGGGCCTAGATGAATGCAACGATGACTCCCAGGCTCGAGGATTGATAAAGCAGCAATTCGGTATGGCCTTCCTGCTTATTGTCGACTTCGGTGAAGTATTGCTTGGTTTCGAAACGGAAGCCGATGCGCGAGTTCAAGTAAAAGCGCAGGCCTCCGCCGACATTGACACCCAAGGTGGATATGGTTTTGTCGCCCACCGAGTTTTCCGCCTTGGTCAGGAATAAACCGCCTCCTACCAAGCCAAAGGGCACGAAGCGCTTGGCTTGGGCCAGGTTCAAAACCAAGTTGAGGGTGAGGGGATAAAGGGTGGCATAACGCCCAATCACTTGGTCCGCGGAAAGTTCGAGGCTGAAGCCTTTGTACAGCATGGCGCCGCGTAGGCCCAGCATGGTAGAGCCACCCATGAAGCCCACTTGAGGGGTGATTTCAAATAAGCCCTCACCCAGTCCGGGAGCAGCTTCATTCGCGGATACAGGATTGGCTGAGAGAGCAGGGGAAGGGGGACCACCGGCCATGGAATTTGTCGCTAGGAAAAAGACCAATAGAAGCGACCAAAGAATGGGGGTACCCGGCATAGTGCTAGAATTATAGCCCCCTAGTCAAGCGCAAGGTTTTGAAAATTGCCGAAAAGCGCAAAATCGCGCCTCAAAAGCGGGACGATTACAGGACAAAATCGGCATCAAACATGGCCAGTGCAGTTGGGACTCTTGAGAATAAAGGGCCGAGATGAAATTGCAAAATGCGGATTTTGGCTATGGGATAATACGTGGGGAGTACGCAGCTTTGAGAATCTTGGTTTTTATAGGATCTTGGAACTCGGTCTGCTCGGAAAGGACCCATGGACCTCAATATTGAATTGCCTTTGGCACTCGGCTTGGTGGGAGGCGCCTTCGCCTTGGCGCATGCCGCCAAAACATCCCGCTGGATTTTAAAACAGGAAGTTCCCGACGAAAAGCTCAGACGCATTTCCGGCTATGTCGCGCAAGGCGCTATGGCCTTTTTGATGCGTGAATACAGGGTTTTGCTGCCCTTTGTGATTAGCGCAGGAGCCCTGCTTTTCTTGGGGAATAAGGGATATTTGAAATGGGAAGCGGTCACCTTCGTGGTGGGCGCTTTTTGTTCGGCTATCGCAGGCTTTATCGGAATGCGGGTGGCCACGGCCGCGAATTCTCGTACGACCATGGCGGCGCGCACTTCCCTCAATGATGCGCTCAAGGTCAGCTTCGCGGGCGGAGCGGTGATGGGCATGTGCGTGGTGGGGTTGGCCTTAATTGGGGTCAGTGCCATCCTTTTCGCCACCATTCACTCTTTTGGTCGCTCGGCGGCCAGCTTCGATGAATTGGGCCTCCCTATCCTTTCTGGCTTTGCCCTGGGAGCTTCCTGCATTGCGCTTTTCTCGCGCGTGGGTGGCGGCATTTTCACCAAGGCGGCCGATGTCGGCGCCGACTTGGTGGGCAAGGTGGAAGCCGGTATTCCCGAAGACGACCCTCGCAATCCCGCCACCATTGCCGACAATGTGGGCGACAATGTGGGTGATGTCGCGGGCATGGGTGCCGATCTCTATGAAAGCTTCGTGGCTTCGGTATTAGGCTGCATGATTCTGGGCCTTGCCTGTGATGCCCCGGAAGACCTTCGCATACGCCTTTGCCTACTACCACTCGTACTTGCCGCCGCCGGCGTCATCGCTTCTGCTATCGGAATGCTTTTCGTCAAGGTCGCGCCCAATGGCTCGCCTCTGGCGGCACTTAATAAGGGAAGTTTTATTGCTGCAGCCTTGTCGGCGATTTTCAGCTATCCGATTTTTTGGGGAGCACTCGGCGGGGAAACCTTCAATGGTGGCGCCGACGCTCTTCGCCTCTTCTATTGCACGGTGACCGGCGTTGCCGCGGGCACCTTAATCGGGCTGATCACGGAATATTATACGGGCACCGGCAAAGGTCCCGTGAATACCATAGTGAAATCCTGCGAAACCGGACCCGCCACCACCTTGATTACCGGCATGGGGGTGGGCATGACCAGCACGGCCCTTCCTGTCGTTGTCATGGCCGCTACCATTTTCCTCAGCTATAGCTTTGCAGGTCTTTTCGGTGTCGCCATCGCAACGGTCGGATTGCAATTGACTCTGGGTATACAGCTTGCCGTTGATGCCTTCGGCCCTATTGCCGACAATGCCGGCGGTCTCGCTGAAATGGCGGAGTTTCCTCCGTCAGTACGAGCCAATACCGATAAGCTGGATGCCGTCGGCAATACCACGGCAGCCATCGGCAAGGGTTTTGCCATTGGTAGCGCGGCTCTCACTTCGGTGATTCTCTTCTCGGCTTTCAAGGAAGAGGTCGGCATAGACACCATTGAAATCACCGATCCCAAGGTTTTGATCGGCTTGCTTTTGGGCGGCATGACGCCCTATCTCTTCAGTTCCATGTGCATGATGGCGGTGGGTCGAGCTGCATTCGCCATGGTCGAAGAGGTGCGACGTCAATTTCGCACCATTGCCGGCCTCATGGAGGGGCGTACCGAGCCCGATTATGCTCGCTGTGTGGATATATCCACCACAGCGGCCTTGAGGGAAATGATTTTGCCCGGCCTCATCGCCATATTATCCCCGGTTGTAGTGGGCTTTTTGGGTGGCGTGGAAATGCTCATGGGCTTTCTTACGGGAGTTACGGCTTCGGGCGTGGCCTTGGCCATTTTCATGTCCAATACCGGCGGTGCTTGGGACAATGCCAAGAAAACCATCGAAGCCATTCCGGGCGGCAAGGGCTCCGATGCCCACAAGGCTTCGGTGGTGGGCGACACGGTCGGCGATCCCTTCAAGGATACGGCCGGACCCTCGCTGAATATCTTGATCAAATTGATGGGCGTCATGAGCGTGGTCATTGCTCCCATGCTCAAACGCTTCTGGGGGTTATGACATGGAATACGAAAACCGGCTCTATCAGATCCTTTATCCCAATCAGGCCTTGGTTTTATCCCAGCTTTCGCCTGAGGCCTTTGCCAGGCATTATTTGATTGGCTCGATCCGGCATTACCAGGGTAAGCTGGTTTTCGCTGACATCGATATCAATTTTCGAAACCCGTATTTCGACATCGACTTGCATCTGAAGGATTTGGTGCCCCATAACGATGGCACCCCCAAGCACACCAAATTCGTTTGCTCTTATCGCGTGATGGAGCATATGGACTTCGATTGCATCAAAAGTCTTTACCTCACGACTTCGCAAGCCAATGTCTTGGAATTGAAGCCAGCGGCTTATGATAAGGTGCATCAGCGCGGCTTCTTGCGTACCTATGCGGAAATCGCGCCGCTTTCGATGTTGGTGATGTCGCCGCTAGACCTTCCCGAATTCGGGCGCTATATCACGCGGCCACAGAACCCCAAAGGTTGTCCCAAGCTTTTCTATACCCAGATTGACCTCAATGTCGATGAATTCCTGGGTGGGTTCGAGAAAAATCCTTTTATGCAGGCGCCGTTTCCTTTTTTGCATCCCAGTAAATTGCGCGACGCCATTTTGCAAATGAAGATTAAGCCGGAAAAAGAAACCAAGGGGCTTTCGCTTTTCTGTCCTCTCGATCAAATGAGCTTCAAGAGCGTGCGGCATGGCTTCATGTTCAGCTCGCAGGAAAAGTCGCGCTACTTTCCCATGCCGACGCATCGCGAAATCGAAGAGAAGAATTTCCGTTTCTGGCAGGGGATTTAAAACCCTAGGGATTCGCATTCAACGGAAGGCGATAGCTGCCTTGCAGGGTGCGAATCATCACCAGATATTGTCCCCGCTTGAAAGCATTGCCCATCGCGTCGCGGCCATCCCAGTGAAATATCTGGGTGGCAGGCGATTTGCCTTTAGCGCTCCATGCGAAAAGGGACTTGCCTTGCAGGTTCACTACGCGAAAATCAAGCAGGGCATTGCCAGGATTGAGCCTTAAAACCCAACCTGCGCCATCCTGAGCCCAGGAATAAAGCGGCAAGCTCAGCAAATGGCCTTGTCCCAGTCCCGTAGCCGGGAAATTTTTATTCAAATTATTGTCATCGGTCACGGCTTCGGGTTTAATGGCTAGGAAAGCCGTGTATTCGCTCAGCACTTGATGCTCGACCGAAAGCTTGATAATGGCGCCCTTATTTTTTTGCGTCGTGCCTTCGTCCAAGCGAAGGCGGCCGATTTGGTCTCGCGCCCAAAGCTTGGCGCAAACCCAATCGCCCTGGGTGGCATCCGCCAGGAAAAAATCGCGCTGAATTCGAATAGGCGAGCCATTGCGAATGGCTTGCAAGGTCACCGTGCTGGATCCGCCTTTCGAGTAGCGGCCATAAACCGTATAGGGTAGACCGCGATAAAGTCGGTTTTGGACGGGAGTCAGCACATCGCTCACGGCCGCAGAGCCGAAGTCCAGGGTGATTTGTGTAAGCTGGGGGCTTTCGATGCGGCTCCAGGCCGTATCCGCTTTATTCGCCGCCGATTCCGTTTCGGTGATCTCAGTGGCGAAACCATTGCCGACTGCGGCGCTGGTTTCCAGAAAAGCGCGGTTGAGATTATTTCCCGCCCCAAAAGTCAGGATGGTGGGTTTGGAGGGATGTTGGCGTATGGCTTCGATGATGGCGCTTTCATTGGTGATGAAGCCGTCAGTCAAAAAGACATAGTAACGCTGATGTTCCGTGGTTTGGGCTAGGCTCAGAGTGGTATTGATGGCATTGAGCAATTCCGTGCCGCCACTCGAGGTCAAACCATCAATGAATTTTCCGGCTTGGGAGATGTTATCAGAGGTCGCGTCGACCGTAATGGAGGAAGGAAAGGCATAGGTGACGGTATTATTGAATGCCAGGACGGATAGCCTATCCGTGGGGGCCAGGCGCTTCAGCAAGGCTTGAGAAATTTCCTTTTCTTTGCGCAGAGGCCAACCCTCCTGGGAGCCTGAAATGTCAACGAGCAAAACCAATTCGATAGCACTCCGCGTTGTTTTCGTTGTATCGGCATCGGGATAAAGTGAGAGCGCGAAATAGCCGCCCAGTTGCGGGGAGTGCCAGTTCGAAGCCAAGGAAAAATCCTGGTCGCTACTCGCACGGCGGAAACGCAAGACAAAATCGGTATTGGGATAGGCCGCTTGGGTTTTCAGCAGAACGGCGTGAGCCTGGGCTTGGTGGAGGCTGTCTCCACTGAGAACGAGGCCGCGGGCTTGGAGTTGGCTCTTAGCTTCGGCGGCGGTTGAAATCACGAGAGGATGGGTGGGTGATTTTAAATCGGCAATGGCAAAACCGGTTTGCACAATCACATTGAATTGAAGCCTTTGCCCCTCGCGATCCGCCGGAGGATTCCAGGCATTACTCGTAGTCGTGCCCGCGCCGTCACCATAGCGCTGGGCTACCATGGTCGGCATGGTGAATTCAAAGGTGCCATCGACATATTTCAAGGGCATGGAGATTTCGATTTCCACCGTGGCCGAATCGCCGGATTTCAAATTGGCGATATGCTGCTCGAAAATATTGGGCCGGTTTTGCAAAAGGAGGGCGCCTTGTCCGCCGCTTTGCACCACCGAATCGTATTGCTTTTGGGCCAGCGCTTTCTCCATGATTTTGGCGATGAATAGCGAGTCCTTGCATTGCATGCGCATGGCGTGCACGGCGCCGTCATGGGGCAGGGGAAAGACATAAACCATGTCCTTGACCTTGCCATAGCGGTTCACAAAGACCTGGGTGACCTTGGCTTGGGCGAAGCCGTCGGTGATGCTCACATTGTATCGCGTGAATTCCGGGGAAAGCGGCAGGGGTTTGCCTGTCGACTCGTCCAGCATGACAATCAGGGGGCCGCGAATCACGTCATAGGGAATGCTAATGGTCTGGCCTGTCTGGGCATGCGCGGCCAGGACGGCGATGCATAGCCAAAAAATCAGGCCCAGAGAAATTTTGGATGCCGAGATTTTCATGCGTCTCTCCGAGGTTGGATGACCCTGTTAAGGCAAATCCAATGCCAGGAGGAGACGGCAGAAGGGTGCGGTTATTTACGGAAATTCCGCCTTAGAGCGAAATGGAAAATTCAAATCATTTCAAGTTTGGGAATGGAGTATGTCATTCTTAAGACGTGGAATACTTGAGCGCCGATTCACCATTCGCAAGCTGCCAACCTATCCCACATTGCAAGGACGGCTGGCTATCTGGCAGCGGCGCTGCTGGACAAATGGCCTCGCGACTATTGCCGACGAGGCAAAACCCAGGAGCGAAGGGTCATGCCTTGCCGATTATGCAGCCGCAATATATGGGCATTCGGTACGCTTGGCGCATTCAAAACCGTCATTCCAGGAATCAAGCGGAGCCTGTATAAACTCTGGCCTTTGACATCGAACCATTCCAAGGTTTGTGATTCGTGGGAGAGGGGTATGGCAAAATTATAGGGGTGCAACCAAACCGAGACCGCTGCAATCGGCCTAAGCGAGATTTGAATGGGTGTTGCATGGTTATCAGAATAACCATTCGCAAGGGAAGTAAAATTGCCAGCCATGGTGCCTTCATTCAAATAAGCCGAAGTGAGACCTTTGAAGGCGGAAGCGGTTTTACCGACCTGATGCTTCACGGTAATTTGCAAGAGCATGCCGTCCAAAGCTAGCGAATCCGCAGAAGCGAAATAGGCGTGAACTTGGGTGGAACGAGTGACGGTTTCTACACCCATGACGCCATTGGTATAAAAACCAAATGGGCTTTCGACACGGGAAAGGCTTTGAAAGACACTTGGCTCAATATTCAATGCGACTTCGCCTGCTAATAACCCCTTGACCCCACGGCCGGAAATGTCATAGCGATAAAAATTATTGCCTAAGCTCACCGGAGCCGAAAGTGTGAGATTCACATTGATTCGGCTAGGCACGGTGGTGTCGTTGGTGACAGGAGGTAAAACCGGATTCAGGCCCAAGATATGCCTTTGCAATTGGGCAATGTCGAAGGCGCCTACTGGTTTTTTGCCGCTGAAATCGTATTTGGAATCCAGACGGTCTAGGAATTGTGTTTGCAAAACATGGTCGAAGGCTGCATCAATATCCGCCAAATCGATTTGCCCATTGCCATCGACATCGGCCCGTGAACTATTGCCTGTCGTCAGATTCAGGGTGGTATTGGTCATGGTTTGCGCGGCATTGCCATTCACCACGCCTTGATTGATTTGTACCGTGGATGGCCAGTTCTGCGATTTCGGAATCAGGGTGACCTTCATCAAGGCGAATTGGCCATAGCCTTGGCCTGCATCCTTGGCAGTGAAGGTAAAGCTGCGTCGCCCCGCGACTGTCGTATCGCTGAGCTTGAAAGTGAAAGCCTCATCCACCAAAGATTGGGTCGATTGAAAAGTCAATTTCGTGCTGTCATAGTTCAGCGAAAAGTCGACTTGATTGACTTCGGTATTGGAGAAATTGGCGAAGAATAACGGAATCACAATGGGATTTTGACCTTGGATAGCTAGGCTGGGTCCGCCGACATGCACCGGCACTACGGCGCCAAGGCTGGGTGAGGCAAAAGCCGAAAACAAGGCCAAAATAAAAGCGGCCACGGCTTGGCGGCATCCCATTTTCGGAACGCTTCGGGAGTCCCGAGGTGTCAATGCCGATAGTGAATTCGCTTTCACATCCCTATCCTGAAGTTCTGGCACGGTCTGGCCATAGCCTAACGCAAAGGCCTTGCCATTGAATTTCCATGCCACCAGATTCATTTCAGCCCGTTCCCTTCGGGGCTATTCCCTGCCGAATCCGCTTGGATCTGGCTCAAATAGCGAAAGAAGGTGGAGCGGCTCATTTTCAGGATTTTGGCAGCTTGTTCGCGATTGCCATCGACGAGGGCCAAGGCTTGTTCCAAGTATTGCCGCTGGAATTGCAAGGTGGCCTCGTCAAAGCCGAGAAATTCCGGTTCGCCTTGGGGCGAGCTTCCCGTGCCCAAATCCATTTCCACCAGGGGGCCGGGGGAAAGCAAGACGGCTTTGTGAACGGCATTGAGCAATTCGCGAACATTGCCCGGCCAGGCATAGGCGGCCATCGCCCGCAGGGATTGCGGGTGAAAGCCGCGTAAATCCTTGGCGGGATATCTTGCCTTGAAGCGCGCCAAAAAGGCTTGGGCTAATAGAGCGGCATCGCCGCGACGCTCGCGCAGGGGAGGCAAAAGCAAGGGGATGGGGGCGAGGCGATAATACAGGTCTTCGCGAAAGGTCTTCTCGGCGACCATGGTTTTGAGATCGCGATGCGTGGCGCAAATCACCCGCACATCGACGCTTTCTTCCGCCGTAGCACCCACGGGACGTATTTTGCCGGTTTCCAGGGCGCGCAATATTTTCGATTGCAAAGCCAAATCCATTTCGCCGATCTCGTCGAGGAAAAGCGTGCCCGCGCGCGCCGCGGCGAATAGGCCCCCGCGATCTTGCATGGCCCCGGTGAAGGCCCCGCGCTTGTAGCCGAACAATTCGCTTTCGAGCAATTCACCGCGCAGGGAACTGCAATTGACGGCGATAAAGGGGCCTTTGCCCCGACCGCTACGGCGATGCAGGCGCTCGGCCAATAGCTCCTTGCCGGTGCCGGTTTCACCCTGAATGAGTATGGAAATATCCGCGGCGGCCACAGCATCGGCCTCGCGCAAAACCTTGAGCATGGCCGGGCTTTGCGCCAGGAGTCCGGCTTCAGCGGTGACTCCCGTCAAGTCCCGCAAGGTGGCGGCTTGCTTGGCCATGAATTCGACATGATGCACGAGCAGGCCAAGCACTTGGGCGAAGGCTTGCAAGGCTTTCAAATCGGCGGGACCATAAGCCACTTGCAAGCGGCGCGATCCCAAATACACGCAGCCGGTGACCTTGCCGCCCAGTAGCACGGGAACGCAAAGCACCGAATGCAATTTCCATTCGGCAATGCTGCGCGCGCCGCTGAAGCGCTGATCCTTGGCGGCATCGGCGAGCACCAAGCCCTTGCCTTCGGTCAAGACCGATTGCACCACCGAATCGCTGAAGCGCTCCATGGCTTCGCCTTCGCTCAAGCCCGCCACGGCTTCGGGCTTGCCTTCTCCGTTCAAGGTGAAGACAAAGGCTTCAGTGGCTTGCAAAGTCTTCTTCGCTGAGTCAAGCAGGGCTTGCAGCAGTTTGCCCACATCGGCTTCTGCGGCGGCTAAGCGGGCGAATTCTTGCAGGGATTCGGCCAGGGCAAAGCCCGGCGCTTCGGCGGGGGATAGGCTGCCGGTTTTGGCCTGGGTCACGGCGGTGTTACCCGAAACTTGATCGAATACCAGCACCGCGCCACCGATTTCGAAGCGATCGCCTGGTCGCGGCTTGGCCTTGCCCTGCAAGGCTTGGCCATTGAGGGAACAGGGCGCCAGGGCTTGCACTTCCCAGCTTTCGCCCGTCTTTACCCATTCGAGTGCCAAGGCGGGAATGTTTTTGCCTTGTCCCGTGAGCACCAAATCACAATCCGCGGCCGAGCCCACCAGGAAGGAAGTTCCCGGCATGGCGATTTCACGCAATCCCTCGGGGGTATAAAGGCGAAGCGCATTCATGGAGCCACCCATTCGCCTTGAGTAATAGTGAAATTTCCGAATGTAACATCGGTAGCGGCACCCGAAAATTTTCCGACAAACAAATGGAGTTTCACCTGATCGGGCAGCAAATTGCCGGAATTATCGGTGATCCAATTTTTCGCCGGGCCGGAACTGATGGCGGTCGCTTCCGTGATATTCAATTCGAATTGAGAATTGCGGCGGGCAAAACGGATTTTGGCATGGCTGGGAATAAGGATATTGGATGGAGTGGGGGAAAGGCCATTCGGCATCCAATAATTGGGGGTGGAGCTTAAGCCATTATAATTGAGGGATACCCCGGTGCAATTGTATCCCAGCTTAAAGTCGAAACCCGCCTGGCGTCGGCCTTCCATGGGGCGGTACTCGACGCCGGGCTTGGCGCTGTCGCTAATCATGAAAGCCAGAAAAACTCCGGGCTTGGCTGTCCATTGAATGCTGGTATTGATTTCAAAATCACCTTTCAATGAAAAGAGCGAATGCAGGGCGGTCACGGAATCTCCGATAGCGGCGGAAGCGGAAAGGATGAATTTGCTGCTATCGGGTTCGTATAGATTCGAGATTTTGCCCACCAGGGACCACCAGTCGGTATAGAGGGTTTTTTTCGGCTTGAGCCCATACCATTGCCGAGAAAACGAATAAGGCAAGTCGGTGAATAAATGCGTGGCGTCCTCGTAAAGGGTTAGAGTACCGCTGAAGCGGCCTAATATCCCCGAAGTCTTGCCGGAAGGCGCTTGGCCCTGGGGCCAAACCAATTGCAGGCTGTCGAATTTGGGGCTGAATTTGTAGGTGCCAGGCCAGGCATTTTCAGATAAACTGAGCGTTTGGGCGTCGCCATTGTAAATCGTGAGTTTGGGCAATTGCGCGTCGGGGAAATTCAGGTTGACTCGAAATGTGGAGTCTTGATTCGGCACTAGGACAATCGGTCCGGAATTCGGTAAAACCAAGGTCGTATCGAATAAGCTGTCCAAGAAAATCGTGTCTATTTGCGGCCCTATTCTTTCCGTTCCGATCACTTGTTGGACAGGTTCGCAGACAAGCGTGTCGGGAGGCAAGGTCGAACCTGCTATGCCCCGATCGATGCGGCAGGTTTTACCGATTTTGATGCGTGTCGATTGCTTGTATAGTGCGAGGATTTGAAAACTCTTGACGAATTGGATGATTTGGGTCGTGTCGAGCGAGTGGTTTTCGACTGGGCCTTTCAGGATATTGCGGGCTATTTCCTTGGTCAGCGAGTCTTTTCCCAGGATTTTCGGGGCTTCGGCACTGTCGATGATGATTTCAGAATTCCATGTTGTGACGGTATCATAAATATTCAATGGCGGCACACTGGGATCACCGATCAAATTGCAATGGCTAATCACCATACCGCAAAGAGCGAGGATCACTCCCAAAATCAGGCCGCGTAGCCTTTCCAGGCTCAAAAGGCGCATGCCACCTCAAGACCTTGGAAATCGGTATGCAGGCTGATGCGAGCATTCTCCCGGTGGCCGAGATAAAAACTCAAGGCCGATCCTCCGGCGCCAAGCAAGGCGACGGCCCAAGCCTGATCGCGCGTGCGGGCATGGTTTTTGGCATCGGAGCCATAGCGCTGATAGGTGGCTAAATCGCCTTGACGGCCTGCTTCGGCTTGTTGGTCATAGGCCTGACTGTATTGCCCTTGTTGATAGGCGCCCACCGAAATGGCGGCAACTGCCAATCCTCCGAAAACCCAACCGGCTCCGGTCCAGGCAGATCGAGAGGCCGAAGCGGGCTTTGATCCGGCAGAGAGAGGTGGGTTCGTTGAAGTAGGAATGGGAGAGGAAGAGGTATTTGCAGGCTGAATGGGATAAGTCCCGGAAGTAGAGGCAAGACCGGTAAAACAGGGAAGCCTTTGGGATTCCACAGCTTGGTTCAGACTGTCTTGTAGGCGCCACATAGCAGGGGGAACGTAAAAGGAATCTAGTCTCGACTTGGAATCGAGGCATGCCGCATGATGAAAGTCTTCGCGCGCGCGCGATGTGTCATGACGGGCAAATAGGGACATGCCCCGCAGGCGACGGGCCTGGGCCATGTCGCTGGGATTCGCTTCGAGGTTTTGGCGATTGAGCCAGGCATCGGAAGCGTGGAAAAGGCTGTCGAATAAGCCCCATTGCAAATAATGGTCGAGTATTTTCGGCAAAGGCGCAGAAGAGGAATTCGCTTTGGATTCGGCGTGGACCCCGATGCAAATCACCAGGGCGGCGGCAAATGCCCGCACTATGCATCCGAAATGGAAGGGCCGCATCGCGGCGGAAAGTAACAAGAAGCGGGCTTGAGACTTAGGGCTCGCGGGCCATTTCGCGGCGCAATTCCAGGCTTTCCGCGGGTGCGATTTCAATGGACTCGCTCAGGGAAAGGCAGCCTTCGCGTCGCAAAGTCAGGCGATGCAGGCCGGGCGTCAAGGCTATCCATTCGGTCGGGGTTTGGCCATGGCTTTCGCCGTCGATTTCGAGTTCGGCATAGGGCGGGCGACTGAAGAGGCGCAGCAAGCCGGGCTTTTCCGGCAAGGCGGACTTGGCTTGGCCTCGTTTTTTAAACGAGGTCGCGGCATTTATGGGAGGCACGGATACCGACGGGTTCCTGGATTCTATGGGCCTGGCGACTAGAGAATCCTTCCGCCCAGGCGGTGCCCAAGTGATGGTGGTGTCCAAGGGTAAGGTCACCGTGGTTGTGTCCACGGTGGAAGGCGAGGC
>JAYUVP010000338.1:0-3923 GCA_043753995.1 Fibrobacterota bacterium
CAAATGCGTTTTGACTACGCCCAAACTCAGGGCGCCGATATGCAACAATGGCAGGACACCGTCATGCTTGCATTCAGAATCCAGTTCACCCAACTTTATTCCGAAAATTCGACTTCTGATCCCAAGAATGGCTCCATACCCGACCAAAAGCCGGTGGATACCCTGTCTCCACGCGCCTTCAGGGCTTGGGCTCAGGCTTTATTCACCCAATATGCTCTATACGATTATTTTCACCCGGAAATAAGGTTGCAGGTTCCCGCCGAACCTAATGAGGACGCCTACTATGGCGTGGCCACCAGGGCAACCTTGTTGGATATCAGCAAGGAATGTTTTACCGCCGTGGTGGAACCAGGTGAGCCCCAACAACCTCTCAAGATTGAAAGTATGAATCGGAAAAGTGGTTTTTCGGGAAAGAAAAAGACCGGAGCGGTCTTCAATATTGCAGGCCAAAAAAACAACGCTAAGGAGCCTCCCTCTTCCCCGCTTCTATTCAAGAAATAACTCAAACCGTCTTCCTTAATACAGGGCCCAGCACCGCGCCGGGCCTTTCCCTTTTCAACCTTGAAAAGTCCGACTCCTCGCGCTAATTCCCGAGAAATCGCGTGATTTCCTTTTAGAATCCGGATTTTCAAATGGGCATGCAATCCCACTTGACAGCTCAATCGAGTGGATTTATTATATAACAAGTCTGTTATATACAGGGAGTCGGTATCAATAGCAGTGACCGGTTGGATCGTATCTTTTCGGCCTTGGCGGATCCCACCCGGCGGGCCCTTCTCGCTAGGCTAACTGCAGGCGAAACCACGGTCATGGACCTGGCGCGGCCATTCCGCATGAGCCAACCGGCGGTCTCCCGGCACCTTAAAGTCCTGGAAGAAGCCGGCCTCATCGTCCAAGGCCGCGATGCGCAGAAGCGCCCGCGCAAAGCCCAATTCAAAACCCTCGCGGAACTGGATCTCTGGTTGTCGCCGTACCGCCACTACATCACCCAAGAGCTTGCCGCTCAGGAAAGGAACAAATGAAACTGGCACTTGCCGTTCTCGCTGGTCTTATTACGGTCATCTTTTTATCCACGGTCACGGACTTAATCATGCACGCTATCGGCGCCTTCCCTCCCATGGGCCAACCCATGGCTACCGGGCTTTGGGTGCTGGCAGTGGCCTATCGGTTCGTTTTCACCTTCGCGGGCGGATGGATTAGCGCCAAGCTCGATCCGCAGCGAGGCATGAAAGCCGTCTGGATCCTTACCGGGCTGGGCTGCCTGCTGGGCCTGGCTGGGGTGGGCGTTGCCATGGGCAAACCCGAAATGGGCCCGGCCTGGTACGCCTGGGGCGTAGCCTTGACCGGCCCGCTAGCCAGTTGGCTAGGTGGAATATCTTTCAACCGCAAACTGAAACAAACGGAGGCCATATGAAATTCAAGCGCATCACCCCCTTTCTCTGGTTCGATGGAAACGCCCTCGAAGCGGCGAAATTCTACTGCAAGATTTTCAAGAAATCCAAAATCATCAGCAATACGCCGATGAGCGTGACTTTCGAATTGGATGGCCAGGTTTTTTACGCCCTCAATGGCGGTCCGAATTACAAGTTCACCCCGGCCGTCTCATTCTTCATCGCTTGCAAGGATCAGAAGGAAGTCGATTACTACTGGACCCGATTGCTCAAGGGCGGAGCGCCCAACCGCTGTGGATGGCTCAACGATAAATTCGGCTTATCGTGGCAAGTCGTGCCGGATGCTTTGGGCGAATGCCTGTACGGAAAAGACAAGATCGGGTCGCAACGCGCCTTGGAAGCGATGATGCATATGGTCAAGCTCGATGTGAAAAAGCTGAAGGATGCCTATAAGGGCGTTTGACTCCCGCTGATCCCGTTTTCCTGGATTTAGGTTAACTTTTCCGGACCCGATTCCCGTTCCGGATCCTTCCCAGGAGCACTTACCATGCGGAGTAAAATTCGTCCCGTCTGCTTTTCGGTCTTCGCCTGTGTTTCCGCCCCCGCCTTAGCACTGTTGCTAGGGTGTTCGGCGGGTGAGCACGTTTCGCCTGTCGCCACCGCCGGACTCCCGGGATCCGTTTCGCTGCGGGTAGCCGTCGATCCCGCCTCGCCGTTCGCTTCCATCGCCAAGAGCGGTGACATCACCGTTTCCGGATCCGATATGGCCACCCTGACCGCCCCCTTAACCATCGGCGCAGCCGCGGTGGTGGGCGAAGTCCGCGGCATCCCTACCGGGACGCTGCGGTTGATCCGGGCCAACGTATACGATTCGGCCGGGACGGTGCGCTATTCCGGATCCGCGAGGGTCACCGTCTTCGCGGATTCCACCACTGCCGTTCCCCTGGTATTGGCGCGGATCACCGGAGCGGTCACCATCACCGGCTCCATCTCGGAATCCGATTCGGGAGCCGCGACATCCACGCCTTTGAGCTCCATCACGCGCCTTGCCGTCGGCGCTCAGGCCTCGGCGACCCTGGGGGCCGTGGTCGATTTGGATTCCAAATCGGTGTGGACTTCAGCGAAGGCCAATGCATCCCAGGCGGATATCGATTTGGTTTTCCTCTTCTATGGCAACGCCTTCCATCTGGACAATGCCGTCGCCGCCAAAGCGGCGGGCACTGCCAACTCCATAAATTTGGTCAACAGCTACGACGTCACCCTGATTCGGAACATCGATTTGGTTAAGACCGCTGCCATGCCCGCCGACCAGGAGAGCGCCAAACGCATTTTCACCGGCGGCGTGAACCTGCATGGTTCCACCATCCAACCCGGCGATGTGCTGATTGTCGAATCCACCGGCGGTGCCTTGTTTGTGGTCAGGATCTCCGCGGTTACCGGAGCCAGTAGTAGCGGGTCCGGAGACTTGGAGATCAGCCCCCTCACCATCCCTTGAGTCTCGGCCTCGCGCTCGCACCCGAACCCGCCGTCTTTTGGGGCCTCCCCGCTTCCACGGGCAATTTATATTAGAGCCGGATCCATCCGGCGCCGCGGCCCCACTGCCCACGGCCCCGCATGCATCCGATCGGAACCAAGGAGCATAGCATGGACGAGAAACTCAAAACCGCACCGCATCGCCAACCCCAATATCCCGTCGATCCGCTGTTCCCCAACCGTTGGTCGCAGCGGGCCATGAGCGGCGCCCATGTGACCCGGGAAACCTTGATGACGCTTTTCGAGGCCGCCCATTGGGCCCCCTCCTGCAACAACAATCAGCCTTGGCGCTTCGTATACGCCTTGCGCGCGACCGAGGCCTGGCAGCCCTTTTTCGAACTGCTCACTCCCAAGAATAAAATCTGGTGCGCCCAAGCGGGGGCGCTGATCGTGCTGGCTTCCAAGAACACCTTCGATCACAACGGCAAGCCGTCCATCACGCATTCCTTCGACGCCGGAGCGGCCTGGATGAGCCTGTCCTTGCAAGCCTCCTTGTTGGGACTGGTCGCGCATGGCATGGCCGGTTTCGATTATGGCGCCGCCATCGCCGCCGTGGGGTTACCCGACGGTTACTCCATCGAGGCTATGTGCGCCCTCGGGTATCCCGGTCCCGCCGAGGCCTTGCCGGAGGTGCTGCGCGCTTTGGAGAAGCCGAACGGGCGCAAAGCCGTGGCGGAAGTGGCATTCGAGGGTCGCTTTCCGTCACAATCGGCCGCCTGAATCGACTGCCTGAACCGGCTCCAGTAGCCGGCAGCCCCCCAACCCGCAAAAAAAGTTTTCCCTACCCGGCTATGGATAAGGGGTTCTCCTCCCCTAAGTTATCCACAGTGGACCCTCCCTTTTTTCCCATATTCTTTCAAATTTAGACGCCTGCTTTTGGATTTATCCACAGGTTGATAAAGCTTTTCAACAGGCTGTTGATAGGCTTTCGCGGGAGTTTTTCGGGGCCGGGTGTGATTTTCTTATGGCCATGCGGACTAGTGGGAATGGTAAGATAAG
>JAYUVP010000339.1:0-11878 GCA_043753995.1 Fibrobacterota bacterium
CTCACCACTCATGTTTTTCTTTTCTTCGGATGAGCGGCGGGAAAAAGAACATTGTTAAGAATGAGGCGATAGCCCGGAGAATTGCGGCGCTGGCTAAGATCAGTAGGACTATCTCCCACGGCATGGCTATAGTCTTCCGGATCATGGCCGCCCATATAGGTGAATTGACCTTGTCCTAGCACGCCGTGAAGATAGCGTACCGCGTCCTGCCCGCTGCTGGCTGCTAGCACGGTTACTGAGGGCTTGACCATGGACTTGGGAAAGGACGTCGCCAAGCCGAAAAAGCCTTTAACGAGATCGGTGTGATTCTGCACCAACATGGAAGGAACCGGATCGAATTTTGGCGAGAATTGAAAGAGCACGAAATCATTGGCCGGCCTTCTTTTCAGCGAACCCGCATTCACTTGATTAAAATCCAAATCGCCGTGAGTGGGGGAGAGCGGGTCGGTGTCGAAATGAAACCCCGTAAAGGCTAAGGACAGATTATAATCCAATTCTTGATTGAGCTTGGGGCTGGGCGGAGTACCGTCGAAAACCGCGTCGGCAGCATCGATTTGCGCCGCGGATAAAGCCATGTCGAGGGTTAAGGGAGCCAAACACATGGCGAAGAGATAGCCGCCGTTTTCGACGAAATTCCGAATCGACAAGGCGACGGTTTTTTTCAAGGCGACATTGTTTCCGAAGCCCAGGCTTTTAGCCAAGGCTTCTTGTGACGCAACTTGATTTTGATACCAAGGTTGATAATTGTAGGCGCCATAGAATTTGGAATACTGACCGGTGAAATCTTCGTGATGCAAATGCAGCCAGTCATAATTTTTCAACTTGCTTTGAATGATTTCCTTGTCATAAATCTTTTCATAGGGGATTTCGGCGAAGGTTAATGCCAAGGTGACGGCATCATCCCAAGGTTGCTTGGTGAGTGGGGTATAGACGGCGACATTGGGGGCTTTTTCCAAATCGACTTTTTCGAAATTGCCCTTGTCGATAGCGGTGAGTAATTCATCTCGTCCCGCATCGTCGAGGGTTTCGAAGGAGACTCCGCGCTTGGCCGCTTCTCTCCGCAGGCCCGCATCATCGCTGAGCAAAAAACTGCCGCCGCGCCAATTGAGAAGCCATTCGGCCTTGAGGCCGCGTTGCACCGCGAGATAGGTGATGCCATAGGCCTTGAGATGATCGGTTTGGCTCATGTCCATGGGTAAAAGCAGGCTATTAGCGAGAGCAGATGTGCCACTCAGTTGAGAAAGGCAGGTGAGCAGCAAAACCGAGGTCGGGGCGAAGAGGCGCATAGGATTTCAAAATACCCGCTTGCGGAGGATTTGGGTTTTAACGGAGGGCCTCGGCGGATTTTATTCCAGGACGCGCTGCCCGCCGACGACGACGAGGGCTATGTCCTGTGATTCGCGCAAGAGCGCCGCGGGTACATCGTCTGCTTCCGAAATGTCGAGGCGCACGCCGATGAAATCCGCAATGGATCCTTGGGCTAGGCATCCGAGCTTGCCGCTAGCATCCAGGGCGCGGCCAGGATTCACCGTGGCCATGGCCAAGACTTCCTGGGCCGTGAAGTCGGGGAATTTGCGGTGAAATTCTTGCAAAGCATCCCAGAGGTTGAGGCTTATCCCTGACGCTAGGCTGTCGGTGCCAAGCGCAAGGGGTACACCCGCGGCGCGATAGGCCTGGGCAGGAAAAGGCTTGTGCCCGAAAAAGGCATGGCTTTGCGGGCAATGCACAACCGTGGCCTCCAGCGAAGCAAGATAGGCGGCTTCTTCGTCCGCCGGTTCATTGGCGTGAACAATCAAGGGCCTTGGCGGCAGCAAATTTTCCTCGCGGAAATATCCCAGCGGCGTTCGGCCGCGATGGTGCGGGGCGGCAGGGAAAATGCTTTCGCAAAAAGCCTGGAGAGGCCCGGAGGCCTTCGCGAAAAGAAGCTCTTCTTCACGGCTTTCCCCTGCATGCACCGTGAACACCGGCGCTTCGCTTGCCTGCGCCAAGGCACGAAAAAGCGGCAGGGAAACGCTATACCCTGCATGCGGCACGAGGCCCTTGCGCAAAAAGGGGCCATTCGGAGTCACGTCCAGACGATAGCGAGCCTCATCCAAGCGCTTCTCGGCTTGGGTCGGATCAAGCCCCAAGACTTCGAGGCAAGCAAAAACCCGCAGCGGTAAATCAGCCACCGCTTGCGGCGTGATGCCTTGATTGCCAATGTCCACGAGGCAAGTCGTGCCATAGCGCAGGCTTTCGAGGGCACCCAGGCGGCAGCCCTCGACATAGTCCGCTTCGCTCCAGCTCTGGGTGATGCCGCGAAGTCCGCGCACCCAATCGGGAAAGCTCAAGCCCGCTGCCAGTCGACCGCGCATGGCATGCAATTCGAGATGGGCATGGGCATTGATGAGGCCGGGCATAAGCACATGCCTCGGCCCATCCCAGACTTCTTCTCCCGGCAAAGGAAGCAAATCGCTTTGTCGTCCCAGGGCCACGATGCTTCCGCCTTCAACACGCAAAGCCCCGTGGGCCAAGGGCGGGCCAACCATGGGAAGCAGGTAACGTGCGCGATACAGCATGGGCGAAGAGGGCTCGTTCGTTTGCGGGCAAGAATGTGGGCAGGTTTGCGGGCAAAAAAGCCATGCCGGGACGGCATCGCTTCAGCACCCAAAGGCATGGTATCCTAAATGGAATGGCCGGAGCCAGTTCCGGCAATGGACTTCATGTTTCAATTTGCAAAATCGACCTTGCTTCGGCGTTGGCGCCAGTCCCCGGAGTGGACTCTTGGGCTACTCGCCCTTTTGTGGATAGTTCTGCGCATTCGCCCCGAATTTCAGCTCGACGAAGAGCGTTTTGTCGAGTATGCAGACAATTTGTGCCGAGGCTTTTACGCCCCCACCGACACGCTTTTTTTATGGAATGGACCGGGCCTCCCCCTTTTGCTTTGGCCTTTCCGAGCTTGGGATTTACCGCTTTATGTGGCCAAGCTGGGCAATGCCCTGTTCTTCTTCGGGGCTGTGCGTCATTTTCGTCTCACCTTGCAGGCCATGGACGGGGGCGGCCCGGAGTCCCATTCGTCATCGCTGCGGGCCAAGGTCGCCCCGGTTTCTTCGCGGGCTTCTACCTGGGCTTGGTGGGTCGGGTCTTATTTCCTGGTTTTTGATTTGCCCTGGTTACCCTTGCTCATGACTGAGACGGTTGCCTTGTTTTGCGTCGCCGGTGCAATGCGTGAATTGAATACTTCCCTGGAAACGGAAACCAAGCGCGGCCCGCTATTGCGCGCGGCAGCCTATCTCGCGGCTTTGGCGCTCACCCGCTTTTTCTTCGCCTGTGTCTTGCTAGCGGGATTGGGCCTGACCTTGTGCTTAGCCTGTTTGCCTCGCCATCGTCGCCTGGCCAAGCGTCTTGCGAGTATCGCCATCCTGGCCTTTTTGATTTGCAGTCCCTATTTGTTGTACACCTATCAACTCACCGGTAGGTTTTTCTATTGGGGCAATACCGGAGGGAGCCAGATGTATACCCTCACCTTGCCTGAAAAAAACCTTTTGGGCGATATCATTCCTTTCAATGCGATTTTGGAATACCCGGAAATTTCGCCTTCGGCGCATGCGCTTTTGCAAAGCATCGCAAGTGACAATGAAGTTGAGCGCGACATGGCCTTTCGCCGAGCCGCCTGGAATAATCTCCGCAATCATCCCGGCAAGGTATTTCAGAATTGGCGCGCCAATGTCAATCGCCTGGTTTTCGACACTCCTTTTTCGCATTTTCCCGGTTCGCATTCGCGACAAGGCAGCGGCAATCTCGCCTTCCTATTCAGCTTTTGGTTCTATGCTTTTCTGCCGACTGTTGCGATAGCCATTTTCACTTGGCGTTCACAGACCTGGCGTCCCATCACCGTCGTGGCCATCGGTTTTTCTTGGATATCTCTGGCCGGACTATCCCTGCTGTCGGCCTATGCGCGTTTTGTCTTGCCGCTTTTACCCGCGCTCGCTTTGGCCATGGCAGAAATTTGGCGCCATCGCTTGCGCATGGCCTATGGAAAGACCCTATGAATCGCCCGCATTGGCTGGTGGAAGCCTTCGCGGTGGGCAATGATTCCGGGCTCGGCCGCCATGTTCGCCTTATCGTGGACGCCCTGGCTTCCATTCCCCAAATACGTTTTTCTGTTTTGCTTTCCGGTGGCGACGAAAGCGATTATCAGCCGCCCGCTTCGTTAAAAGTCTGGCGCGTGCGTCCCAAGCCGCTGCGCCTTTGGACGGCCTGCGCTCTTCCCCTGTGGGAAGCGGCGCTGCGTCCCGACGGCGTTTTGCATTTGGGCTATAGCTTTCCGCCTTGGAAGTCGTCGCGCAAACGGGTCCTACTCATTCCCGATGCCGGTCCCCTAGAGAACGGAATATTGCGAATGTCACGCTATGCCGACAAAAATCGGCGTATCCTTGAAAATCAAATTCCCCGTGCCCAGCATGGCTTGGTGAGCACGCGTTTCACCGCTCAAAGACTCCAAGCCTTGCTCGGTATAGATGAAAGCCGCCTGTCCCTATTGCCGCCTTTTGGCGCCTATACTTCGGCGTGGACCCAGGCCACCTCCGAAGACGCCGACATTGCGCGAAAATTTCCCCAGGGCTATTTCGTGAGCGTGGGTAATATAGAGCCGCGTAAAAACCATGTCGGCTTGCTGCAAGCCTATGCTTGGCTGCATCAACAGCATGCTGATGTACCTCCCCTGGTCCTCATTGGCCATGAAGCCTGGGATGGGGGTGCCGCGCGCAGCGAGGCTTTGCGTCTCGGCTTGCAGGAGCAAGTGATATTCACCGGACATATTCCAGATGCTTCCCTTGGCGCCTATTTGCGTCAGGCCTCGGCCTTTGTGACGGCTTCGCTTTATGAAGGTTTCGGCATGCCGCTTTTCGAAGCCATGTGCCTAGGTAAGGCTTGCATTTATCATCAAGGGACTAGCCATGAAGATTTCGCCCTTGACGCTGCACTTAGGGTCGATTGCCAATCCCCGCCGGCCTTGGGCGAGGCCATGAAGTCCTTGTGGATCGATTTTTCATTCAGAAAGGAAATGGAAGACAAGGCTAAGCGACGCGCAGCACTTGCCCTCCGTTTCGATTTCGCGGAAGACATGCGGCAAGCCCTGCAAAAGGCTTGAGACTTTTCGCTTCGGTCACTCCCTAAGGGGAACCGAGAAAAAAGACCGGCAAGGAATCAAGGCGGAATGCCGCCGTATCGCATTGAAAAGAACCATGAGCTTGCGCCGTGTCGATAGTCACCCAGCCAAGGTCGACGCCTACCGTATCTCCGTTGCGTTTGGCCCAGGCATAATTGAGGATTGAGCAGGCGGAAAGCGAGTCGATGAAGATTTTGGCTTGAGGAAAAATCGCCGAGGAATCGCGATAGGTCATAACTCCGCGCGAAGTGAAGCCCAAATCGTTTTTGGCATGCTTAAGGCTATCGCGATGGAATTGCCCTGCCACCAGCAATGCCTTCGGTCCAGATACGAGGCCCATATCCGCCAATACCAAGGTCATTCCCGCTTTGGCATTCAGAGCCACGGTCGCCAGGGTGTCGCGGGTCTTTTGGAGGGCGCAAGTTGGCGCACCTGGAATTTCAGCGCGAATTTCGGGTCGCACTCGCAAGGTGTCCGCTCGCATCGCTTGGCTGTCCACTGCCAGAGTCACCTGGGTGATACGGGTGCAGGCATATCCAACATGCATGCCCACGAAGCGTAAGGAAATCGAATCACCGCTTTCGACAAAGCGCCTAGGCCCGGGATAAAAATCCAAGGTTTCAGTGGGTAGGGAGGCCACGATTTGGGTCTCGCGATCAGGCCACACCGAAAAGCCGCAACCAGAAATCCATGCTGCGCAAAAGGTGACTAGCGAGTGCGTAAAAAGCTGGCGCATGATCAAGTGTCTTCCGCCGAGGCATGTGCTTGGCCCCAAGGCTCGGGTCCTATTTTACCCAGCGAGGCATAGGCCTCCAAGGTGTCCTGCTCGGAAAGCCGTGCCGCACCCAATTGGTCCAGGCATTGCAAAGCACTATGTAAATCGGCACCGCGGAGCAAACCCCAATGCTGCAATACCGCTTCGGCTAGGCCGCCGAATTGTTGGCGCGCTTGCCGAGGTATCCACTGTCCTAATTCCTGGGGACCGGTTTGCGCGGGTTCGCCCGAGCTAATGGGGTTGCCATTTTGATGCAGGCCATGCAAAAGCCAGGCTAAGGCCTCAGGGGCAAAAGGCAAGGCCCCGGCGCGGTGGGCGCGGGCCAAAGCGGTTTTGAAATCAGGGGACATTCTCTTCCGTCTCCGGTGCCGCGGCGACCTGCCAATGCGATGGCAAGGTGGGCGAACCCTGGGCAAGCCACAATACCGTGACTTTCGAATCGTTTTTCAGAGTTTGGCCCAGGCGTTGTCCGAGGGCAATGGGCTTCCCTCGTTTTATTTCAGGACTTAAAATCAAATCTCCCGTGAATACCGAGCGGCAAAAGGCGGCATGATCGAGGACTAGGCGTAACTTACCTGCGACGGTATCACGCCGGGAAACCCAACCCGCAGCCGGCGCTAACAATGCCGTCATCCCTTCCACTCGCAAGCAAGCCTTGTCCTTGTCAAAGCGTACTAAGCTGGGCTCGGCAATAGGCAAACGCGGCATGCCGTTCTCCTCGCAGCCTGTTTCGGGGCATAGTGACCAACCCTGAGAGCGCTGGCGAGGCAGATAAACTTTTTTGCCCGAGCCGCTGCCGAGGGACAATCGAAGCAGAGACGCCATTCCCGATTCCGCCAAACCTGAATCGAGGGGAAATTTACAGGTGACCGACCACCCCATAGTTTGAGCATTCACCCTATTACGAGCCATGGCTTCGGAAAGCCAATTCGCCAATCCAGGGCGAGCACTATCCACCCCTTGGAGGCAGGCCGATATTTCACCCGCTGGGCAATTCAAGGTGATTTGCGAAGAATCGCGATTAAAAACCCAGCTGGGTTTCTCGATTTCCGCTTCCAGCCTGGAGTCAGGAATTGACTTTTCGGGCTTGGATGGGGAACGATTTTTAGACGAAAGAGTGGGGGACTTTTTTAGCCAAGACGCGATTTGGCGAGTTCCAGGCTCAAAACCGAAATAAAGCCCTATGCCGATGCCAATCAAGAGCAAAAGACGAATAACCGGCCTTTTGCGGGCAGGGGGCACGACATGTCGTACCCTCTGCTTAGGGCGATGATCCCAATTGGAGGGAGGCAGCCCCGACCTTCCTGACTACTGCAAATTCAGGTGAAGGGCTTTGTTTTTACCCTCACCGACCATTTGCTCAACCGAGGCTTTTTGGCCGCTTTTCACCATTTCGATTCGGTGCATGCCGGACGGCAATTCCAGTTTGGCCGGAGTCTTTTTACCCGTCTCTTTGCCATCGACAAGAATGTCGGCGCGAGCAGGACTGCTCGAAAGGAAAATCAAACCAGGAGGTCCTGAGCCAGCGGAAAAAGAAGGCGCAGGCTTGGGCTTTGGTGTCGGCGGAGCTTCGGGTTCCGGAGCTTTGGCCACAGGTTCGGGAGGCGGCTCAACGAACTTGGGTTCGGGCTTTGGCTCGGGTTTCGGTTTGCTGACCACCGGCTCTGGTTTGGGTGGTTCTACTCTAGGCTCTTCGACAGGAGTTTCTTCAGTATTCGAGCTTCCCTCTTCAGGAATCAAATCCACCGTCAGTTCCTTGTCGGTATTTCCCTTGTTTAAAGTGGTTTCATAGCGCTTAAAGCCGTCTTTACGCACAATGATGCGATTGGTGTTATTGCCCAGGGCCACGGTCAGGGGCGTTTGCCCTTTTTTCGAGAAATTGACCAGAACATCCGCACCGGAGGGATTACTGACAATAAGAATCTGTCCCTCTGCAGCCGTGGGGCTTGGCGTCACTCTTGGTTCGTCAGGCGGCTCTTCGACCACTTTCGGCGTTGGCGACTTGGTCGGCTTTTTGGTCGTACGCGGTGGCTTGCTTTCCGTAGTCTGAGGTTTAGCGGGTGGTGCCTTCACTACGGGTGTTGGCGCAGGTGTCGGTGGTGTCGGAGTGACCGCAGGCGTAGTTGGTTCCGCGGGTGCAGCCGAAGGTTCCACGGGAGCGGGTGCAGGTTCAATTGCCACAGCCGAATCCACAGCGGCGGGGGCAGGGGTCACCGGATTTTCAGTGACCGATGGGTTTGTCGTTTCTGGCTTCTTTTCATCATCATCACCGCCTAAGGTGAACATGAAAAGCGCAAAGCCAATCAAAACCACCAAGGCAATAAAAACAAGAGCCTTGGTAGAAGAACTTTTTTCTTCGACTAAAGTGGAAGGCCTGGAAAAGGGGCCATTTGGGTCTATCGGCCCATTAGTTCCCGATCCATAGGGCTCATGACTCGTAGGAGATTCAGGCTGGGAAGTGGACGCTGCGGCTCCAGGCGTATAAGCCGACTCTTCCATTCCTGGCATTTGCGGGGCCGCGCCTTCACGCCCACCCACACGTCGATTGCCGGCTTTACGGGCATTCGGGCTGCGCATACGATCTTCAGCGGACTTGCGATTGCGATTACCGCCTTCGTCTTCCGAATCATACCCGGCTTGCGATCCATCCTGGTCATCGGTATTCGATGGCGGAGGCGTTTGCGCATAAGAACCCACGGGTAATTGCACGGTGGGAAAGTCAAAACCAGGACCTTGGCTATTGTCCAGGCGGGAGTCGCCTGTATATCCCGATGGAGGAGCTACCGGAGCATTTCCGAAATTCGGAGGGGTGTATCCGCCATAGGAAGGCGCCGTCGGCTGGGAAGCGGGTGGCACATAACCCGTATTGAAATTATTGCCATAGCCTTGATTCGCCGGAGGCGTTGCAGGCATTTCAAAAATGGGTGCAGGAGCTATTGGCGCAGAAGGTGGCTTTGGAATGGCGGGAGTGGAGGCATTGGGCCCGTATTGATATTGCGGGACTTCATTATTGTCGAGCTTGGAGCCCAACTGTTCGCCCATCTCAAAACGAAAATCCTCGAATTCGCTCTTGGGAATAGGCGGCGGAGTCGGGATTTGAGCCGGAATCTGCACCGTCTGCTGACTACTTGCCGCGGCCTTTTGCAATTCGTCAATGCGATAGCTTGAGGTCTGGCGCAGTATTTCCTTGGCATCGGCGATCATTTCCGCTTCCGAGCGGTAAATGCGCATGATATTGTCCAAGCCAGCGCGTTTCAAAATGTCTTGCACCTTGGGGTGCTCGGTCAAGATCGCTATGCGACCGCTGACCTCCAGCATATGTCGATTCGAGGCGATGAAGGCATTGATGGTGTCGCTGTAGAGGTATTCGAGATTCCCGAGATCGATCACGATATTACGCATATCGTTTTCGATGAGGAATCGAATAGTGTTCTTCAGCTTGGCGGAGTCAAAGACTTCTCCGTCGGACAATCGAGCAGAGACAACATCGAAGATGCCTACGGATCGTATATCGAACTTGATATGCTACCTCCGCGAGAGCCCCACTGAGGGAGCCTTTACGAATGCGTTGGGTACCGAAAGTCTACTAGAGCGGCCTTGCCCTTGAAAGGCAATTCCGACTCCGTAGAATAGGCTAAGAAAGCTACTAAATTCCAGGTTAATCATGCCTGACGAAGAACTGTATCCGACCATGCGCTTTTATACCTGTCCCGATTGTGGCCAGGTTTTTACGGGTTCTCTCACCGGGGAGAATGCTTGCCCGAGCTGTCGTCGGCCCATGAAAAGGCGAAGTGACGAAAGTTTTTACACTCTCAGCGAAAATCAGAAGCATGTCGCCATTCATATTCGGGGAGGCAGCTATCGTATCGGGGATTTGGCTCAGCTCAAGCAAGTCCTAGACAAGCTGGAAGCGAAAATGCCGGATTCCATCGCTTTTCTTTTCGATGGAAACTCCGTTTTGGACAGCGGATTTCTCAACTTGATGGCCCGAACCGTATACCTGCTGTCCCAGCAAGGGCGTCGCGTTTTTGTTGTCGCCCAGGATGAGCATTTGCTGGATAGCCTTCAGGTGCTGGGTCTAGATCGAGTCTTAGTCATCCTAAAGGATGAAAAGGCTTATGCCGAGGCCTTGGCTAAGCCCTAGAAACTGCCCTCAGGGCGCTATTCCTCAAGAATTTCCTGGGCAGGTTCGGGAGAAACCGGTGCCAACCCGGGTGCATCTGGCGAAGAAGGGACTTGCTTTTCTCCCTCGGGTTCCGGCTTTGATTCCAGCGTCTCGGGCTTGGTTTCGGGTGAAGGCATTGTCTCTCGTGAGTCTTGCTCTTCCATGCGGGCTGAACTTGCTTTGGGCCTAAATCCCTTGCCGGTAAATTTGGGGAAAACCGGGGTGAATTGCAAAGCTAAGCGATGGGAATTGGGCAAATCGGGGTGGGGATTGAAGCTATAGTCTATGCCCACCATGCTTTTCCAGGTATAGCCGAGGCCGATATGCCATAGGCTGCCCATGGCCTTGGCGAGGCGAAGCTCCTCCAAACCGAGCCTTAAGGCTAGGCCAAAATCGAATAGAAATTCGGCACCGAGATTCGAACTTTTCAGGGCTTCTAAGGGATGATAAAAACCGCGACGGCCATCCAACCGCGAGTTGCTTTTCGGCGAAGCCTGAAAAAGGCCTTCGCTTTCCCACGCCAATTGCAAATGGCCATAGAAATAAGGCGCATTCATGAGGGTCGAAGCACCGATTTTCAAATCGGTGGGTTCGTATTCGGAATAGCCACTCGACCACCGGGCCGAAGAAGGCAAGGCTCCGACGAGCAGGGCATGTAGCCGATGGCGCTTTTCCAAGGTATAGGTGGCCATGACATCTCCGCGCATTCCTAGGCCAGCTTGGTCGAGATCGCGGTAAAGGATTTGCAGGCTGGCACCTAGATCGAGAGGCCCCCATCGCCGTGCCATAGCGGCCGTCACCCAATAATCTGCCGTGCTGAAAACCGAGGGGGGGAGGGCCGTGGCCTCGGAGCCCTCGGGCCTAAACTCAATGTCGCTGACACCATAACGCGCCAGGGCTAGGCCGAGAGTGCTAGCGGCGTCAAAGGGAAAAACCGCCGCGAAATGGTCCATTTTGGCTTGGGCGAATTGCTCGGAATGCGAGGAGGAGAAGGTCAAATCGTCAATGTCGGCCAAGCCCGCCGGGGCATTGCCTACCGCATCGGCGCCGATTTGAAAACCGGCGAATCGGGTGGCCATGGCTTGATGCCTGGCCCCGAAACCTTCGTCCAAAGACAAGTTCACACCATTCGCTTGCTCGGGCGACTCTAAGGCTTGAGTCGGGGACAGGGCAAGACCAAAGGTCAGGCACAAAAAGGAAAGGTCCGGGCGCGACACGAAGGGCATTAGCAAGAAGTTACAAAGGCCCCTTTCGCCGACCTACCTTGAAGCCATGTCTTCTCAGGTTTTACCGGTTTTTCCATTGAATGTGGTGGCTTTTCCTGGGCACAAATTGCCATTGCGGATTTTTGAGCCGCGCTATTTGCAAATGCTCACCGATATTCAGGCGAGTCGCGAATTCGTGATAGCCCTGATTCGCAGCGGGGTGGAAGTCGGTGGCGAGGCCATGCCCTATCCCGTGGCCACTCTGGTAGCGTTCGACGATGTGATAGGGGACGCTACAGTCAAGCGCATCGATCCCGTGGGCCGTCGCCGGGTGTATTTGGAAAAAATGGTGCGCGGCGAGAAGCCCTATTTAATGGCCGAATGCATCGAATTTGTCGATGACCTTTGGTCGGAGGCCGATAGGAAAAAAAGCAAAGAATTAGAGCAAGCCTTGTTATCCGCTGCAGCCCAGCATGCACCGGGCACGGAAGAGGGTGTGGCCGAGGTGATGGCTGAGGCTAGACAAGCCCTGAGTGAAGAAAATTTTTCGCTTTTTCTGTGTGGCTGCCTCGCCCTGCCGGCCC